>CBIHOX010000001.1:0-111367 GCA_966211685.1 uncultured Pseudoduganella sp.
ATGCTGGCTTTCACTGTCCAGCACCGACTGTATCCATGTTCTTGCGCCATCCATATTCTTCACCCTCCTTGCTATTCCAGTTCCACCCAATACCGGACCTCGCTCCTCGTCACCCTGCCTTGCCGGTCCGGCAAAAAACTGTCCCAGCCCAACCGGCGCCGCTTGTCACGCGGCCCCAGCACCAAAGGCCCGACCGCGCTCGGCGCCAGCAACAGCCGCACTTCGAACGCCAGCAAGGGCGCGGCGCACAGCCGTAACAGGGCGGCCAGCGCCGTGGCGGCGTCGCCGCCGGGCAGGAAACGATCGAGGCCGGCGCGGTCGAGCGGGCCGATGTCGAGCCGTACGCCCTGTTCCGGGCGGAACAGCCGCGTGCCCAGCATGGCGCCGCGGCCCAGCACGGGGTACGTGCGGCCCAGCACCGAGCGGCGCGCGGGCGGCACCGTGTCCCAGCAGCCGGCAAACTGGATGCAGGCCACCGGCACGCCGAGGTAGCCGCCCAGCACTTGCGCGATCGCGGCCGCGCTGACGGGGCGCTGGCGCAGCAGGCCCGCGTAATGCGCCGCCACATGGTCGTAGGGATGCGCGGGCGGCGGCTGCACGCCGGACAGCGCCAGCAACAGCGGCAACATCCGGTCTTCGCCGCCTGTCGCCAAGCCATGTTCGAGCCGGCGCAAGTCGCCAGCCTGGCAATGCAGCGCCACCATGCGCGCCGACAGCACATCCATCAGCGCGCAGACGCCGTCGCGCTGCTCGCCGGGCGGCAGGTCGGCAATGTGCTGCGTGTCATGCAGCGGCAGCGCGCCAGTGACGCCCAGCAAACCGATGAAGGCCGGCGTCAGCGCGATTTCCAGGGGCACAGGCGAGGCGGTGCTGCAATCGATTCGGCTGCCAGCATCGCCAGGCAGTGCGCCATCCGCCGCGCCATCCACAATGCGCACGATGTCCACTACGCCTGCCGCGTCCACCCCGCCCGTTTCTTCCCGCCACACCACGTCCAGCGCCGCCAGCTCGCTGGCAGGAAACGCCAGCGACAGGCTGTTGTGGAAGGTCAGCACCCGCGCATAGGCGTCGTCCTGGGCGACGCCGTGCGCCGCCAACCAACGCAACAGCAGCCGCAATGCCGGCGCGAAACCGAAGCGCCACGGTTCGGCCAGCAGACGCCCGATCACGCCAGGCTGGCTTGGCCGCTGCGGGGCGCGCATCGTTTCAATTCCCTGCCGGTGCGGGCCGATACCGCCACCAGTTCCACGAAACTGTTGACCTGCACGTACAAGCCGAAATAATGGTCCAGCACATCGATGAACAGGCTGATACCGCTGCCCGCATAGGCTTCCTCGTCCAAGGTGACGCGCACCGTCACGCCATGGGCCAGCGACGCGCCGCGCGGATGGCGCAGCCATGCGGTGGCGTGCGACTGGTCCAGCGCCACCAGCCCGGCGATCTGGCGGCGCGTGATGGCATCCTGGCGCAAGTCATACAGCGCCAGCATTTCACGCAGCGCCTGCACGCCCTGCGGCGCCAGCGCGCGCTGGTTCAGCGCCAAGTGGGAAATCAGGCGCCAGTGCAGGCTGGCGCCGGCCGGAGGGCGCAACGCGGGCGACGGCATGCGCACGCAACGCAGCGCGACACCTTCGCCTTGCAAGGCGCCGTCACGCAGTTGCGCCGGCAAGTCGCGGTTGCTGCACGTCAGGCGCAGCGACAGCGTCACCGGTTCCAGCGCCAGCGGCATGCGTCCCGCGTCGACCAGCGACAGGCGTTTTTCATACCCCGGACTGGTGGACGCCAGCATGTCGTCGGTGTGCAATATCCAGTAGCGCCCCGTGGCCTGTTCGCCATGGCGCAGCGAATAAAACGGCTGGAACGGCTCATCTGCGCCGCCATGCCGCGCCGGCGCCTGCACGCTGTCCACCGACAGGACTTCATAGGCGGCGGGATTGGTCGGATGCGCTCGCACCGCGTAATCGAGTTCCTCGTGGGTCACCGCGACCGGTTCGCCCGGCTGCCGGAACAGGTTCACCACCGGCGTGCAGCCGGCCAGCAGGTTGGCCGCCGACACATGCCGCAACAGCCGCGCCGCGCGCGAATCCGGGCCGGCGCCGGCCAGCGCCACATGCAGCACGAACGCGCCGTCGGCCGCCGGCGCACAGGCGCGCAGCGCGGCCACGTCGACATCGATGAAATGGAATTTCGCCGGGAACGCGAAATACTCGGCCAGCAGCCGCTGCGCCGGATGCGAGCGGCCATCGGCCGGCAACAGCGCTTCGTCATCGGCAAAGCCGGCCGGCGCCAGCGGCACGCGCGCCAGCGCCAGCCACGCGCCGCCATGCTCCACCCAGGCGCGCACGGCCTGCATGCAGAGCGCGTCGCGCAGCGCGGCGCACAATGGCGCCTCGCCATCGATGTACAGCCGCACCGTATCGGCGCCAGGCGCCTGCAACTCGATGCGCAGGCCAGCGCAGGCGTCCGGCGGGAGCGCGACGGCGGGCGGCGCCGCGATCAGCGCGTCGAATCGCGCCGAGCGCACCTGCGCCGGCGCGCTCCCGACCGGGAACACCGTGCGGAACTTGCACGGCACGCCGTCCACCGGCGCCGATTCGAGTTCCGCGCCGCGCGGCGCGGCGGCGCCGGCGACCCATTGCGCCACCGCGCAGGAAGGGAATGGCCGCAAATAATGCGGCAACAGCAATTCCAGCAACGCTTGCGTCACGTGCGCATGGCCGTCGTCGATGCGCATCGCCACGCGGGCGGCCAGCAGTGCCACCGACTGGATCAGGCGTTCGGTTTGCGGATCGGCGCCCTGTCCCTCGTCGAGCTGCAATTGCGCCGCCACCTTGGGATAGCGCGCGGCGAATTGCCCGGCATGGCGCCGCAGCATGACCAGTTCCCGTTCATAGTAAGGCAGCAATCGTTCCATGGCCCCTCCGGCTGTGAACCGCCATTATTGCGGGCTATCTTTACAGCAACTTGCGCCAACGCAAGATCGGACCGCCATGGCGGCGGCAAGCTGCCGGTTCCGCCACTACCGGAGCGCACCATGAGCATGCCCCTCAAAGTACTGTGGACCGAAGGCTTGACGCTCGGCCCCCTGCACCTGCAGCAACAGGACCGCTACCACGAAGCGCGCGCCCAGCGCATGGCCGCCATGGTGCAGCCGCACCTGTGGGGCATCCGCCACGTGCAATGGAACGAGGAAAGCCTGCGCAATGGCATGCTGCAGGCCGAAGTGCTGTCGCTCGTGTTCCCCGACGGCGAGTGCTACGACGCGCCGGGCGCCGACGCGTTGCCGCCCGCGCTCAACCTCGACCAGCTGGCACAGGACGAGCAAGTGTTCACCATTTGCGCGGTGCTGCCGGCGCTGCACGCGCACGGCGGCAACATGGACCATGCGGCCGGCGCCGCGCCATCGGGCCGCTACCAGCGCCATGAACAGGAAACCCTGGACTGGTACGGCGGCGCCCCTTCCGAGCAGATCGCCTACCTGCGCAAGGCCGTGCGCCTGGCGCCGCAGGAGGCCGGCGACGACGCGGCCGCCATGCCGGTGGTCCGCGTACGGCGCCTGGCCACCGGAGGCTTCGAAGCCGATCCGGCGTTCATTCCCCCGGCCGTGACGGTGGGCGCGACCCGCCTGCAACGCCTGCTGGAAGGCCTGGTCGACAAGCTGCAGGCCAAGGTCGACGCGCTGCACGAACGGCACCGGCAACCGTCCAAGGACGTGGTGTCGTTCCACAGCGGCGACATCACGTCTTACCTGATGCTGAGCGCCATCAGCACCAGCGGCGCGGCGCTGGTGCATTGCGCGCGCCACGGCCAGCACCACCCGGAAACCCTGTTCGAGCGCATGACGACGCTGGCCGGCGGCCTGATGTCGTTTTCCACCCGTTATGCGCTGGCCGATTTGCCGGCCTACCGTCATGCCGACGCGGGCCCCGGCTTTGCGCGGCTGGCCGCCATGATCCGCGATTTGGCCGACACCGTGCTGTCGTCGCGCTACTTCACGATCCCCTTGCCGCCCGACCCCGACCGGCCGGGCCGCTACCGCACCCGCATCGACCCGGCCCAGGTCGACCGCCACGCGGCGCTGTGCGTGGCCGTCAGCGCCGACATGCCGGCGCTGGAACTGGTGGCGGCCGTGCCGCTGCGCTTCAAGTGCGGCGCGCCGGACGACGTCGAACGCATGGTCGGCATGGCGCTGCCGGGCATCCCGCTGACCCACATGGCGCAGGTGCCGCACGACGTGCCGATCCGCCCCAACACGTATTACTTCACGTTCGATCACCGCAATGACCTCTACGACAACATGCTCAAGGCGCAGGCCCTGGCGCTGTATGCGCCGGACGGCATGAAGGCGCTGAAGGTGGAGTTGTTCGCCCTGAAAGGCGGGGCCGGCGAACTCGATTAACGGCCCATCCATCAACGGCGGCGCGCCCGCAACGCCGGCTGCGGCCAGCTTGCAACAGCGTCCCGCCGCCGCCCGCCGTCCGCCGCCGCGCGCGTTGCGCCATTGCTATACTGGCCGCATCGGAACACGCGCCGGGAGCCATGCATGACGGGACGGTCACGGGAATCGCGCAACACCCTGTATGGATTGCTGGCCTGGTGCTGCGCCGCACCGCCGAGTGCCTGGGCGGCCCGCCCGCTGACCACCGACGACGCCCCCATCCTCGATCCCGGCCAATGCCAGCTGGAGACCTGGACCCAGCGCGACGTGGGGCACACCCACTGGTGGGCGGTTCCGGCCTGCAATGTTGGCGGCGGTTGGGAAGTGGGCGCCGGCGCCGGCCGGCTGCAGGGCCGCGACGGCAACCGCGGCCTGACGCAAGCCGTGCTCCAGGCAAAGACCCTGCTGGCGGCGCCGGAAAACAGCGGATGGCGGCTGGGACTGGCCGTCTCGGACCAGTTCGAACCGGCGCGCGGCCTGGCCGGCGACTGGACCGCCTACCTGCCGCTGACCGTCGACCTGCAGGGCGACCGCCTGCAATGGCACACCAATCTGGGCTGGCGGCGCGAACGCCATGGCAATCTTGCCGCGACCTGGGCCACGGCGCTGGAAGCGGCGGTGGGAGAGCGCGGCGCGCTGACCGTGGAAGTATTCGGCATCCGCGGCGGCGGCGCCTGGCGCCAACTGGGCGCGCGCTATGCGCTGGTGCCGGGCCGCGCCGACATCGATATCGCCTGCGGCGAAAAAACCGGGTCCGGGCCGCGGGAACGCTATTACGCGGCCGGGCTGACGATTTATACGGCCCAGCCTTAGGGCCGGTTCGCGGCTGTTCGCCTCCGTTTCAGGGATTGGCCGCGCTGTCGCGGCCCTGCCTGGCCGGCCCGCGCGGCAGCGCCGCTTGCCGGCTTATCGGACTGACGGGCCTTACGATGCCCACGGGCCTTACCGGCTTGTCGCGTTTGTCGGGTTTGTAGGGCTTGTCGGGCTTGTCGGTCTTGTCGGGCTTGTCGGTCTTATCAGGCTTACCAGGCTTATCGGACTTACGGGATATTCATCAGCCTTTTCAGCACGGCTTTCAGCGTGCCGTCCGCCAGCGGCGCATCGAGCAGTCCGGCCAGCCCCGCCGCGCCGGCGCGCACCGGGTCATATGCGAATGGCGGCGCCACCTGCGCCACCACGGCCGGCGGCGTATTGCCGCCCTGGACGCGCAGCGCGCCGCCCAGCGCATACACGTCGATGCCAGCCAACGCCGTGTCGACCAGCACCACCGCGACCCGGCCGTCATTGCACGCCGCCAGCGCCGACAGGTCGCCGGCCGCCGTCAGCACGGCGACCTGGCAGGGCCGCATCACCGCCACGGTTTGCCGCGACAGGGCGCCGCCGCCATCGACCACCAGCACGGCGCCGCGCCGCGAGGGGCTGCGCATGGCTTCATACTCGGCCGGGTCGGTCAGGTCGAAATCCAGCCGCGGGCTGCGGCGGCGTTCGGGCGCGGGCGGCAGGCCGGCGCCGGCCAGCCGGGCCAGCGCATCGGCGCGGCGCCGCACCAGTTGCGCCAGCTCCACATGCAACCGGCCTGGGTCGAACGGCAGCGGCAATACCGGGTAAGGCAGCGGCACGGCCGGCGCGCCCAGCACCAGGGCCGGACGCGTATCGCGCTGCCCCGGCGCCGCCATCGACGACAGCAGCGCCATGGCCTTCAAGTCCGGACCATGGGCCAGCACCAGGTCCGGGTCTTGCAAACTGTGGTCGGACAGGCAAAAATACGCCGGTCCATGGGCCGGCGCGGCCAGCAGGGCGGCCTTCAGGGCTTGCTCGGCTTCCGGCGGAAAACCCGCCAGCCGTACGGCAAAGGGAAATTTATCCATGATCATGGGCGGATCGGCAATATTTTTTCCCATTTAACCACAGTTGACGCATCCGCCGGCCGGCTTGGCGCTGCCAATTTTCCGCCACGGCGGGCCGTTGCGGATAGAATGCGCAAGCTCCCGACCCGGCGGCGTTGCGCGGCCTGTCGCGTAAAAACGCCGTGACGGATCGGAAAGACTGTATATAATTACAGTGTTTTGCCAGATTTTTGACTGCAGATCGCCTGCAATTTGCCTGCAGATTATTTGCCTGATTAGCACCTTCGACCTCGTATGGCCACTAAAAAACCAGTTTCCGACTACAGCGAATCATCCATCCGCGTCCTCAAAGGCCTAGAGCCCGTCAAACAGCGGCCCGGCATGTATACCCGCACGGAGAATCCGCTGCACATCATCCAGGAGGTGATCGACAACGCCTCCGACGAAGCGTTGGGCGGCCATTGCAAAAACATCATCGTCACGCAGAATGTGGACGGTTCCATCACGGTGGAAGACGATGGCCGCGGCATCCCGGTCGGCCTGCATCCGGAAGAAAACGTGCCGACGGTGGAAATCGTGTTTACCCGCCTGCACGCGGGTGGCAAATTCGACAAGGGTTCGGGCGGCGCCTATGCGTTTTCCGGCGGCTTGCACGGCGTCGGTGTGTCGGTCACCAATGCGCTGTCGAAGCGCCTGGAAATCAACGTCTGGCGCAAGGATGACAATGGCAACGGCTACCACACCATCGCGTTTGAAAACGGCGACCTGGTCGAGCCGCTGCAATCGATGCCGGCGCCGCGCGACGGCAAGAAGTCCGGTACCCGCGTCACCGCCTGGCCCGATCCGAAGTACTTCGATTCTTCGCTGATCTCGCAAGTCGAGCTGCAACGCCTGCTGCGTTCCAAGGCCGTGCTGTTGCCGGGCGTGACCGTCACGCTGGCCAACGCCAAGACCGGCGATTCGCAGACCTGGAAGTACGACGATGGCTTGCGCGGCTACCTGGTCGAAGCGCTGGCGCAGACCACCAATGGCGGCGAGACCCTGATCCCGATGTTCGAGGGCGCGCAATTCGCCGGTCCCGACGCCGAAGGCTTTGCCGAAGGCGAAGGCGCGGCGTGGGTGGTGGCGTGGACCGAGGAAGGCGCCGTGGTGCGCGAATCGTACGTGAACCTGATCCCCACGCCCAATGGCGGCACGCACGAATCGGGCTTACGCGACGGCTTGTTCGGCGCCGTGAAGAACTTCGTGGAACTGCATTCGCTGCTGCCGAAAGGCGTCAAGCTGTTGCCGGAGGATGTGTTCAACCGCGTCTCGTTCGTGCTGTCGGCCAAGGTGCTGGACCCGCAATTCCAGGGCCAGATCAAGGAGCGCCTCAATTCGCGCGACGCGGTGCGCCTGGTGTCGACGTTCGCCAAGCCGCCGCTGGAACTGTGGCTGAACCAGCATATCGATTATGGCAAGAAGCTGGCGGAACTGGTCATCAAGCAGGCCCAGTCGCGCCTGCGCTCGCTGCAAAAAGTCGAAAAGAAAAAATCGTCGGGCGTGGCCGTGTTGCCGGGCAAACTCACCGATTGCGAGTCGACCGACGTGACGCGCACGGAACTGTTCCTGGTCGAGGGCGACTCGGCGGGCGGTTCGGCCAAGATGGGCCGCGACAAGGAATTCCAGGCCATCCTGCCGCTGCGCGGCAAGGTGCTGAACTCGTGGGAAACCGACAAGGACCGCCTGTTCGCCAACAATGAAATCCACGACATCGCGGTGGCGATCGGCGTCGACCCGCACCACTATGGCGACAACCCGGACTTGTCCGGCCTGCGCTACGGCAAAATCTGCATCCTCTCCGATGCGGACGTGGACGGCTCGCACATCCAGGTGCTGTTGCTGACGCTGTTCTTCCGCCACTTCCCGGCGCTGATCCAGAAAGGCCACATCTGCGTGGCGCGTCCGCCGCTGTACCGCGTCGACGCGCCGGCGCGCGGCAAGAAGCCGATCCAGAAGCTGTACGCGCTCGACGATGGCGAATTGATCGCGATCGAGGACAAGCTGCGCAAGGATGGCCTGAAGGACGGCAGCTGGTCGATTTCCCGTTTCAAAGGCCTGGGCGAGATGAACGCCGAACAGCTGTGGGAAACCACGATGAATCCGGACACGCGCCGCCTGCTGCCGGTGGCATTGGGCGACTTCGACCACAGCGCATCGGCGGCCCGCTTCAACATGCTGATGGGGAAAGGCGAAGCCGCCGCCCGCCGCGCATGGATCGAAGAACATGGCAATGAAGTGGAAGCCGATATTTAACGAATACCCGCAATCATGACTCAACAAGCAAACCTCTTTGAAGAAGCCTTGGCCGATGCCGCCGACGCGGCTGACACCGCGGCGGCCGGCAACAATGGCAATCACAATGGCAATGGCAACGGCGGCCGTGGCGGCGACGATTTCGGCGGCGATGGCGGCGATGGCGGCGACACGCTGACCCTGTCCACCTTTGCCGAACGCGCCTACCTCGATTACGCGATTTCCGTGGTCAAGGGCCGCGCGCTGCCGGACGTGTCCGACGGCCAGAAGCCGGTGCAGCGCCGCATCCTGTACACGATGAATGAACTGGGCCTGGGCCCGACCGCGAAGCCGCGCAAGTCCGCCGCCGTGGTGGGCGACGTGCTGGGCAAGCTGCACCCGCACGGCGACCAGTCGGTGTACGACGCCCTGGTCCGCATGGCGCAGGACTTTTCGCTGCGCTATCCGCTGATCGATGGCCAGGGCAACTTCGGTTCGCGCGACGGCGACGGCGCCGCCGCGATGCGGTACACCGAAGCCCGCCTGACGCCGATCTCGCGCCTGCTGCTCGACGAGATCGACCAGGGCACGGTGGACTTCGCGCCGAACTACGACGGTTCGTCCGAGGAGCCGACCCTGCTGCCGGCGCGCCTGCCGATGGTGCTGCTCAACGGCGCCTCCGGCATCGCCGTGGGCCTGGCGACGGAAATCCCGTCGCACAACCTGACCGAGGTGGCGCAGGCGGCGGTGGCCATGATCCGCAACCCGAAGATCACGCACGCCGAGCTGATGGCGCTGGTCCCTGGCCCGGACTTCCCGGGCGGCGGCCAGATCATCACCCCCAGCGCGCAAATCCAGGACATGTACGCGACCGGCCGCGGCTCGATGAAGGTGCGGGCGCGCTGGAAGATCGAGGAACTGGCGCGCGGCCAGTGGCAGGCCGTGGTCACGGAACTGCCGCCCGGCACGTCCGCGCAAAAGGTGCTGGAAGAAATCGAGGAATTGACCAATCCGAAGGTCAAGCTGGGCAAGAAGGCGCTGACGCCCGAACAGTTGGCCACCAAGCAGCTGATCCTGGGCGCGCTCGACACCATCCGCGACGAAGCCGGCCGCGCCGCGCCGGTGCGCCTGGTGTTCGAGCCGAAGTCCAAGAACCAGGACAAGGACGAGTTCATGATGCTGCTGCTGGCGCATACGTCGCTGGAAACGTCGGCATCGATCAACCTGGTCATGATCGGCGCCGATGGCCGTCCGCGCCAGAAAGGCCTGTCTGAAATCCTGTCCGAATGGATCGGCTTCCGCTTCGAGACCGTGACGCGCCGCTCTCAGCACCGTTTGAAGAAGGTCGAAGACCGCATCCACATCATGGAAGGCCGGGAAACCGTCCTGCTGAACATCGATGAAGTCATCGCCATCATCCGCAATTCGGACGAGCCGAAAGCCGCGCTGATCGCACGCTTCAACCTGTCGCCGATCCAGGCCGAAGACATCCTGGAAATCCGCCTGCGCCAGCTGGCGCGCCTGGAAGCGATCAAGATCCAGCAGGAACTGGCCGAGTTGCGCAAGGAGCGCCAGACCCTGCTCGACCTGCTGGAAAACCCGTCGTCGATGAAACGCCTGGTGATCCGCGAAATCGAAGGCGACGCCAAGGCCTTCGGCGACGCGCGCCGCACGCTGATCGAGGAAGCGCAGAAAGCCAGCGCGGAACAGAAAGTCGTCGACGAACCGGTGACGGTCATCATTTCCGAAAAAGGCTGGGTGCGCGCCCGTACCGGCGTCGGCCACGACAAGTCGCAATTCACGTTCAAGGTGGGCGACTCGCTGCACGACGCGTTCGAATGCCGCACGGTCGATACCCTGCTGGGCTTCGGCGACAATGGCAAGGTGTATTCGGTGCCGGTCTCTGCGCTGCCGAACGCGCGCGGCGACGGCGTGCCGATCACCACCCTGGTCGACTTGTCCGGCGGCGCGCGCATCAAGCATTACTTCGCCGGCCCGGCCGATACGCAGCTGATGCTGTCGTCCACCGCGGGCTTCGGCTTCATCGCGAAAGCCGCCGACATGATCAGCCGCCAGAAAGGCGGCAAGTCCTTCATGACCCTGGACGAAGGTGACCTGCCGCTGCCGCCGTCCATCATCCGCAACGACGCCAGCGCCGTGGCGGCGCTGTCCGGCAATGGGCGCCTGCTGGTGTTCGGCCTGGCGGAAATGAAAGTGCTGGCCAATGGCGGGCGCGGCGTGATCATGATGGAACTCGATCCGAAGGAACAGCTGCTGTCGGCCCAGGCCATCACGCAAAAGGGCGTGATCGTGCACGGCACCATGGCGGCCAAGCCGCGCGCGCTGGAATTGTCCGGCAACCTGCTGGCGCCGCACTTCGGCAAGCGCGCCCGCAAGGGCAAGGAACTGGTGCAACGGATCAAGCCGGCCACGCTGGCGCCGATGTAATCGCGTCAACCCCGGCCGGCACCGGCCAGCCTTCCCCGTGCGCGGGCCGGCCCGCGCACGGGAAGTTCCATCGCCGCTTCCCTTCTCCGTCCTGCTACAGCTTACCGTCCTTCGATTGACTTGCCCTATCAAGGGCGGGACAATGCTGCGACAGGCTGGAGACCTCTATGACCGACACCCCGGCGGCGCCAGGCGCGCAGCCCACATCCGGCGGCAAATTGCGCGATGCCCTGCTGTTGGGCGTGGCGGTCTATCTTTGCTCGATCTTCGGCATCCTGACGTCGCCGCCCGGCGTACTGGCGGCCTATTGGCCCACCAACGCCGTGCTGCTCGGCATCCTGGTGCGGCGCGGCCGCCCACCGACCTGGCTGGACTGGATTTCCGCCGTTGCCGGCTACCTGGTGTCGGACATCGTCATGGCCCATTCGCTGTTCAAGGGCGTGCTGCTGATCTGCACCAACCTGCCCGGCGTGGTTGCCGGCTACCTGATTTTTTCCCGCATGCCCGAGGCGCACCGTACGCTGCGCCATTCGCGCGCCATGCCGCGCTTCGTGCTGGGCGTGCTGGGCGCGTCCACCGCGGCCGGCCTGTTCGGCATCGCCGTGCACCCGGTCCTGTTTGGCGGCAGCCCCGCCTACGGCTTTGCCTTCTGGTTTTGCACGGAACTGGTCAGTTACATCGGCATCCTGCCGGTGCTGCTGACCATGCCGGACGTGCGGCGCTGGGTCAGGGATCATCGCCGCCGCGCCGACTGGCCCAGCCTGCGGCCGGAGCTGTTCGCGCCGCTGCTGGCGTTCGCCGTCAGCCTGTGGCTGGGCGTGCACTGGGGCGGCCCCGGCGCCATCCTGTACGCGGTGCCGGCCATGCTGTGGTGCGCCTTGACCTACAGCCTGTTCGCCACGGCCGGCATCACGCTGTTCTTTTGCATGTGGACCTTGCTGGCCATTTCCAGCGGCGTGCTGCACATCGGCGCCAGCGTGGAATCGCCGCTGGCCGTGATGTCGCTGCGGGTGGGCCTGTCGCTGACCGCGCTGGCGCCGCTGACAGTGGCCAGCGTGATGGTGGCGCGCAACCAGTTGCTGGAACGGCTGCAGCACGCGGCGTCGCACGATTTCCTGACCCATGTGCTGAACCGCAGCGGCTTCCTCACGCAGGCCAGCGAGTTGCTCGCCACGCCGCAATTGCTGCGCCGGCCCGTGGCGGTGCTGATGATGGACATCGATCATTTCAAGAAGGTCAACGATACCTACGGCCATGACGGCGGCGACCAGGTGCTGGTCGGTTTTGCGCGCGTGGCGCAGGGCTGCCTGCGCGCCGGCGACGTGCTGGGGCGCCTGGGCGGCGAGGAATTCGCGGTCTTGCTGCCCGGCTGTTCGGCGGCCGATGCGCAAGTGATTGCCCAGCGCATTTGCGACGCCTTTGCCGCGCACACGTTCACCCTGGCCGATGGCCGCCAGTTGCACAATACTGTCAGTATCGGCGCCTGTTGCGCGCCGCGCATCGATATCGATATCGCCGCCCTGCTGTCGGCCGCGGACAGCGCGCTGTACCGCGCCAAGCAAGGCGGACGTAACCGTGTGGAGACCGCCACGCCATGACACCACTGCGCCGCTTCATTGCTGCCTCCCTGGCAGCCATCCTGGCCGGGCTGCCGCTGGCGGCGTGCGCCGAACTGCGCCAGCTCACCATTTGCGCCAATCCCAACCTGTCATCGCTGGAATTGCTGAACAATTTCGGCGCCTTTGCCGGCGCACTGGAAAAGGAACTCGGCATCCCGGTCAAGCTGCTGGCGGGCCGCGACTATGACGACACACTCAAGCTGCTGCGGGAGGGCAAGGTCGACATTGCCGGCACCGGCGCGTTCGGCTATGTCAGCGCCAATGAAGCCTTTGGCGCGCACCTGCTGGTGCGCTACGTGGAAGACGATGGCGACTCTTACCACGCGCTGATCATCACCCGCGCCGATTCCGGCATCCACAACCTGGCCGGCCTGCGCGGCAAGCGCTTCGCCTTCACCGACCCGAAATCCACGTCCGGCTACCTGCTGCCGGTGCTGGCCATGCAGCAGGCTGGGCTCGACGTGAAAGACCTGGGCAAGATCGATTTCGTGAAAAAGCAGCCCAACGCCGCCATTGCCGTGCATTCGCGCCAAGCCGACGCCGGCGCCATCGCCGACAACCAGCTCAATGAAAAATACGGCGTGCAGCTCAAGGACATCCGGGTGCTGTGGAAATCGGCGCCGATCCCGCACGGCGCGTGGATCGCCCGACCGGACATGGCCGAGGCGGACCGGCGCAAGCTGGCCGCCGCCATCATGAAGGTCGGCAACGGCGCGGAAGGCAGGAAACTGCTGGCCCAGGCGTCGGTGCGCGGCTTTGCCGAGGCGCGCGACGCGGAATTCGACGGCGTGCGCGCCGCCAAGCGCTTGCTGGACCGGCTGGAAAAAAAGGATTGAAAACCCATGGCGTCCCGCCTCAGGCGGCGCCCAGCGCCAGCGGCCGCGCCGCCAGTTCGCGCGCCAGCGTCACGGTGAACCGCGTGCCCTGGTCGACCTCGACGCTGATATTGCCTTCCAGCGCCACCGTCACCACGTTGTACAGGATGTGCAAGCCCAGGCCCGTGTGGCCGGCGCCGCGCCGCGTCGTATAGAACGGTTCGAAGACATGGGGCAGCACGTCCGGCGCAATGCCGCGCCCATTGTCGGCCAGGACGATCTCGACCTGGAACGGCGGCAAGGGACGCAGGCGGATGTGGATGGCGCGCCCGGTCCTGCCCTCGAACGCATGATCGATCGCGTTGCCCACCAGGCCGATGACCACCTGCGCCAGCAGGGCCGGAAAGCTGTCCATCATCAGCGGCCCCTCGCCTTCCACCGTCACGGCCACGCGCGCGGTCCGCAAGGCCGGCCCCAGGCCGGACAGGATATCGTCGACGTGGGCGCGCAAGTCGAACGTGCAGCGGTTGTCGTGGCTCTGGTCCGTAGCCACCAGCTTGAACCTGGCGATCAGTTCACCGGCGCGCAAGGCGTTGCGCGCCACCACGTCGCTGGCGCTGCGGCTGTCGTCCACGAAACGCCGCAGCATGCCGGCCGTGAGGCGGCGCTGCGCGTGCGCCTGCGCCATGCCGTCTACCATATGGGTGAACGATGTCGCCATGGTCAGCACGTTGCCGATCGGCGTGTTCAATTCATGCGCGATACCGGCCACCATCTGCCCGAGCGCCGCGAGCTTTTCGGCCTGCATCAGCTGCGCCTGGGTATCCTGCAATTGCACCAGCGAGTGCTGCAAGGCCTGGTTGCGCTGGTCCAGCGCCTGCTCGGCCAGCTTGCGGGCCGTGATATCCTGGAAAATCCAGATGCTGCCCTGGTCGAGGTGCTCCGGGTCGATGGCGCGGCCCTGGAAACTGCACCACACAAGGCTGCCGTCGCGCCGCACGAACTGGTTTTCGCCAAACGCCGTGCGGCCGGCCACGATGTCGGGATAGACTTGCTCGCCCTGCAGCCGGTACGCTTCCTCGCTCGGGTAATACATGCGGGTCGGCTGGCCCTGCATTTCCTCGGGTGTATAGCCCAGCAATTCGGCCCAGCCGCGGTTGCAGCGCATGACGATGCGGTCGCGCAGGAACAGGATGCCGACGATGACGTTGTCCAGCAGGATCTGCTGTTCGCGCACGATCTGCGTCAGCGCCGCCGTGCGTTCGGCCACCCGGTGTTCGAGTTCCGCGTTCAAGTCCGACAGCGCATGGATGCGGTGTTCGACTTCCTCGCCCATGCGGTTGACCGCGCGCGCCAGTTCCGCCACTTCGCGGCCGCCTTCCTCGGGCAGGCGCCGCGTGTAGTCGCCGTCGCCAATGGCGCGGCTGGCCGCCGCGGCCTGGGCCAGGTGGCGCGTCAGCCAGACCGCCACCACGCTGAGGATCACGATGCTGGCCGCCACTTCGGCCGCCGCGATGAGGAAACCCTGGCGCAGCAGCGCGGCGCGGGTATCGCCTGCGATCACGGTGGACAGGCCCAGGCGCATCGCGCCCATGCGGATGCCGCCCACCGCCACCGACCGGTCCACCGTATAGACGCCGCGCGCAATGCCCTCGGCAATATTGGCCGACACCGGCGGCAACGCCGCCTTCTGCGGCAATCCGACCCGCGCCACTTCGCGCCCGTCCACGTCGCGCACCGCCACGTAAGCCAGTTCGCGCCCTTCCTCGCGCACGGTCGCCGCGAGAAAGTCGTGCAGGCCGGAATAATCGCGCTCCATCAGGTACGGCACCGCCGCGGCATTGAGCATCGGCACGGCTTGCCCCAGCGCGGCCTGGATGCTGGCCGCCGCGGCGTTGTCGATCAGCCGCAGCGAATTGGCGATCAACAGCGACAGCAACACCACTTCCACGGCAACGCTGGCGAGGATGAGGCGCAGGCGCAGTGAATCGGGACGCAACCGTTGCAGCAGCCGCTTCATGCTAGAACCGGTGCACCACGCCCAGCGCCGAACCGCGGACGGTGGCGCCCGGGCCGGCCGCGCCATACGCGTTGGTGCCGAAATTGAAGTTGGCACGCGCATCATTGCGCACCTGCGTGTGGTACAGGTACAGGTAGCTGCGCGCCGACAACACATGGTTATACCCCAGGGTCGCATGGGTTGCGCCGGTCTGGCCGCCCCTGGCAAGGCTGGCGGCGGCGCTGGCCAGCACGGCGCCGGCCGGCGCGCTGCCGCCAATGTCGCCGGCCCGGCCATAGCGCCAGGCAATGCTGCCGCCCGCGACCTTGTAGGCGCCGGTGCAGGTAAAGTAGTCGCGCCGCAAGTCGCCGCCGGCCACACCGTAGGCCAGGCGGTTCCAGCCCAGGCTGATGTCGCCCCACGCCGCGCTGTAGTTGACCGCCAGCCGCACGATGCTGTCGTGGTAGCCGGGCCGCAAATCGTCATGGACTTCGCGCGCGATGGCAGCCTTCCACGGGCCGGCGCGGTATTGCAGCCAGGCGCCGCGGATGACGGAGCGGCCCGGCCCCTCTTCGGTTTCCGAGGCGCGCGCCAGCGTCAGCAAGAAGCCGCCCAGCTCCGGGCTTTCATAGCGCACCTGGTTGCCGGAGCGGCGGTTGAAGCCCAGCGGCGTGCCTTCGCCCTGCAGCAGCGCGACGCCGGAATCGTCGGCGATGCCGCTGCCTTCGAAGCGGTCGGTGTAGGCATTCATTTTCTTGATCAGGGTCGATTCGCGGCCCAGGGCGATGCTGCCCAGGGATCGGTGCCGCAACCCGACAAAGGTGTCCTTGCCATTGATGTCGCCGGCGCCGGTATCGAGCCCGATGGCGCCTTCGACCTGCATGAAGGCGCCCCAGCCATTGCCGAGGTCTTCCTGCGCGCGCAAACCCAGCGTGGAGGAATTGCTGGACTGGCGCATTGCCGATTGTGCCGGCCGCGACAGTCTGACGCGCTCCATGTCGACATTGATCTTGCCGTAAATCACTACGTTGACGGTTTGCCCGAATACGGCGGGGGCAGCCTGGCTCAACAGGATCGCAACACCGGCAGCAAGGCGCGCCATGGCTTCCCCAGGATAGGTAATCTAGTCACCCTATGCTGCCACTGTTGCTTCCTGCATGCAAGTATTGTCGCCCCGAGTTGTGGCGCCGACCGGGCGTGCGGCGCAAAAAAATGGGCGCCAACAACGTGGCGCCCGATTTGCGGCAATCTGCGGTATTTCCGGCCCCGCAATGGCGAAGTACTGCACTGTCTGCGGTATTACCGGCCCCGCACGGCGTTCCAGGCGGTGGCGCATGCGTTACGCCACCTGTCTGTGCGGTATTACCGGCCCCGCACGGCGAACCAACTGCAATTAGTGTTTAACGGCGGCAGTCTTGATGTCGGCGTTGGCTTTGGCCTTCACTTCCGCGGTATGGGCGGCGGCAATGGCTTTTTCTTCATTGGCTTCGGCTTTTTCTTTCGCTACTTTCGATTCAGCCTTGGCGATCGATTTATCCATCTTTGCGTTGGCGTCGGCGATTTGCTTGTCGGCTTTCGCTTCGGCCTTCACACGGTCTTCCGGATCGGCCTTGGCGACTTTTTCCGCGGCCTTCGCGTGTTCCTTGTCGGCCTTGGCCATCGCTTTCGCAATCTTTTCATTGGCCTTGGCTTCCGCCTTGGCCACGTCCTGGTCCGCATCGGCGGCTTTCTTGGCTTCCTTGGCTTCAGCCTTGGCGACTTTCTCGTCCGCCTTGGCCTGGGCTTTCGCCACGTCCGGCGTTACCGGGGCGACCGTGGCGGCTGGGGCAACAGTGGCAACAGGGGCGGTAGTGGTTTGCGCCATGGCGCCGGTGGCAAACAGGCCCGCGATCAGGGTAGCAATCAGCTTGTTCATGATATTGACCTTTCTAATCTCTGTGTTGGTGTCTGAACTTGTCACAGGGACAGAATACGGTCGGGGCTATTTACCATCTGTACGGTGCCGCACGATGAATGTTTATCAAACGTAAGCGAACGTAACTGAAAAAACAACCGCATTGCGATAAAGCAACGTCGCTTTTCAGTCCTTGCCGAATAATGCGTCTCTCGGTCAATGACAGTGGAGAATTCCATGGATGGCTTCGCCAACATTGATTACTTAGCTGAACAACTCAGCACTAGGAATCGGCCATTACGCATGCGATTAGGCCTATCCAGCGGGATTGAAGATGATTTATTACTGCCGCATCGGATCAGCGGTTATTCATCGATGTGCGACGGGATCAACATCCGCATCTATTGCGTTGCACTGGATGCGTGCATGCCACTGAAGGCATTCATCGGGGCACCTGTCGAGTTGCAAATCGTCACCGACGAAGGAAACCTGCGTAGTATTTGCGGTCTGATTGCAGAAGCCAGCCAGGGGGAAAGCGATGGTGGACTGGCCGCATATCAGTTGGTCATGCGCGATGCGTTAGCCATTCTCGACCTTGGGGCAAATACCCGCGTGTTCACCAACGCCACGGAATTCGACGTCATCGTGACATTATTGCGGGAAGCACGGGATCAAATACCCGGCTTGGCAGCAGCCTTTGAAATGGAAGCTGGTCCGGTGCTCGTCAGGGAGAAATTTCCCAAGCGCTCCCAGATCATCCAGCACAACGAAAGTACCGCAGCATTTATCCGGCGATTATTGAAACGTCGAGGTATTTCATGGTATTTCCGCGCTGGCAAAGCTGCGATTATCCCCCGGGAAGAACGCTCCAGGCCTAGCGCATCGCCGTGCCATACCATGGTATTGCTGCACCATCTCGACCTGCTGCAAATGACCCCGGCTAGGCATGTACGCTTTCACCGCGACAATGCTACTGAAGAACACGACACCATTACCGCATGGGGTGGAATACGAACGCTGCGTTCCGGCTGCACCACCCGATCCAGTTGGGATTACCGCAATCCATTCCTGCCCAGCTTTCTGGGCACCAGTAGCGAGGCTGCCGTTGATCAGGGTATAGCCGGCAATGGATACGCTGCCGGATTGGAACACTATCTGGTCGAAGCTCCTCACGTGGGTGACAGTACTGACGACTTCCGTTCATTGGCAGCGCTGCGCCAAGCGCGCCTGGACTTCGAGTCAAAGTGCTTTTATGCGGAAGGAGGATTGCGCGATATCGGTCCTGGGGAATATATCAACCTCGATGGCCATCCAGAACTTGATCAGCATCCCGAGTGCGAACGCGAGTTTCTTGTTATTACCCAGCACATCATCGCCCGCAACAACCTGCCCAAAAGCCTTGACGAACGGGTTGATCGGCTGTTTGCCCTACGCCGCTGGAACGAAGAGCCATCCGACCAGCCCACGCCGCTCCCTGGCGACTTGCGCTTCCAGGCACGATTTACCTGTATCCGTCGAGGCATCCGCTTTGTTCCCGATTATGATCCGCGCAAGGATTTACCCCATCCTCAGCTGCAATCAGCGATCGTCATCGGTCCGCAGGGCGAAGAAGTGGCGTGCGATGAATTGGGACGAGTCCGCGTCCGCTTTACCGGCACGCTGGCGCGAGCCGACAATACGGCCACAGCATGGGTGCGTGTCGCCAGCAGTTGGGCCGGCAACATCGGTAGCGGGGAACACAACCTGGGTATGCTGAGTTTGCCCCGTGTTGGTACCGAAGTACTGCTGGCGTTCATGGGCGGCGATCCCGATAAACCCATCGTTATCGCCCAACTGTACAACGCCGCAGCGCTTCCCCCTATCCCAGGCGCTGCGGGCTTGCCGGACAACCGCTATCTGTCCGGGATGAAAAGCCGCGAGATCCATGGCCAGCGCGCGAACCAGCTACGCTTCGATGACACTGCCGGACAAATCAGCGCCCAACTGGCCAGTGAACACGGTGCCAGTGAGCTCAATCTTGGGTGGCTGACGCAGCCTCGTGGCAAGGATCACGCGGCGCCACGCGGTGAAGGCGCAGAATTGCGCACCGATGAACACTTGGCGCTGCGCGCGGGAAAAGGCATGCTGCTGTCCGCGTGGCGGCGCTTGTCAGCCGACGGCAAACAGTTAGACCGCACGGAATACCTGGCGCTGATGGAAGAGTGCCTGGAACTATTCCGATCCCTTGGTGAACATGCCGCCCAGAACCAGGCGCTCCCGCTCGATGTTCAGTCCGAGGACGAATTGAAGTCGGCTTTCGAACAGTGGGAAAACGGCAGCAATACGTCGCCTGGAAGCCAGGGCGGCGGTACACCTGCGATTGGCGTTTCCGCACCGGCAGGTATCAGCTTTGCTACCGCCAAGACCATAGTCAGCTATGCTGCCGCCAACATCGACACGGTCGCCCAGCAACATTTGCAGCTCACGTCAGGTCAACGTTTCAACATCAACGCCGGCAAAGGCATATCACTGTTTTCGCACCACGACGGCGTGCGGGCCATCGCGCACTTTGGCAAGCTGCTGATACAAAGCCAGCACGATGACACTGACATCAATGCGTCCAAGTCGCTTCGCCTGACAGCAACTGAAGGCAAGCTGGTGGCGATGGCCCCCGTCATCGAGCTGATATGCGAGGACGGCTCATTCATCCGCCTCGGTGATGGCATTACGCTGGGGAGTAGCAAGCCGCTGAAGTTCAATGCACCACGCTTTGTCTTTCATGATCCGGAAACCATGGAGACGGCATGTCCCATTTTCGAACAAGGACAGGCCAGCGAACAATTCAGGACGCGCTACCGCGGCGGCACGTTTTCAGACACAGAATCGGACATTGAAGATGACGCCGCGCCCAACCAGCAACTGGATTTGTCTTTCGATGATGGCAGCGAGCTACAAGTCGTGACAGATATCGCAGGCAAGACAAACGAAGTCTCACGAGACGCGATGAAACTGGTGAATGTGACCGTATTGTCCAAGGGAGAGTGACATGGGACTGTATCCGCAACCCAAACGCGCCAAGGGTCAGGCCACATCTGTGCTGAAGACCCGCCGCACGACCAGTAAGCCCGTCGATGTCAAGCGCAGCTTGCCGGGGAATGTCATTGTTATTCACGGGGTCAACGACGTGGGAACCGGGTTTGATGCGGTCGAACAAGGGCTATGCAAGGGACTGGAGGAAAGGCTGTGCCGTACTTTTCAGCCTGCAAGGTATCGGATGCCGCTCGCGGTAGACAAAGACAAGGTGGAACCAGATCCCGATGCCGTGTTCTTCAAACGCAGTGTGGCTGAGGACACGGATAGTCCGGTTATCCCATTTTACTGGGGGTACCGGGAACTGGATGCGAAAACCGGCGTTGTTCGTGGCCAGCAGGTCGACCGCTACGGCAATCGGCTTGATAAAGACCGGTCCAAGGGCGGAGGGCCATTCGCCAACGCTACCAGTTCGCTGCCTGACATGTGGAATAAAGGATTCGGCATTACCGGAGATATCGGTGGCGATGCAATTCGCCCGTTAATGGATGGACCGGGGAGAATGTACATGGTTTTGGCCGCATCGCGGCTGGCAGCATTAATTTCAATCATCCGTGACTATGATGAGGGAGAAACCGTTACGGTGATTGCCCATAGCCAGGGTTGCCTTGTAACGCTGACAGCACAAGCGATGCTGGCGAGCCGCGGATTGCGGCCTGCGGACACGCTGATCTTGACCCATCCTCCTTACAGCCTGGTCGATACATTCAATACGATTTCAAAAGGTGCAAGCCACCTGACCGGAGGCACAGACGCGGTAATGACACCCCACTATTCTGGAATCAGCGGCATGCAATCATTACACGCGCGCCTGCAAACACTGGTCAATATCGTACGCAATGTCGCAGAACGCAAACCTACCGCTAACGAGCCGGAATTCAACACACTGGCTGATCATAAAAAGCACGACGGCGTCGTTGGCGGGAAATGGCAAGCCGGGAATGACCGGGACAACCGCGGCAAGGTTTATCTGTACTTCTGTCCCCAGGATATGACAGTAGCCCTGGATAATATGCAGGGCATAGGCTGGCAGGGCGTCCCCGACTTTATATCGGGCACCCAACTGGCTCCAGCAGGAGCCCCCTCCCAGGCGACGCAAGCACGTACAGTTACGCGTAACCCACTGCGTGAGTTGGGTAAAGGATTCTTCCAGAGGGTATTCACCAACAAGCTGCGGGTCGATCCCGCAACACGTAAGGCCGGCCCTGTCCTTGTAGGTAACGCACCTCCTTATGATTATGCGTTGCGGATTAAAGGTGAAGACGACCATGCGCACGTGGAAAGCTCAGGAAGAACTCAGCGTGCCCATTTTCCTATTGCTACCTGGCCGATCGATCCACATGAAAAAATAGAGCAACAGCGCAATGGCATTCGGACTATCACCGGAGAACAGTTGCGCAGGCCCGTGGAAGCAGTACTCAGCAATGCAAGCGAAACAACCCCCGACAAAATTCCTGCCCATTCTACTCATGCGAAGCGAAAGATGGGAGACAGAGGCCCCTGCGAAGAGGTCGACCCGATCGATGCCGCCATAGCCCCAACCAGCCAATATGGCGTGCGTACCTGGGCGGAAGAACGTCCTGATCCGCGTAAGAAAGTAAATATGCAGGATGAGCGCACTGCCGACGAAAAGGAGATCCCGCTTACGTCGGATGAGTTGCACAAGATGACAGAGGACTATAACAACGAGAAAAATTTGCAGGGTGACATGCAGCGTACGATCATTTCCGCCTTTCCGATTGGTGACAGGTTCATGGCGACAGTTGAGGAAAGTCCCTATGAAATCAGGCTACGCTGGCAGCATGAATTAAGTACGAAGTCATTTCATGGCTCAATTATCGGCAATAAGGAAAACCATCGGCAAGTCACTGCTTACGACGTGGCCATTGGGCAAGGTAAAGCCTCCAGCGATCCAAATTTTTATGCTTACTTGTGCGCGATTGCGGACTGGCGTTTAAAAAAGCCGGTTAACGATGAAAAGGCGCGTCCAGGGATTGTTAAGTGGGAGGAATTTCTAAAGGCTCATAGCTCATACTGGCAGGTCGAGCTCCCATGGCGCAAAGAGCTTATTGAAGGTAACGCAAAATACTACAGTTCAGGCAATTTACCCGCCTCCCTTCCCCTCCCTGGTAGCAAGCTGTTTGAAATAATCATTGCAGAGTCGGTAAGCGGCAGCCGCGTCGCTGTCAACAACGGAGGCTCGCGGTGATACCCAACTTTCATGACAAACAAAGCAAACAAGGGCGGCTGGCAAAGCATGCATTTGCTTCAGTCGTCATGCTGTGGCCGTCATTTCAATCGTCCTTCCTGCACGCGCAAACATTCACCGGTGGAGATACAAGCATGAGCAATTTACGCTGGATCGGAACTTCCATGGTGTTATTGTTCGCGTTCGTGTTGAGCGGCTATTACCTGATGGCGGCACAACGCAAACTGACGCTTGAAAACCAGCATAAGCTGGCAGAGGAAGAGCTACAGCGTGACGCCCGGGCCAGCGATCCCAAGGTCAGGCAGGAATACGTCCTGGAAGTGATCAGCCTGGGCATAACGCTGGACCATCACCGGCAAGGAAACGTGTGGGAAGCATTGCAAAAAGGCGATGCGTATACGCCTATTCAAGAAACGGACCCAAAAAAATTTGCCTGGCAAGCCAAAGATAAAATCGGCATCAGCGGCGGCAGGTTGCTGGATGCATTTGAGAATGCCGCCAGGCCGACTCCGATGTACTGGGGGCTGCCATCGTTTTATGCCGGTGCGCCCTCGTACGAAACGCCGGTTGATCCCGTGATGGGACTCGCGGCGAGTACGCAAGGCACCGGCCTTGCATGGCACTTATGGGTTAATGCGCCCTGGAAATTGGCTGAACGGCCCGACCGCCTTCTTGAACAAGTATTTGCCTTCTTCGACGAACATCCGGATGTTCCCTTCGTCGTCGTCGCTGCCGATGAAAGTTATTCTTACCGGCAGCAATCACTTCCCCCCGAGGCGCCGTCACTCGTAACGGATGGTTATTACGTACCCAAAATGCCTGATGCAGCGGCAGTCTTTGTTCTGGCACGTCGCGAGCGTGTCGAGCCTGTTCGGCCTTACGTCTGGGGAGATCCGGATAACAAGTTCCTGCAATGGGAATTCCGCCAAATGTATTACCAATTGACGGAAGCTGTCCCTACCAATGCAAAATATGGCGACGGAACGCCTATAGCTCGCCCTCCCACCGTCTCCGAATGGCTCCAGGCAGCGGCCCGCTTTGCCAAAAACCCCGAATTCCATCCTGATGGCCATCACCTGCTGCGGGGTGAAGTCAAGCCGTACAAGAACAGGCCTCCGCAAACCTGGAAATCGACGCCATGGTTCCCATTTCCCTGGACAACGGAACAACTGGAAGCCTTCGACAATTTGCCAACCTTGGGCTACCTCCACCGCCCCTTATTCGTCCCGTTCCGTGACGCCGATGGCCATCCAGTCAAACGCCGCGACCAGCGCCAGCAGATATTCAAAGCAGGCTGGCAACAAGCACTACAAACGTTGCCGGACAACGAGCGCGACAAAGGCCCTGCCCGCGTCATCGCTGCCACCAATAACAACAAGGACCAACTGCTGATGTTGACCGGTTTGCTGCACCAATACGAACACGAAGGCGGTCCGGCCATCGATATCAGCAAAACTGCGCAATTCATCGATACCGACCGCCGTCTCGGCAATACAGGCGCTGCGACCTTTTTCATGCAGATGGGCTTGGCGGTAATGGGCAGTTACCGGGAAGGAGGTATCAGCGCCGCCATCAATTTGCGTGATACGGATGAAGCCAGCATTGTGTTCATCAGCCCCGCTCCGGATGACAAGCGCAAGTCGCAAAAGGATCCTTTCGTGCATCGCGCCCAACCACAAATCGATCCCGATAACTACAAAGCGCCTTCTATTGAAGCGTTATTGGATGCACAACGCAAACAGGCGGAAACAGGCAACAAATAATCCGTCGCTCACCTGCAAGGAGCCATGATGCGCAATATCATCCGTCTGGGTGACAATACCTCCCATGGCGGCAAAGTGATCCAATGCAGCCTGACTCACTTTACCGTCAATGACATTCCCGTCGCCTGCGAAGGCGACACGTGCAGTTGCCCCATTCCAGGCCATCATGGATGCAAGATCATCAGCGGCTCGCCACGCCACCTTGTCAACGGCAAGCGGCTGGCGTTCGATGGCGATAAAACCAGTTGCGGCGCTGTACTGATCGCCAGCCGCGACAATTTCAGTACTGCATAGCGCTTATTTCGCCGGCCGCGAGTACAAGTCGATGGTCTGGTTCACCGCTTCCTTGCACACCGCGCAGAATTTCTCACTGCGGTCGAACATCAGGCATTGCTGGGCCGGGCGGTAGTAACCGGTCGCCTCGTAATTGGCGCCTTCGAACGCGCCCACCGCATCCTTGTTGGGCGCGGTCGAGAACAGCTTGTTGGTGAACGCCAGGTCTTCCCTGAACAGCGCGCTCATTTCCGCTTCCGGGCGGTTGGCCTTGCGCAGCGCGGCGCGGGTCTTCTGGTATGCGCGCGAATGTTCGTCGTAGGCGGCTTTCGGCCATGGCGTCGGCAGCGCGGTGCCGGGCGTGACCAGGTGTTTCCACTTAAGTTTGGCCGGGTCCTTCAGCGCCGTGGCGTTGGGTTCCCACGGTTCCGGGCGCTCGGCGCCGCCCGACGCATAGGCCACCGGCGACGTGTAGTACTCGTCGGCCAGGCCCGCGAAGTGGTGGCCGAATTCATGCACGAACAGATAATTGGCCCAGTCGCTGTTGGCGGCCGCGGTGCTGAACTGGCCATAGATGCCGCCCCCGCCATAGGTATCGTTATTGACGAGGATTTCAATGAATTCATAGGGCGCATGCTGGGCGATTTCGCGCAGCGCGCGGTTGTCCAGGGTCAGCACGTAGCGCTCGCTGCCGAAAATGTCGTAGCGGGTGCCCAGCGCGGAGGCGTGATGCTGGCCGGTCGAGGGCCGCGAGACGCCCGCTTCCTGGGTCGGCACCGCGATGCCCCACACATTGAAGTCGCTGGCGCGCTCCTTGAACGGCGACACGGTAAACAGGTAATCGGCCAGCTTGCGCGCGCTCTGCTCGAACTTCGGCAAGTCCGCCTTGGTATAGCCGTCGCCCAGGATCAGCAAGTCGACCTTGTCGCCAGGCGCGCCGTTGACGCGGATCGGGATCGGCTTGGCCGGCGCCGGCTCCTGCTTGCGCACCACGTCCTGCGCGTCGGTGTCGACATCCACGCTCCAGGCGATGGAAAACTGGTTGCGCTCATCGCGTTTCAGGATGCGCACGCGCACCGGGCGGTCCGGCTTGGGAAAGCGCACGGATTCCTGGAAGCCGCGCGTGACCTTCTGGGCCTCATCGGTGCTGCGCCATTCGCCGAAGATGGTGGAAAAGCCGCGCGTGTAGAGCACTTCGCCGGTCTTCGCATCGACCACTTCGACCCGGTTGACGCCGCGGTCGGTGTCATCGATGTTGCGCGCCAGGTTGCCGGCCCACGGCAGCGGTTCGATGACCACGCGGTCGATCGCATACTGTTCGGCCAGCGCATTACCGCTGTGCAGGTAATCGAGACGCACGGTGGCGGGCGGCGTGGCGGTGGCGGCTGCGGCGGCTGTGGCGGCAAACAAGCAGGCCGACAATGCACCTGCGAGTGCGGCCTTGGCGGGGAAGGTCATGGGGCGGAATCCTGTTGATGAATGTTGGCAAGGTGGCCAACATTCTAATTCCGCCCCCGCCGAATTAATTCTTGTATTTGTACAGCGGACGTTGCACTTCTATGGGACGGATGTCGAGCCGCAGGTTCAGGATCGAGTACGAATCGAACAGCGACGACAGGTAACCTTCGCTTTCCGTGGTCTTCGAGAAGCGGAATTCAAAGCCCACTTCCGGCGTGGTGCCGCGCGGATCGCCGCTGGCAATGCCGATCGCGTCCTGCTGGTCGCTGTCGATGAGTTTTTCCATCAAGTCGCTGACGGCGCTGTTGCCGAGGATATCGTTGCTGTACACCGGGCCGCGCCGCACCGGGCGGGTATTGTCGAGGCGTCCGTCCGCCTTGTCGGGCGCCGGCGTGAACGTCTTGGTGGCGATATTGAAGCGGTCGCCGCGGTCCAGGTAGCTGATCAGCACATTGCTGACGTTGAACGCGCTGGCGTCCGGGTCCATCGTGGCGCGCGACAGGTCCAGCAGCAGCGCGCCCTTGTAGCCGACGATTTCCACTTCGCGCTTGCTGTTGACCACCATGGCGCTGTTTTCATCGATACCCAGGCCCAGCTGGTAGCCCTTCTTCAGCATGGCCGGGATCATGCGGGCAAAGCGGCCGCGGATCAGCAAGTGCTGGTCGACGAAGATGTCGTCGCCGATGAAGCCCAGGCCGGGCGCGATATCCTTGCCGTCCGCCACGCCTTCCTGCAGGGTGGCCAGCACGCGGCGCGCATCGTAGAACATGGTGCTGCTCATGATGGCCGCGCCGGCGCTGGTGCCGGCAATGACGCCGCCGCGGCGGTAAATGTCCCAGATCGCGTCCAGCGCCGCGGTGCGCGTGCCGTCCGGGCGCACCAGCGCCTGCGTGATGCGGCCCTGGTCGCCGCCAGCGAAATACACGCCGCCGGCGCGCCGCACGCGGTCGGCCAGGGTCATGTCGTCGGCCGCCTTGCGGTAATCGCTGTTGGCCAGCTTTACCGCAATCGGCACCAGGAACGGGTCCGCGCCATAGCGCTTCAGGTAACCGATGATGGCCTGGCCGGTGCGTTCGGGCGCGCCCGCCGCCGACGGGAAGACCGCGATACGGGCGCCCTTGCCGCCGGCCAGTTGCACGATGCGCTGCCAGATATCGGCGTTATCGCCACGCAAGCCGCCGCCAATGATGACCAGCGATCCCTTGGGTTCGGGCGGGTCCGACGCGTGCGCCCCCGCCATCGACATGCAGACCAGTGCCAATCCCGCCATAGACCGTCCCAATACGTTACGTAATCCCGATGCCCAGTTAGTAAAAAATTGCTTCAAAGCGCCCATGTTGCAGTCCATTCGCGGTCGATGATGGCAGAATGCATGCATCTGCCGTACAGTTTCCAAATATACAGCAAAGCCGCCCGTCCCAGCACCAGCCAGCGGCGCTGAAACGACTCGCCATGCGCCCTGCCGGGACGGCATAATGTGTGCCCTGAGCGAATATATCTATACAGGTCTAACCATGCAGGTGAAAAAACACGCGCTGTCCACTCCGCACAGCAGCACCACATTCCAGCTGACCAGCTACCACTACGGCCCCCCCGGCGCCGGCAAAAAAATCTATATTCAAGCCGCGCTGCATGCCGACGAGGTGCCGGGCATGCTGGTGGCCCAGTTCCTGCGCCGCGAACTCGATGCGCTCGACGCCGCCGGCAAGATCCGCGGTGAAATCATCCTGGTGCCGGCCGCCAATCCCATCGGCCTGTCGCAAGCCATCCAGGGGGCGCCGTTCGGCCGCTTCGACCTGACCACCGGCATCAATTTCAACCGCTCGTACAAGCACGTGGCCGATGAATTGAAGGTGTCGCTGGAAGGCAGGCTGGGACAGGACGCCGCCGCCAACGTGGCGGAAATCCGCCGCCAGGCGCTGGCGCTGGTGCGCGCGCAGCAGCCGAGGACCGATGCCGACGCGCTGAAGAAAACCCTGCTGGAAATGGCGATCGACGCCGACATCGTGCTCGACCTGCACTGCGACAACGAAGCGGTGCTGCATATCTATGCCGGCACCCCGCTGGCCGGCGCCATCGAGCCGCTGTCTCGCCTGATGGGCGCGCACGCGGTGCTGCTGGCGCTGGCCGCCGGCGGCGAACCGTTCGACGAGGCCTGCAGCCGCCTGTGGTGGGATTTGCAGGCGCACTTCCCGGACGTGCCGATTCCGCCGGCCTGCGTATCGACCACGGTGGAATTGCGCGGCGAAATGGAAGTCGACTACGCGCTGGCCGAAAAGGATGCCGACGCCCTGCTGCGCTTCCTGGCCATCAATGGCGTGATCGACCGCGACGCGGGGACGCTGCCCGAGGCGCTGTGCGCCGCCACGCCGCTGGAAGGGGTGGAGCCGCTGCTGGCGCCGCACCCGGGCGTGCTGGTCTACACCCGCCAGCTGGGCGACAAGGTCAAGGCGGGCGATGGCCTGGCCGACGTGATCGACCCGGTCACGGGCGAAACCACGACTGTCCGCTGCACGGTCGATGGCGTGTTCTTTGCCCGCAGCGCGCACCGCCACGTGCTGCGCGGCATGAATATCGGCAAGGTGGCGGGCGCTTCCGCCTACCGTTCCGGCGACCTGCTCTCCCAATAAAAAGGACATTATGAAACTGCGGCTTCCGAATACCTATGTCCTGATCTTCGCCATCCTGGCGCTGATCGCCCTGTCCACGTGGCTGGTCCCGGGCGGCAAGTACGATACCCACCTGGTCAACGGCAAGCAGCTGGTCGATCCGGCCACCTTCCATTACGTGGCCAGCAAGCCGCAGGGCATCGTGGCGCTGCTGATGGCGCCGATCAAGGGATTCGTGGAAGCGGCGCTGATCATCGGCTTCGTGCTGATCACCGGCGGCGCGTTCGCCGTGCTGCAAAAAACCGACGCCATCGACGCCATGATCAAGTCGATCGCCAAGGCGCACGACCATTCGCGCTTCGTGCGCGTGGCCCTGATTCCCGTGTTCCTGACGCTGTTTTCGCTGGGCGGCGCCACCTTCGGCATGAACGAGGAAGCCATTCCCTTCATCCTGATCTTCGTGCCGCTGGCGCTGGCGCTGGGGTACGACACGGTGACCGGCGTGTCGCTGCCCTTCCTGGGCACCCAGGTCGGCTTTGCCGCGGCGTTCCTGAACCCGTTCAACGTCGGCGTGGCGCAGGGCATCGCCGGCGTGCCGCTGTTTTCCGGCATGGGCTACCGCCTGATCGTCTGGGTGCTGGCCACCGCCGTCACCATCGCCTTCATGATGTGGTACGCGGCGCGCATCAAGCGCAACCCGCAACTGTCGCCGACCTATGAACTGGACCTGGTCAAGCGCCGGGAAAACCCGGTCGACTTCAGCACCTTCACCGGCATGACGCTCAAGCACAAGCTGGTGCTGTTCATCTTCGTCGCCACCCTGCTGGGCATGGTGGTGGGCGTGGTGAAGTTCGACTGGTTCATCGAGGAGATCGCGGCGCTGTTCCTGGCCATGACCATCGTGGTGGGCGTGGTGGGCCGGCTCAATTCCGATGAATTCATGGGCGCCTTCATGCATGGCGCCAAGGATCTGGTGGGCACGGCGCTGGTCATCGCGCTGGCGCGCGGCACCGTGATCCTGGCGCGCGACGCGCAAATCATCGACACCATGCTGCACGGCCTGATGCCGCTGGTGCAGTCGTCGAGCCCGGTGTTCGCGGCGCACAAGATGTTCGCGATCCAGACCGTCATCAATTTCTTCATCCATTCCGGCACCGGCCAGGCTGCGCTGACCATGCCGATCATGGCGCCGCTGGCCGACCTGGTCGGCGTGACGCGCCAGACCGCGATCCTGGCTTACCAGTTCGGCGAATTCACCACGCCGATGATCCCGACCTCGGGCATCACGGTGGGCGTGCTGGCGCTGGCCCGCATACCGTGGATTACCTGGGCCAAGTGGATGGTGCCGCTGCAGCTGATCTACGCGGTGCTGGCGCTGCTGTTGCTGGTGCCGCCTTGCCTGATGAACTGGCAGTGACGGCGAGGCGCTACGCCGGGGTCTTGTAAATATCGGGGAAATACCGCTCCATCAGCGTTTGCGGCCGCTGCGGCGAGGTGAAGCCGTATTGGCTGTACAAGCCGTGCGCGTCGCCGGTGGCCAGGGTGAAGCGCCGCAAGCCCTGCAAGTCCGGGTGCGCCATGATGGCCGCCATCAATTGCTTGCTGTAGCCCTGGCCGCGGCGCTCGGGCAGCACGAACACGTCGACCAGGTTGGCGAACGTGGCGCCATCGGTCACCACGCGGGCAAACGCCACCTGGGCGCCGTCCACGTAGCCGCCGAAGCACAGTGAATTGGCGATCGCTTTTTCCAGCACCGACAGCGGCAGGCCCTGCGCCCATGTCGACTGTCCGCTGAGGAAGCGGTGGATCAGCGCGACGTCCAGCCGCGATTTGTCGGTGCTTACTTCCAGAATGGCCATGTCTCCTCCTGTCTGACCTGCGCCTTGCGGCCGGTAATTTGGCTATAAATATAGCGATACTAACAACTTATCGCAAAAAATGGATACGCCCAAAAAGCCCGCCGCCAGACTGACTGGCGCAACCTTGGCTATAATCGGTCAATTCACCCGCACGCCCTCCAATTTATTTACCATGACTGATCAATTTTCCAAAAAGAGCGAAGCCTGGTCGGCACGCTTCTCCGAACCTGTTTCCGACCTCGTCAAACGCTACACCGCCTCTGTCTTTTTTGACAACCGCATGGCCAAGGCCGACATCCAGGGCTCGCTGGCGCACGCCGACATGCTGGCCGCGCAAGGCATCATCAGCGCCACCGACCTGGCCGACATCCAGCGCGGCATGGCGCAGATCAGCAGTGAAATCGAGTCCGGCCAGTTCGAATGGCTGCTGGACCTGGAAGACGTGCACCTGAATATCGAGAAACGGCTGACGGAACTGGTCGGCGACGCCGGCAAGCGCCTGCACACGGGCCGTTCCCGCAACGACCAGGTGGCGACCGACATCCGCCTGTACGTGCGTTCGGCCATCGATGACGTGACCGGCCTGCTCACGCAACTGCGCGGCGCATTGACCGACCTGGCGGAAAAGCACGCCGACACGATCCTGCCCGGCTTCACCCACATGCAGGTGGCGCAGCCGATCACGTTCGGCCACCACATGCTGGCCTACGTGGAAATGTTCGGCCGCGACAGCGAACGCATGGCCGATTGCCGCAAGCGCGTCAACCGCCTGCCGCTGGGCTCCGCCGCCCTGGCCGGCACCACGTTCCCGATCGACCGCGCGCGCGTGGCGCAAACGCTGGGCTTCGACGACGTGTGCCACAATTCGCTGGACGCGGTGTCCGACCGCGATTTCGCAATTGAATTCACGGCGGCCGCCTCGCTGATCATGACGCATATCTCGCGCATGTCCGAAGAATTGATCATCTGGATGAGCCCGCGCGTGGGCTTCATCGACATCGCCGACCGCTTCTGCACCGGTTCGTCGATCATGCCGCAAAAGAAAAACCCGGACGTGCCGGAACTGGCGCGCGGCAAGACCGGCCGCGTCTATGGCCATCTGATGGGCCTGCTGACCCTGATGAAAGGCCAGCCGCTGGCTTACAACAAGGATAACCAGGAAGACAAGGAACCGCTGTTCGACACGGTCGACACCTTGGTCGACACGCTGCGAATCTTCGCCGACATGGCCGGCGGCATCACGGTCAAGCCGGAAGCCATGCGCTCGGCCGCGCTGCAAGGCTACGCCACCGCGACCGACCTGGCCGATTACCTGGTCAAGAAAGGCTTGCCTTTCCGCGACGCGCACGAAGCCGTGGCCCACGCGGTGCGCGCCTGCGATGGCTTGAAGATCGACCTGGCGGAAATGTCGCTGGAACAGTTGCGTGAATTCTCGCCGCTGATCGAACAGGACGTGTTCGCCGTGCTGACCCTGGAAGGTTCCGTGGCCGCCCGCGACCACGTCGGCGGCACCGCCCCCAACCAGGTCCGCGCCGCCATCGCCCGCGTACGCGCCCAGCTGGCAGGCTAAGCACCCAGGGAGCCCCCGCTCCCTTTTTGCTATTGGTTAATTTGGTGCCTGGCCCCTTTAGCACTATCGTACGCCTGCAGCACGATAGTGCAAAAGGGGCCAGGCACCGAAATGTCGCCGAAATGTCGACTTAAATGTCGGCTAGGCGTCAGCCATCCAGAAAAACACCGCGGTCATGCGCTTGTCATCATGGCCGCTGCCGAAGTAGCCGCTGGCCGAGTGCACCAGGTTGGCGCGGTACAGCAGCATGCGGTTATAGCGGTTTTCCACCATGACTTCCTCATGCCATGCTTCCTGCGGCAAGCCTGTCACGCCCAGCGCTTCGCGCAGGTTGGCATGGGGCGGGCTGCAGATGTTGCCGCCCAGCGTGCCATCCGGGTAGCGCAGCCGGTAAAACGACGTGCCGGCAGAGGCCAGCGGGTCCGGCGACAGGTAGATCACGGCGGCATAGCGGCACAATTTGCGCGAATCCGTATGGGGCCGCGGCCCGGATTCCGCGCCGCCCACCAGTTGCACGTAATTGTGGTTCAACTGGTGCCCTTCCGGCGCCACTTCCTGCCACAGCCGCTTCGCACCTGTGACCTGCCTGACCCACGCTTCCACCCCGGCCAGCTCGTCCGGCGTCAGCGCGCCGGGACTGCGCATGCCGGGCCACGGCATGGGCTTGCGCGGCGCGCCCAGTTCCCATTCCTCATGGGCAAAGCAGCGCCGCGACACCGTGTCGGGATCCGGCAGGATCGCATCGTTGACCCAATAGTCGCGTCCCTGCATCGGCTTGCGGTACACCAGCCGCGGCAAGCCGGGGCGCCGCACCGGCGCGGCATTGGATGCGCCACGCATTGCACCACGCATGGCCGCGCTCAATGCGCCACCAGCCGGGACAGGACGGAAATCGCCGCGCCGGTGTGGCGCTGCTCCAGCAGCACGGTCAATTCCGTATGGGTGCAAATCATGTTGACCAGGTTGATCTTTTCCCACGCCAGCTTTTTCAGGATGCCGTGGTAAATGCCTGGCATATCGAGCGTGTCGGGATTCAGGTGCAGGGTCACGGCATTGAGGCTGTCGAGCCGCTTCAATTCACGCTCATGCTCGAAGACCTGGTCGACCACGTTGAGCAGCGGCCGGCTGCAGATGACCATCACTTCATTGATGCCGCGTGTGACGGTGACGAACGCGCCTTGCTGCGGCGCCACCATTTCCAGCAACTGCCGATGACACTCATAGGTATTTTCGGAATACTTATACGTGGTCATCGTCAGGTCGGTGCGGGTGGTGAGTTCACCCGACTTGCGCGCCAGCTGCAATTCCGCCAGCGGCCCGGTTTCATGTTGCGGCAGGCGTTCCGCCACACGGCGCAACGCCATGACGACGGCGGCCTGCCCCACCGGTTTCCACAGATCCGTCTCCAGCTGCGGTTGCAGCTGCCTTGCCAGCTCGGAGAGATTGATCAGGCCACGCCCCAGTCCCTCAGTAAGGAAAGGCGATTCCATGACCAGCCGCTCAACTTTGGTAGATATCGAGAGCATAGTAAGCACAGTTAAAAGCTGTCCCTGCACACTTGCACCGTATATGGCGCGAATGCGCGACGTCGCCGGCTGGCCGGATAGCGGCATAACGGCGTGAACTGATATTGGTTGGCGGCGGCGATGCCCTATGAAGGGCTGGGTAAGCTCGTGCGCAAGGCACGGGCCGTGGTGCTGATCGTGATCATATTCTGTCCCTGTAATTCCCGGTCCGGTTTCCCGGTGTGCGCTATATGTGGGTCTTTGCCCGGCGCTTGGTCTGTTATCAGGCAGTGTATGCCTGAGTCCGCGCCTAGTGTAGAACGCAACATAACGAGATTGCAACCACGACACGGAGAATTAATTTGCAATCTGTCGCGTTCGCCACGAATTTAGAGCATTACTTCTAGTTCGTTGCTTTTTTCATACAAAATTCCTTGATCCTGCTCATATCGTGCGCCAACTTTTAAGAAGACGCATTAGGTGAACACACTATATTTGCTTGCAAATACATAGCATCTTTGTCCCATTTTTAACAAAAATTCGGTGTGCGACTCATTTAGCAAGTTTTTTGACTTGCCCACGGCGACAGGAATAGTGTCGCAGCTCCCAGGCGTTTTTGCATTTCCATCCACCCCGGACTATCCGTCCAGGCTGTACCCGACGCCAGGCTGGCCACGCGACCATGCGGCCAGGTGACACCCAGTGCAATTCCTTTAAACCTATGGAGACAAGATGAATTTACGTAAGACTCTGCTTGCCGCATCCATCGCTGCCCTGCCGATGATGTTCACCAGCCAATCCCACGCAGGCCAGATGATGGCCGCTCCGACTGCCCAGGCCACTCCACAAGAGAAAGCCTCGCTGGTCAGCAAGCTGGCTGCCGCTCCGGCCGCCGCCGCACTGGGCTCGGCCCACGGTTTTGCCGTCGCCGCCCAGCATCCGGGCGCCGACAACACGAAGATTTCCCGCGTCAACCACACCTTCCAGGGCCTGCGCATCTTCGGCTCGGAGTCGGTGGTGGTGACCAACAGCGCCGGCGAGATCGTCAGCGAGTCCGTATCGGACCGCCGCTCCGGCCTCAATACCGCCGGCTCGAAAGGCCTGGCGGCCAGCGCATCGGCCAGCGCCGGCGCAACCGACGTGACGCCCAAGCTGACGTCCGACCAGGCGATCGCGATCGCCGTGAAATCGGCTTCGCCGAGCGGTGTGCACCGCTGGCAGCCAAGCGCCGAGCTGATGATCTACCCGGTCATGAAGTCGGTGCGCATTCCTTCGGCGGTCAACAAGGCCGAGTCCCAGCTGAACGCGATGGACCTGGAAGAAGTGGTGGACCGCTACGAGCTGGCCTACCTGGTCAAGACCCGCATGCATGACGGTAACAAGCTGGTATACCAGGACACCATCGTCAACGCCAAGACCGGCGCCATCATCAACAAGTGGCAGGCCCTGCAAACCGTGGTCGGCACCGGCAACAGCCAGTACAACGGCCAGGTGCCGATCAACACTACCCTGTCCGGCAGCACCTACAAGATGCTGGACTCTACCCGCGGCGTGGGCGGCAGCTTCGGCGGCATGGCGATCACCAACGCCAACCACTCGCCTGAATCGAACCCGCAAGCCGGCAGCATCTACACCAACAGCACCAACGTGTGGGGCGACGGCCAGCAATACATTTCCGGCGGCAGCACCACCAACGCCAACGGCCAGACCGCCGCGGTCAACGCGCTGTGGGGCCTGATGAACACCTATGACACCATGAAGAATGTCATGGGCTGGCAATCGCTGGACGGCCAGAACACCGCCACCTACATCGCGGTCCACGTCGACAACAACTACGATAACGCCTTCTTCGACCCGAACTGCAAGTGCATGTACATCGGTGACGGCGGCACTTCGTTCAAGAACCTGGGTTCGATCGACGTGATCGGCCACGAAATGGGCCACGGCGTGGTCGATGCGACTTCCAACCTGACCTACTCGGGTGAATCGGGCGGCTTGAATGAATCGTTTGCCGACATCAACGGGGAAATGGTGGAAGCCTATGCCCGCAACGGCGGCACTGGCACCGTCATCCCTTCGGGCAACGACTGGATGATGGGCAAGGAAATCTCCAAGTCCGGCCAGCCGCTGCGCTGGCTGTACAAGCCATCGAAGGACGGCTCGTCCAAGGATGCGTGGAGCTCGACGCTGGGCAGCATCAACGTGCACTTCAGCAGCGGCCCGAACAACCGCATGTTCTACTTCCTGTCGCAAGGCTCGAATTCGACGTCCGGCAGCGACTACTACAGCGCCTACCTGACCAAGCAGCCGCTGGCCATGACCGGCATCGGCAATGACAAGGCTTACCGCATCTGGTTCAAGGCCGCCACCACCAAGTTCACGTCGTCGACCAACTATGCCGACGCGCGCAACAAGATGATCGCGGCAGCCCAGGAACTGTATGGCGTGGGCTCGAAGGAAGCCATCGCCGTGCAGCGCGCCTACGCGGCCATCAATGTCGGCGCCGACATCGATGAAGCAGGCGGTGGCGGCGTGGTGATCGGCAGCCAGCCATCGTCGGTCACCGTGGCGCCAGGCGGCACCGCGTCGTTCACCGTGGGCAGCATTTCCGGCGGCACCGCGCCGTACACCTACCAGTGGTACCGCAACGGCGCGGCCATCACCGGCGCCACCTCGGCCACCTACTCGTTCACCGCGCAGTCGACCGACAGCGGCGCCACCTTCTACGCCGTGGTGAAAGACGCCTCGTCGCCGCAGAAGACCGCCACGTCGTCCAGCGCCACGCTGACCGTCAGCACCGTAACCGGCACCGAGCGCATCACCAACGGCGGCTTCGAGTCCGGCACCACCGGCTGGAGCGGCACCACCGGCGTGATCGGTTCCTACAGCGGCCAGACCGCCTACGAAGGCACCAAGTTCGCATGGATGGGCGGCAACGGCACCACCGCGACCGAAACCCTGACCCAGCCAGTGGTGATCCCGTCGACCGCCACCGCGGCCGACCTGTCGTTCGCGCTGCACATCGACACCGCTGAAACCACCACCACCACGGCGTACGACAAGTTGACCGTGACGGTGAAAAACAGCAGCGGCACGACCCTGGGCACGCTGGCCACCTATTCGAACCTGAACAAGGCGACCGGCTACCAGATGCGCACGTTCAACCTGCTGCCGTACAAGGGCCAGACCGTGACGCTGTCGTTCTCGATGACGGAAGATTCGTCGGCACAAACGTCGTTCGTGGTCGACAAGGTCAGCGTGATCACCAAGTAATCAGCGCAAGCTGGAGCCGGCTTGAAGCAAGGCTTGAAAGCCGGCTTTCAGTGTGATGTCCGTGGCGGGTGGGCGAGTCTCTCATCCTTGCCTGTCCGCCACACCCGTTGGTGCAGTACTGTTTTGGATTGTGACCGTTTGATGTCCCTGCAGTTCCAGCTCGAAGTCCAGGGCGGCGCCGGCGCACAGGCGCGCCGCACCATCACCATCGATGCCGCCACCGAAGCCGACGCCGTGCGCGCAGCGCTGCGCCAGGGCTGGCGCGTGCTGGCCATCGCCGGCGATAACGCCGCCGCGTCGCCGCCGCGGGCGGGCCTGCTGCGCGGACGCGCGCAACCGTTCCCGCTGCTGCAATTTTCACAGGAACTGCTGGCGCTGCTGGAAGCGGGCCTGAACCTGTCGGAAGCGCTGGCCACCCTGCACAGCAAGGAAGACCGGCCGGGCGCGAAGGCGACCTTGGGCGATATCCGCCGCGCGCTGTCGCAGGGCCGCAGTTTTTCAGAAACCCTGGCGGAGTTTCCCGCCATCTTCCCCGAACTCTATGTCTCCACCGTGCATGCGGCGGAGCGATCCGGCAATTTGCCGGAAGCGCTGGCGCGCTATGTCGCGTACCAGCTGCAATTCGACGCGATCCGCAAGAAACTGGTGTCCGCCGCGATCTACCCCGTCATGTTGCTGGCGGTCGGCACGCTGGTGACGCTGTTCCTGCTGGGTTACGTGGTGCCAAAGTTTTCCGCGGTCTATGAAAGTTCCGGACGCGAGATCCCGTGGATGTCGCAAATCCTGCTGGGCTTTGGCCGCTCGCTGGCGGCCCATCCGTGGCTGTGCGCCGGCGTGCTGGGCGCCGTCGTGGCGGGCGCGGTGGCGAGCGCCGCCAACGCCGCCATCCGCGCGCAACTGGTGCTGCTGGTCCTGCGCCTGCCGGTGCTGGCGGCAAAGGCCGCGGAATTCCGGCTGGCGCGCTTTTACCGCGCCCTGTCGCTGCTGCTGCATGCGGGCATCCCCCTGTCGAAGGCGCTGGCCATGGTGACCGGCATGCTGATGCCGGCGCAACAGCGCCAATTGGCCGACGTGCGCCGCGCGGTCGGCGAAGGCTTGCCGTTTTCCACCGCGCTGGACCAGCAGGGCCTGGCCACGCCGGTGGCGCAATCGCTGTTGAAGGTCGGCGAAAACACGGGCCGCCTGTCCGACATGCTGGAACGCTCGGCGCGCTTTCACGACGAGGAATTCGCGCGCTGGGTGGACTGGGCGTCGCGCCTGCTGGAACCGATGCTGATGACCGTGATCGGCGTGGTGATCGGCGGCGTGGTGGTGCTGATGTACATGCCGATCTTTGAACTTGCCGGGAGCCTGAACTGATGAATGCACGCGCACCGCTGGACGCATCCCTGTCCTCCCCGTCCCCGCTTGCCACATTGCCGCCGCTCACCACGACCCTGCTGCGCCAGGCGTCGTCCGCCGCGCTGGCGCAGGGGCGTCCGCAACTGGCGGTGCTGGAAGAATTGGCCGGCTTGCAGCGGGACGACTTCACGCGGCAACTGGCCGCGCTGTTCTGCTATCCCGCCTGGAGCATGGCCATGCTGCAGGCCGGCGCTCCGGCATACGGCGTGCTCCCCTATACCGATTGCGCGCAGCGCGGCTGCGTACTGATGGCCGGCGCCGCCGATGCTTTACCGGTACTGGTGATGGCCGACCCATTCGCCGACGACGTACTGCAATGGGCGCAATACGCGGCCGGCAACGCGTTTACCGTCGCGCTGGCGCATGCGGACGACCTGGCCGCCTACCTGGCGCAGCAGGAAAGCGCGCAACAAGCCATGGGCGGCATGGCGCAGGAAGGCAGCGATAGTGACGAAGGCGACGCCGCGGGCCTGGACCAGGCCATCGTCGACATCTCGCTGATCGGCATCAGCGGCGACAGCAGCCCGGTGGTCAAGCTGGTCAATTCCACGATCTACGATGCGCTGAAGTTCCAGGCCAGCGATATCCACCTCGAATGCGACGTCAACAGCCTGGTCATCAAGTACCGCGTCGACGGGGTACTCATCCAGGCCGGCCAGGTGCAGGGCTTGCACATGGCGGAACAGGTGGTGTCGCGTATCAAGGTGCTGGCCGATCTCGACATCGCCGAACGCCGGGTGCCGCAGGATGGCCGCTTCAAGGTCCGCATCAAGGGCAGCGAGATCGATTTCCGCGTTTCCATCATGCCCAATATCTTTGGCGAAGACGCCGTGCTGCGCCTGCTGGACCGGCGCGCGCTGACCGCGGAAGCCAATGCGCTGACCCTGGAAAGCCTGGGCCTGAACAGCGATGCGATCGAGCAGGTACGCCGCCTGGCGGCGCGCCCGCACGGCATGCTGCTGGTGACCGGCCCCACCGGTTCCGGCAAGACCACCACCTTGTACGCGGCGCTGACGGAAATTAACACGGGACGCGACAAGGTCATCACCATCGAAGACCCGGTCGAATACCGGTTGCCGCGCGTGCTGCAAATTCCCGTCAACGAAAAAAAGGGGCTGACGTTTGCGCGCGGCTTGCGCTCCATCCTGCGGCATGACCCGGACAAGATATTGATCGGTGAAATCCGTGACGATGAAACCGCGCAAATCGCCGTACAGGCGTCGCTGACGGGCCACCTGGTCTTCACCACGGTGCACGCGAACAATGTGTTCGACGTGGTGGGCCGTTTCCTGCACATGGGCGTCGATGCGTACAGCTTCGCCGCTGCGCTCAACGGCATCGTGGCGCAGCGCCTGATGCGCCTCAATTGCGAACATTGCGCCACCGACGTCGCGCCCGATCCGCTGGAATTGGACGGCAGCGGCTTGACGGCGGACCTGGTGCGCGGCTGGCGCTTTCGCGCCGGCAAGGGCTGCGGCCATTGCCGCGGCGCAGGCTACAAGGGGCGCAAGGCCATCGCCGAAGTGCTGATCCTGAACGACGCCATGCGGGAAATGATCTGCACCCGCGCGCCGGTCAGCCGGATGAAGGAGGAAGCCGCCCGCATGGGGTTCCGGGTGGCGCGCGACGCCGCGCTGGAACTGGTGCGCCATGGCGAATCGACGTTGACGGAGTTAAACCGTGTCACTTACTGAACGACTTGCCGCCATGTCGCCTCTGCCATGGCTGTCGCGCCGCAGCCTGCGCATCTACCTGGCGCCGCAACAGCTTGTGCTGGCCGCCGTAAACGGCGAGCGCGTGACGGGCGTGGCCGCGCTGCCGGTCGCCAATCCCGGCGGCCACTGGGAAGCGCCGCTGGCGCGGCTGCTCGGATTGCTCGGCCAACCCGGCGGCTGCGCCGACCGCGCCGTGCTGGAAGCCATCGCCATGGGGGCGCCGTTGTCGGTCAGCCTGGCGGGCCGCTGGTGCCAATACCTCATGGCGCCATGGAGCGACGCGCTGCTGGCCGAACCCGCCGCAAACCGCTTCCTGCAGATGCAATTGTCGGCGGTCTATGGCGACGCCGCCCGTGGCTGGAGCCTGGCGTGCGACGATGTACCCTATGGCCAGCCGCGCGCCGTGTGCGGCATCGACAGCGCCTTGCTGCATGCGCTGCGCTCCGGCCTGGGCAAGCGCTGCACCGCCATTGAACCGGTGCTGGGCACCGTCAGCCGCATGGCGGCCGCCACCGAGGCGCTGGCCATCGTGGAACCGGGCAGGCTGACCATGGCGGCCATGGCGCAAGGCCGCCTCGCCGCGATCTGCACCCAGCCCTGCGGCGGCGCCTGGCCGGTGGAACTGGCGCACGCATGGCGGCGCTGGGCGCTGCGCACGCCGGAACTCGACGATATTGCACGGGTCCCGGTGATCCGGCTGGATGGGCAATCCGGCGCCGATCGCGCGCTCCCGGCGCCATTTGAACTGACCGATACACCGTTCGGCCCGGCCGACGCGCTGCTTGCCAACGTGCTGCTGACCGATACGCCGGGCGCCCCATCGGCCAGCGATGCGCAGCAGGAGGCCGCATGCGCCTGACCCCGGAACCGCGCCTGTCCTTCCTGCCGGCCGCGGCGCCGCGAGGCGGCTGGCGCCTGGCGCTGCTGGCGCTCGGCGCCATCACGCTGTTGCCGGCCGGCGCTTACTGGCTGCGCATGGCGGGCGACGTGCAAGCCCTGGAAGCGCGTATCGCGGCGGCCCAGCCGCGCCGCACCGCGCCTGCGGCGCTGCCTGCCGTGCAGCAGCGCGAACAGGAACAGCAGGTAAAAGCCGTGGCCGAAGCTGTGCGCCAATTGAATTTGCCGGTGCCGCGCCTGCTGAAAACCCTGCAAGCCCCAAGCGACATGCACGTGGCGCTGCTGGGGCTGGACTTGAATGGCCAGCCGGCCCAGGACGGCGGCGACGGGGTCAATGGGGCCAATGCAGCCAATGCGGCCAATGCGGCCATTGCCGCCAGTACAACCAAGCCAGCCAATGCCGCTGCCCCGCAAGGCCCGGCCGGTTCGCTGAAGATCACGGCGGAAGCGGAAACCGCGCGCGACATGCTCAATTACCTGGCCTTCCTGAACCAGCAGCCGCTGTTCCGCTCCGTCTACCTGGTCAAGCATGAACTGGCCATCGGCGACCCGGTGCACCCTTACCGTTTCCAGCTGGAGGCGCAATGGCGGCAATGATTTCGGCGATGAGGTCCGTCATTCCGCGCGCGCAATGGGAAGCGCGGCGCGCGCTGCGCCGGCTGGGCGCCCCCGCCGCCATCGGCCTTGCCGCCGCGTCGTGCGCGCTGGCCATGCTGTGGCACGCGCACGCGCTGGAACGGCAATTGCCCGTGCTGCAGGCGCGCCTCGATGCGGCCGCGCGGGCCGCCGCCATTCCAGTGGCCGCGCCGCCCACGGCGGCCGACGGCCTGGCCGCGTTTTATGCGCACCTGCCGGCGCACGCCGCCATCCCGGCGCAATTGCAAACCCTGGTCGAGATCGCGGACAAGCACCGCGTCCCGCTGGCCAAGGCCGAATACAAGCCGCAGGGCGAGCCGCGCGCCGGCTTCCTGCGCTACCAGATCAACCTTCCCGTCAAGGCCGGTTATGGCGCCGTGCAGGCGTTCATGCTGGAAGCGCTGCAAGCGATGCCCGCGCTGACGCTCGACAGCGTGGCGTTCAAGCGCGAACGCAGCGACACGGCCGAGGTGGAAGCACGCATCCAGTTCATCCTGCTGGTGCGCAAAGCCGAGGGACAGTCATGAAGAAATCGATCATCGCCGCCAGCGTGGCCACCGTGGCGCTGGCGTGGTTCGCGCCGGACGACGACGTGGTGCCGCCCGCCGCCGCCACGCCGCGCGCCATGCAGGCGGCCCAGCCCCCGGCCGCTGCCATCACAGCCGCCGCCGCGGACAAAGCCGCCATCCCGGCGGAATTGCACATCGTGCGCCGAGTCGAGGACGAGGAAGCCGGCAACCTGTTCGCGGCGCGCGACGGCGGCGCGACGGCGCCGCTGAAACCGGCCGCCGCGCGTGCGGCCGGACCGGCGGTGGCGGCGGCGCCGGACGCCGGCGAGGCCGCGCTGCCGTTTGTCTTCCTCGGCAGCTACCGCGACGGCGCGCATACCACGTATCTATTACAGGCCGATGGACAGGACGTCGTCGCGCGCATCGGCGACACGCTGTCCGGCGGCTACCGTCTCGACGCGGCGCAGGACGGCGCGCTGTCGTTCACCTACCTGCCGCGCAACCAGCTGGTCACGCTCGCGCTCACACACGCCACAGGGGAAACCAATTGAATCGTACACAGTATCTTTTACGACGCAGCAATGTGGCGGCGGTGGCGGCAATCGCAACATTGCTGGTCGGCTGTGCGGGCAACCCGAGTTTCAGGGAAGGCAATGCGCTGCTCGACGCGGGCCAGGTGGAACAGGGACTGGCCAAGCTGGAACAGGCGCTGCGCGAAGACCCGCACAATGCGCAATTCCGCATCGCCCTGCTGAACCGCAGGGCTGCGCTGGTCAATGGCTATGCCAGCCGCGCCGAAGCACAGCGCCAGCAGGGCAACGACGCCGAGGCGGAAGCGCTGTACCGCCAGGCGCTGGCGGTCGACCCGCACGGGATGGTGGCGCAACAGGGCCTGGCCGCGCTGGCCCAGGAACGCCGCCACCGCGCCATCGTGCGCGACGCCGATGCGCAATGGCAGCGCGGCGACGCCGCCGCCGCGCTGGAAATGCTGCGTCCCGTGCTGCAGGAAAAACCCAACCAGCGCGACGCGCTGCGGCTCAAGGCACGCATCGCCGACACGCAGTCGCAAAAGGGAGCGGGCCGGCTGTCGGCCGCGTTCCGCAAGCCCGTCACGCTGCAATTCCGCGACGCGCCGGTGCGCTCGGTATTCGATTTCATCGGCAAGGTGGCGGGCCTGAATTTCGCGTTCGACCGCGAAGTCGATCCCGGCCTGCGCGCCACGATTTCCGTGCGCGACGCCAGCATCGAGGAAGCCATCGCCATGCTGCTGTCGTCCACCGGGCTGGAACAGGCGGTGACCGGCGAGCGCTCGATCACGATCTTTCCCAACACGCCGCAGAAAGTGAAGGACTACCAGCAATTGATGGTGCGCTCGTTCTTCCTGGCCAATGCGGAAGCCAAGCAGGTGGCCGCCACGCTGAAAACCCTGCTGAAGGCGCGCGACATCGTCACAGACGACCGGCTCGGCATCGTCATCATGCGCGACACGCCGGACATGGTGCGCATGGCCGAGCGGATCATCGCCGTGCAAGACCTGGCCGACCCGGAAGTCATGCTGGAAGTGGAAGTACTGGAAGTCAAGCGTTCGCGCCTGCAGGAACTGGGCATCCACTGGCCGGAACAGGCCACGCTGTCGCTGGCCGGCGCTGGTACCACCACGGGTACCAGCCAGTTGAAGGTATCGGACTTAAAGCGCATCAACAGCGGCAATATCAACCTGGGACTGGGCAGCACCACCATCAACGCCGGGGCGACCGACACCGACAACAATATCCTGGCCAATCCGCGCATCCGCGTGCGCAACAAGGACAAGGCGAAGATCCTGATCGGCGACCGGGTGCCCGTCATCACCGTCACCACCAACAATGGCGTCAGCTCGGACAGCGTCAATTACGTCGACGTGGGCCTGAAGCTCGACGTGGAGCCGAACGTGCACCTCGATGACGAAGTGGCCATCAAGATCAACCTGGAAGTGTCGAACGTGGTCAAGGAGGTCACCAGCAAGTCCGGCACGCAGGCGTACCAGATCGGCACCCGCAGCGCCTCCACCGTGCTGCGCCTGCGCGATGGGGAAACGCAGGTGTTGGCGGGGCTGATCAATGACGAAGACCGCAAGGTCGGCAGCAAGGTGCCAGGCGTGGGCGACCTGCCGGTCTTGAACCGCCTGTTCGGCACGCAAAAGGATGACGTGTCGCGCAGTGAAATCGTGCTGTCGATCACGCCGCGCCTGTTGCGCGCCGTGCGCCGGCCGGACTTGAATGAAGCGGAATTCCTGTCCGGCACCGAGGGCGCGATCGGCACGCGCGCCGCCCTGGCCGGGCCGGACCTGGCGATGCCGCCTGCTTCCGCGGAGCCGCCGCCACGGTCACCGATGTCGGGGGGAGACGATAGCGGCGGACAGCCGCCGCAGCCGGCATTGCCATCGCCGCAACCGTCGCAGTCTTCGCAACCGTCGCAGTCCTCGCCGCCGGGACTGGCGGCCGACAAGCCCGCCAACCCGGGCCCGGGACCGAAGAAGGTGCCGTAATGCGATGCCTTCGCCGCCAGCGCGGATTCACGTTCATCGAGCTGATCGTCACCCTGGCCATCATGGGCGTGCTGGCCACGGTGGCGGCGCCGATGGCGCAGGTGGCCGTGCAGCGCGACAAGGAGCGCGAATTGCGCGCGGCCCTGCTGGAAATCCGCACCGCCATCGACGCCTACAAGCGGGCTTCCGACAATGGCAGCATCAAATTGAGCCTGGGCGATTCGGGCTTCCCGAAGACACTGGAAGAACTGGCCGAAGGGGTGCCGGACCAGCGCCACCCGCAAAAGCGCGCGCTGTACTTCCTGCGCCGCGTTCCGCGCGATCCCTTCGCGCCGTCGTCGGTCGCCAACGCGGCCGATACCTGGGCCAGGCGCGCTTACGCCTCGCCGCCGGACAATCCGACGGACGGCGCCGACGTGTTCGACGTGGCCAGCCGGTCGGAATTGACCGGCCTGAATGGCGTTCCCCTCAAGGCATGGTGAAAACATGAAACAGCGCGCTTTTACCCTGATCGAACTGCTGGTGGTGCTGGCCATCATTTCCCTGTTGCTGACGGTGGCCCTGCCCCGCTATTTCGGCTCCGTCGACAAATCCAAGGAAGCGGCGCTCAAGGAAAACCTGCGCGTGCTGCGGATCGGCATCGACCGCTACTACGCCGACAAGGGCGAATATCCGGGCGCGCTGGCGGACCTCGTCACGCACCAGTATGTGCGCGCCGTGCCGCTCGATCCGGTCACTGATTCCGACAAGACGTGGCAGGCCGTCAGCCCGCAGGCGGCCGGGATGGCCGGCATTGCCGACGTGCGCAGCGGCGCGCAGGGCAAGACGCGCGATGGCGTGCCGTATGGACAACTGTGATACGCGGCTGTGATGCACAACTGTGATACGCGCAACGCCAGCGGCCGGACTTTGACGAGACGCCGCGCCGGCGGGTTTGCCTATATCTGGACCCTGATGCTGGTGGCCATGATGGGCGTGGCGCTGGCCATCGGCGGCGAACTGGCCGCCACCGAGGCAAGGCGCGAGAAGGAAGCGCAGCTGCTGTTCATCGGCCACGAATTCCGCCAGGCGCTGGGGCGCTATTTGCAGGCGCAGGGCGCGGGCGGCATGGCGCAATATCCGCTGACGCTGGACGAGTTGCTGCAAGACCCACGCTTCCCCGGCGCCAAACGGCACTTGCGGCGCCTGTATGCGGATCCGATGACAGGCAAGGCGGAATGGGGGCTGGTGCGGTTGCAGGGGCGCATTGTCGGCATCCATTCGCTGTCCGAACAGCGTCCCGTCAAGCAGGCCAATTTCCATGACGACGACCGTGGCTTCAACGGCAAGACGCGCTACGCGGACTGGGTATTCACGTTCCCGTCCGACTTGTATACCGGGCCGCAGGCGGCGCCGCCGCCCGGCATGCCGCGCAATCCCATGACGGGCAATTGAGCGCTGTGCAGTTTTCCTCGCGCGGCCATACGATCGCGGCACAAGCGGTTTAGGCCGCCGCCAAAGCTGCTATCATCGCCGCCACCGGAAATTACAGGAGTGATCAGGATGACCATCGGCGTAGGCGGCAAAACCGCGGAACAAGCCCTGGCGACGCTGTCCGACATGACGGCAGGCGCCATCCCCATCGGCAAGGAAGAGCACCAGCAGCGTATCGCGCGCGCCCAGGCTTACATGCAGGCGCACGGCATCGCCGCCATCTATATCAACGCGGGCGCCAACCTGCTGTACTTCACGGGCACGCGCTGGCACCCGAGCGAACGCATGGTGGGCGCCATCCTGCCGGCGCAAGGCGCGGTCGAATACATCGCGCCCGCCTTCGAGGAAAGCACCCTGCTGGACTTCATGCTGGTCGAGGGCAAGGTCAATTGCTGGCACGAGCATGAAAGCCCGTACCGCCTGTTCATCGACACGCTGCAGCGCATGGGCATTGCGGCCAACGGCGCGCAGCCGCCCCGCATCGGCATCTGCGAAAGCGCGGCCTTCTTCATCTACGACGGTATCCGGCCACTTGCCGAGGGCTATGCCCTGGAAAACGCCCGTCCGGTGACGGCGCACTGCCGCATGCGCAAGTCGAAGGCGGAAATCGCGCTGATGCAGCGCGCCAAGGACATGACGCTGGCCGTGCACGTGGCCACCGCGTCGATGCTGCGCGAAGGGATCACCACCACGGAAGTGGAGGAATTCATCGCCCGCGCGCACCGCAAGGTCGGCGCGCCTGGTTCGTATTTCGTCATCGTGCTGTTTGGCGAAGCGACCTCGTATCCGCACGGCGTCAGCTACGTGCAGACGCTGAAGCAGGGCGACACGGTGCTGATCGACACCGGCTGCAAGGTGCACAATTACATTTCCGACATCACGCGCACCTATGTCTTCGGCGAGCCAAGCGCGCGCCAGCGCAGCGTGTGGAACAGTGAAAAGAAAGCCCAGACCGCCGCCTTCGCCGCCGCGCAGCTCGGCGTCCCGTGCGAAGCCGTGGACCAGGCGGCGCGCCGTTCGCTGGAGGAAGACGGCTTCGGCCCCGGCTACAAGCTGCCCGGCCTGCCGCACCGCACCGGCCACGGCATCGGCCTGGACATCCACGAATGGCCGTACCTGGTGGGCGGCGACAAGACCCCGCTCGACGTCGGCATGTGCTTCTCGAACGAACCGATGATCGTGGTGCCGGGCGAATTCGGCGTGCGCCACGAAGACCACTTCTACATGGCCGAAGACGGCCCGCGCTGGTTCACCCAGCCGGCGCACAGCATCGACGATCCGTTCGGCCTCGCCCGCTGAAAACCCTGGGGCCAGGCGTGCATTCGTGCATTCGCAAACGCACCCAGGCCAGGCAAGGTAATCAAGACGGCAATCAACGTATCCGGTTCATGCGAGCCGCATACGCCCTGCGTTTGCCCTGTTCAGAGCAGCCTGCAACGGCGGGGCTAGGGCCGGGAGGGCGGTGGAAAATAACGCATCAACGCACGCCTGGCCCCATGGTGGTTATTGCTTTTTCATCACCAAGGTCAGGATGTCATACGACGCCACCAGTTCGTCATTCTGGTTGGTCACCTGCACGTCCCACGCCACCACGCCTTGGCCGCGGCCCTGGTCGTCGGCGCGGTTGCGGTCGACCTTGCGCTTGCAGGTCAGGCGCGCACGGATGGTGTCGCCGATGGCGACCGGGGTGATGAAGCGCAGGTTGTCCAGGCCATAGTTGGCCAGAACCGGGCCGGGCGCCGGCGAGACGAACAGGCCCGCCGCCGCCGACAGCACGAAGTAGCCGTGCGCGATGCGCTTGCCGAACTGCGTGTCCTTGGCCGCGATCTCGTCGAAGTGCATGTAGAAGTAATCGCCCGAGACGCCGCCGAAGTTGACGATGTCCGCCTCGCTGACGGTACGGCGGTGCGTCAGCAGCGAGTGGCCGATCTCCAGGTCTTCGAAGTAGCGGCGGAACGGGTGCACGTCCGATTCCTTGACGGCCGCGCCGCGCACGTATTCGCCCGTGACGGCCGCCAGCATCGTCGGCGAACCTTGCACCGCCGCCCGCTGCAGGAAGTGTTTGACCGCGCGGATACCGCCGAGTTCCTCGCCGCCGCCGGCACGCCCCGGACCGCCGTGCTTGAGCATCGGCAGCGGCGAGCCGTGGCCCGTGGAGTCCACGGCCGCGACGCGGTCGAGGATGTGCACGCGGCCATGCGACGCCGCCGCCACGGGCACCGCATGCGCCGCGATGGCCGGGTCCTTCGTCACGAGGGTCGTCACGAGGCTGCCCTTGCCGCGCGCGGCCAGCGCCAGCGCCTCGTCGATGTCGCGGTAGGTCATCATCGTGCTGACGGGACCGAACGCCTCGATGTCGTGCACGGCATCGTTGACCATCGCGTTGCGGCACAGCAGCAAGGTGGGCGCGAAGAACGCGCCGGCCGCGCAGCCGTCGCCGACGGGACTGAAACCGTCGCGGGCGCTGAACAGCACCTCGTTGCCGCGCGCGAGCATCTCCACGCGCTCGCTGACGTCGCGCTGCTGGTCCAGCGACGCCAGTGCGCCCATGCGCACGCCCTCCACTTTCGGATTGCCGACGACGATCTTCGCGAGGCGCGCGCGCAGGCGCTCGCCGACGACGTCCGCCAGGTGCTCGGGCACGATCACGCGGCGGATCGCCGTGCACTTCTGGCCCGCCTTGCCCGTCATCTCGCGCGCCACTTCCTTGACGAACAGGTCCAGTTCCTCGTCGTCGGGCGTGACGTCCGGCGCGAGGATGGCGGCGTTCAGCGAATCCGCCTCCGCCGTGAACGGCACGGATTCGCGGATCAGGTTCGCATTGCCGCGCAGCTTCGCGGCCGTGTCGGCGGACCCCGTGAACGTCACCGCATCGAAGCCGTTCAGGCGGTCCAGCAGGTCGCCCGTCGAACCGATGACGAGTTGCAGGCAGCCTTCAGGCAGCAGTTCCGATTCCATCATCATCTTCACGACGGCATGCGTGAGGTAGCTCGTCGCGGTGGCCGGCTTGGCGATGCAGGGCATGGCGGCGAGGAAGCTCGGCGCGAATTTTTCCAGCAGCCCCCAGATCGGGAAGTTGAAGGCGTTGATGTGCACGGCGACGCCGCCGCGCGGCACCAGGATGTGGGTGCCGGCGAAGCCGCCGCGCTTGCCCAGCGCCATGGCCGGGCCTTCATGCAGCACGTTCGACGACGGCAATTCGCGGCTGCCCATCGATGCATAGGCGAACAGCGTGCCGATGCCGCCTTCCACGTCCACCCAGCTGTCGGCGCGGGTGGCGCCGGTCAGGTGCGAAATCCTGTACAGTTCTTCCTTGCGCTCCATCAGGTACAGCGCCAGCGCCTTCAGGCGCTGTGCGCGCTGCTGGAAGTCCAGCTTCATCAGCGCCGGCACGCCGGTCTTGCGCGCATAGGTCACGGCTTCCGAAAAGTCGATGGTTTCCGCGTGCGTGTGATAGATCACGCTGTTGTTCAATGCGTTGTACAGCGGGGTGGCGGCTTCTTTGCCGTGCCACCGGCCCGCGATCAGGCTTTGCAAAGTTTGAGGCATAGTCATCTCCAGTTATTCAGTCGTCTTCTTGTGCTGGTGCAGCGGCAGCGACGTTTCCCATTCCATCCGCTTGCGCTCCGCCTCCGGTTCATCGAGCGATTCCACCTCGCGCATGGTGGCCAGCGAACGCACCGCCAGTTCGTGGTATTGCGCGGTGCCGTTGCTCTTCCACTTCACTTCCTCGTCCGTCACGGCGCGCATGATCTTCGCCGGCATGCCCACCACCATCGAGCGGGGCGGCACTTCCATGTTGGCCTTCACGAAACTCATGGCCGCCACGATGCTTTCCGCGCCGATCACCGCGTTATCCATCACCACCGCATTCATGCCCACCAGCGCGTTGCGGCCGATACGGCAGCCGTGCAGCACGGCGCCGTGGCCGATGTGTCCATCGGTTTCCACCACCGTGTCGCAGCCGGGAAAGCCGTGCATCACGCAGCCGTCCTGCACGTTGGCGCCCTCTTCCAGGATCAGGCGGCCGAAGTCGCCGCGCAGCGACGCCAGCGGCCCCACGTAGCAGCGCGGCCCGACGATCACGTCGCCGATCAGCACCGCGGTCGGGTGCACGAAGGCGGTCGGATGCACCACCGGGCGGATGCCGTTGATTTCGTAGACCTTGACCACGGTCATACCCGCTCGATGACGAGGGCGATGCCCTGGCCCACGCCGATGCACATGGTGCACAGCGCGTAACGCCCGCCGGTGCGTTCGAGCTGGTTGAGCGCCGCCGTCACCAGCCGCGCGCCCGAGGCGCCCAGCGGGTGGCCGATGGCAATCGCGCCGCCATTCGGGTTCACGTGCGCCGCGTCGTCGGCCAGCCCGAGGTCGCGCGTCACCGCCAACCCTTGCGCGGCAAACGCTTCATTCAACTCGATCACGTCCATCTGGCCGATGGCCAGGCCCAGTTGCGCCAGCACTTTCTTCGATGCCGGCGACGGGCCGAAGCCCATGATGCGCGGCGCCAGGCCGGCGGTGGCCATGCCCAGCACTTTCGCGCGCGGTTTCAAGCCGTATTTGTCCACCGCCGCGGCCGACGCCAACAGGATCGCGCACGCGCCGTCATTGACGCCCGACGCGTTGCCGGCCGTGACCGAGCCATCCGGTTTCACCACGCCCTTCAGTTTGGCCAGCATCTCGATCGTGGTGTCCGGACGCGGATGTTCATCGGTATCGACGACCTTGGGGTCACCCTTCTTTTGCGGAATCGTGACCGGGACGATTTCCGCCTTGAAGTGGCCGGCCGCGTGGGCGGCGGCCCAGCGCTGCTGGCTGCGCAGCGCGAATGCATCCTGGTCGGCGCGGCTGATGGAAAATTCCTGCGCCACGTTTTCCGCGGTTTCCGGCATCGAATCGATGCCGTATTTCGCCTTCATCAGCGGGTTGACGAAACGCCAGCCGATCGTGGTGTCCTCGATTTTCGCGCTGCGCGAAAACGCGCTGTCGGCCTTGCCCATCACGAACGGCGCGCGCGTCATGCTCTCCACGCCGCCGGCAATCACCAGTTGCGCCTCGCCGGACTTGATGGCGCGCGCCGCGATGCCCACCGCGTCCAGGCTGGAGCCGCACAGGCGGTTGATGGTGTTGGCCGGCACCTCGACCGGCAGGCCCGCAAGCAGCGCCGCCATGCGGCCCACGTTGCGGTTGTCCTCGCCGGCGCCGTTGGCGCAGCCATAGTAAATATCGTCGACCTGGGTCCAGTCCACGCCGGGATTGCGCGCCATCAGCGCGGCGATCGGCACGGCCGCCAGGTCGTCGGCGCGCACGGACGCCAGGGCGCCGCCATAGCGGCCAAACGGGGTACGGACTGCGTCACAGATGAAGGCTTCGTTCATGTCTCTTCCTTATACGATTTTCGGGCGCTGGTCGATCACGCGCCGGGCCTTGCCGGTCAGCGTGCGCTCGATGCTGTTCGGTTCCTTCAGCGTCACCCGGGTGGAGACGCCGACGTTGGTCTTGATGCGGTGTTCGAGTTCGCGCGCCAGGTTGGCCACCTCGTTCGGCACCAGCGAGCCGCCGGCGCGCAGTTCGGTCAATACCTCGAGCTTGTCCAGGTGGCCGTCGCGCGTCACCACCAGCTGGTATTGCGGCGACAGTTGCGGCATCTTGCAGATCAATTCCTCGATCTGGGTCGGAAACACGTTCACGCCGCGGATGATCAGCATATCGTCCGAGCGGCCGGTGATCTTGCCGATGCGGCGCATGGAGCGCGAGGTCGGCGGCAGCAGGCGCGTCAGGTCGCGCGTGCGGTAGCGGATCACCGGCATGGCTTCCTTCGACAGCGACGTGAACACCAGTTCCCCTTCCTCGCCGTCCGGCAGCACCTCGCCGGTTTCCGGATCGATGATCTCGGGATAGAAATGGTCTTCCCAGATAACCGGGCCATCCTTCGATTCGATGCATTCGCTGGCCACGCCAGGGCCCATCACCTCCGACAGGCCATAGATGTCCACCGCGTCGATGCCCGCGCGCTGCTGGATTTCCAGGCGCATCGCATCGGTCCACGGTTCCGCGCCGAAGATGCCGACCTTCAGCGACGACGCGGCCGCGTCGAGCCCCTGGCGCTGGAATTCCTCAATGATGTTGAGCATGTACGACGGCGTCACCATGATGATGTCGGGCTTGAAGTCGGTGATCAGCTGCACCTGCTTCTCGGTCTGTCCGCCGGACATCGGCACCACCGTGCAGCCCGCGCGCTCTGCGCCGTAATGCGCGCCCAGGCCGCCCGTGAACAGGCCGTAGCCGTACGAGATGTGCACCATGTCGCCGGCCCGCCCGCCCGCAGCGCGGATCGAACGCGCCACCACGTTGGCCCAGGTATCGATATCGTTCAGCGTGTAGCCCACCACCGTGGCCTTGCCCGTGGTGCCGCTCGATGCGTGGATGCGCGCGACTTTTTCACGCGGCACGGCGAACAGGCCGAACGGGTAATTGTCGCGCAGGGTCTTCTTGTCGGTGAACGGGAACTTCGCCAGGTCCGCCAGCGTCTTCAAGTCGCTTGGGTGGACGCCGGCCGCATCGAAGGCGGCGCGGTAGTGCGGCACGTTTTCATATGCATGCGCCAGCGACCATTTCATGCGTTCCAGCTGCAATGCCTGCAGCTCGTCGCGGCTGGCCCGTTCGATCGGTTCCAGGTCGTTCGGGGCGGGGATACGTTGAACCATGTTGCGATCTCCAGTAATGATGGATTACAGCGTGGGTGGCGGGACAACGTCGCCGCCGATCCGGTGCGACTTGCCCCGGAACAGCGCGATCAGCTTGCCGTCCTGGTTGACGACCCGCACGTCATACACGCCGGTCTTGCCGGCCAGCGCCTGCTCTTGCGCCTCGGCCGCCAGCACGTCGCCGGGACGGCCCGGCGCCAGGTACTCGATGGTGCAGCCGGCGCCCACGGTGACGTGGTTATGGCTGTTGCACGCGAACGCGAAGGCGCTGTCTGCCAGCGCGAAGATGAAGCCGCCATGGCAGGTCTGGTGGCCGTTCAACATGTCGTCGCGCACCGGCATCGTCATGCGCGCATAACCGGGGCGGATTTCCGCCAGCACCATGCCCATGGCCTGGCTGGCGCGGTCGCGCCCGTACATCGCGGCGCCGGCGGCCTGCGCCAGCGCGGCTGGCGTGACCGGACGACTGAACATCGCGGCCCCGGCGGCCTGCCCCGGTGCAGGTGCGGCTGGCGCCGCCGAGCCCGCGGAGACGCCGGAGCCGCTCGCTGTGGCCTGGCCCGGGATCGATGCGTCATGCATGGAACCGGCCTCCCGCCGCCAGCTTGCGGCGCAACAGCGGCGACACGCGGTAGCGGTCTTCGCCATAGTATTGCGCCAGGTGGTGCAGCACGGTCACCACGTGGCCGATTCCGATGCTGTCGGCCCAGGCCAGCGGGCCTTTCGGATAATTGACGCCCTTCTGCATGGCGGTGTCCGCGCCTGCCGCGCTGCACACACCCTGGTTGACGGCGTCCGCCGCTTCGTTGGCCAGCATGGCGACGGTGCGCATCACGGCCAGGCCGGGCACGTCGTCGAGTTTCGTCACGGCGAAGCCGGCCGCCTGGAACAGGCCGACCACGGATTCGAAGGCGGCCGGGCGGCACTGGTCGGAGCACGCCAGCGCGATGCGCGGCGCCTTGCCATAGTCGAGCGCCAGGTCGAACACCACGGTGTCCGGATGCCGGCTGTCGCGCGCGCGCTGGGTGGCCGTGCGGCCATCGGTCAGGTAAATCGCGGCGCCGTTGCAGTGGAACGCCGGCGCGGTATCCTGCGCGTGGCCGTGCGCATTGCCTTCCAGGTGCTTCTTCAGGCCGACTTCCACACCATGGACGCGGAAGCGCTCCAACAGCGCGTCCACCCAGGCGGCCGAGGTGGCCGCGCCCAGCGTATCGAGTCCCATGCTGTAGTTGGCGTATTCGGGATTCGGCCGCGGCGCCTCCGTGGCAGCCTGCGGCAGCTCCGCGCCTTCGCCATACACGTAGAAACCGCGGCCGGACTTGCGGCCCAGGAAGCCCGCATTGACGAGTTCCTGCTGGATCACCGATGGCGTGAAGCGCGGGTCGTTGTAATACGCGTTGAAGACCGATTGCGTGACCGAGTAATTGACGTCATGGCCGATCAAGTCCATCAATTCGAAAGGCCCCATGCGGAACCCGCCCGCTTCGCGCATGACGGCGTCGATGGTGGCCGGATCGGCGGCCTGCTCGTTCAGCAGGCGCAAGCCTTCCGCATAATAGGGGCGGGCGACGCGGTTGACGATGAAGCCCGGCGTGGATTTCGCGTGCACCGGGTTCTTGCCCCAGCTGGCCGCCGTGTCGTAGACGATTTCCGCGACCGCGCTTTCGGTGGCCAGGCCGCTGATGACTTCGACCAGCGCCATCAGCGGCACCGGGTTGAAGAAGTGCATGCCGACCAGGCGCTGCGGACGGCGCAGTTTCGCGGCGATCGCGGTCACGGAAATCGACGACGTGTTGGTGGCGAGGATGCAGTCGTCCGACACGATGCCTTCCAGGTCGGCGAACAGCGCGCGCTTGACATCGAGGTTTTCCACGATGGCTTCCACCACCAGCGCGGCGTCGGCCACGTCGGCCAGGCCGCCGGCCGCCTGCAGGCGCTGGGTGGCGGCATTGGCCTGTTCAGCCGTCATCTTTTGCTTTTCCACCAGCTTGCGGTAGACGGCGCCGATATCGGCGATGGCCTTGGCCACGGCTTCAGGGCGCGTGTCGTACAGTTTCACGATATGGCCGGAACTGGCCGCCACCTGCGCGATGCCCGAACCCATGGCGCCGCTGCCGATCACCGCGACGGTGCTCCCGGCCGGCAGCGCGGAAGGGTGGACCGATTGATAGACCGCCATGATCATTCTCCCTTGAATTCCGGCGCGCGCTTGGCCATGAACGCCGCCACGCCTTCGCGGTAATCGTGGGTGTAACCGAGTTCGCGCATCATGCCCGCTTCCAGCGCCAACTGGTCCTGCAGCGTGTTGCCATAGCTGGCCTGCAGCGCTTTCTTGGTGTACGCCAGCCCCTTGGTCGGCGCGGTGGCGAAATGCGCGGCCATGGCCGTGGCCTCGGCCATCAGCACCTCGTCCGGCACGCATTTCCAGATCAGGCCCCACTCCTCGGCGCGTTCGGCCGTGAGTTTTTCACCGAGCATGGCCAGGCCGGTGGCGCGCGCCAGGCCGATCAGGCGCGGCAAATGCCAGGTGCCGCCGGTGTCGGGAATCAGGCCCAGCTTGCAGAAGGCCTCGATGAAGCTGGCCGACTTGCCGGCGATGACGATGTCGCAGGCCAGCGCCAGGTTGGCGCCGGCGCCGGCGGCCACGCCGTTGACGGCGCAAATCACCGGCATCGGCAAGTTGCGCAATTCCAGCACCAGCGGCGCATAGAATTTTTCCACCGATTCGCCCAGGTCCACGCCCTTGCCGCCCGGTTCCACCGCGCGGTCGGACAAGTCCTGGCCGGCGCAAAAACCGCGGCCGGCGCCGGTCAGCACCAGCACGCGCACGCCCTTGTCGGCCTTGACGCGGCCCAGCGCGTCGCGCACTTCCAGGTGCATGGCCTGGGTGAAGCTGTTGAGTTTATCGGGACGGTTGAGGGTCAGCGTGGCGACGCCGTTGCTGATGTCGAACAGGATATTTTCGTAAGTCATGGGTGTCTCCTGGTTTGCCGGATCGCGCCTTTAGCTGGTCCGGCCTGCTGAATGTGATGCGGGGCGGATCGGCGCACGGCGCCTCCTCCGCAACCGATTTACTCTGCCTGGTCGAAATCGACCACCACCTTGTCGGTCACCGGGAAACTCTGGCAGCTCAGCACGAAGCCGCGCGCGATTTCATAGTCTTCCAGCGCGTAATTGACGTCCATGTCGACCTTGCCGTCGACGACCTTGCAGCGGCACGTCGAGCACACACCGCCCTTGCACGAATAGCGCATGTCGATCCCGGCGCGCAAGCCGGCGTCGAGGATCGATTCCTTGTCCTTGTCCATCATGAACGTGCTGTGGTTGCCGTCCATGACCACCGTGACCTCGGTCAGGCCGGCGCCCAGGTCGGCCGCGGCGCGCGGCTTGTGCTGGTGTTTCGGGATGCTGGCCGCGAACAGTTCGACCTTGATGTCGGACTTCGACATGCCGGCTTCCTGCAGCGCCTCGGACACGCCGTGCATCATGTCTTCCGGGCCACAAATGAAGGCGGTGTCATAATCTTCCACCTTGACCCACAGGCGCAGGAATTCCCGCGCCTTGTCCTTCGTGATGCGGCCATTGAACAAGTCGATGTCCTGCTGTTCGCGGCTCATCACGTAGACGATGTTCAGGCGGTCGGTATAGAGATCCTTCAGGTCGCCCAGTTCACCCTTGAAGATCACGGACGACGACGCGCGGTTGCCATAGAACAGCGTGAAGCGGCTGTGCGGTTCCGTCATCAGCGTGGTCTTGATGATCGACAGCATCGGCGTGATGCCGCTGCCGGCGGCGAACGCCATGTATTGCTTGCGGTTGGCCGGGTCCAGCGGCACGTTGAAGTGGCCCATCGGCGGCATCACGTCCAGCACCGCGCCCGGCTTGAGCGCTTCATTGGCCCACATCGAGAACAGTCCGCCCGGGGTGCGCTTGATGGCCACGCGCAGGCGGTTGTCCTGCACGGCGGAACAGATCGAATACGAACGGCGCACGTCCTCGCCATCGATGTGGGTGCGCAGCGTCAGGTGCTGGCCCTGCTGGTACTGGAAGCTTTGCTGCAGCTCGGGCGGCACGGCAAAGGTGACGGCGATGCAGTCGCGCGTTTCCTGGTTCACCGCGGCGACGGACAGCGGATAGAATTTGCTCATATTGTTTTCAGTGACACTTGAAGTAGTCAAAAGGCTCGCGGCAATCGAGGCACTTGTACAGCGCCTTGCACGGCGTGGAGCCGAACTGGCTGGTGAGTTCCGTGTGGCTGGAACCGCAATGGGGGCACGCGACCTTTGGCGCCGCGACTGCGGCGCCGCCCTTGCGGCTGACGCCCGCGGCCAGGCCGCCCTGGCGCAAGCCGCTGATGTCGATCACCTGCTGGGCCGGCGGCGCGATGCCATAGCCTTTCAGCCTGGCCTTGCCGGTTTCGCTCATCCAGTCGGTGGTCCATGCCGGCGACAATTGCGTCAGCAACTGCACCTCGCGCACGCCGCGCTGTTTCAGCGCCGACGTCACCGCGTCCGCGATCACCTGCATGGCGGGGCAGCCCGAATACGTGGGCGTGATGGTGACCGTGCAGGCGCTCTCGCCCGTCACCTGGACGCCGCGCACGATGCCCAGGTCCACCACGGAAATCACGGGAATTTCCGGGTCGGGCACGTCATTGAGCCAGGCCCAGACCTGGGCCGCGCTCAGGTGCGTTCCCGGTTGCGTTCCCGGTTCCGTTGCTTTGGGCTGGCCTGCGCTGGACATGGCGGCGCCCTCCCTCACCACTGCGCGCCGGGATAGGCGCGCTGCAGGAATTGCATCTCGGCCAGCAGGTAGCCCAGGTGCTCGGTATGGCGTCCCTGCTTGCCGCCCTTTTGCATCCATGCGTCCGGCGACGGCATCGCCAGCGTGGCTTCGGCCAGGATGTCGGACACGTGGGCCAGCCATTGCGCGCGCAGCGCCTCGGCCGGCGGCGCGATACCCGCTTCCACCATGGCCAGGTCGACCGCGTCGTAGTTGAAGAATTCGCCGGTGTACATCCACAGTTCATCGACGGCGTCCTGGGTCTTGCGGTGGCTGATCTCGGTGCCGTCGCCCATGCGCACCACCAGGTCGCCGCTGCGGCGCAAGTGGTAGGTGACTTCCTTCAGCGATTTTTCCGAGATCTCCGCGATGCGCTTGTCGCCGCACTGCGTCAGCGCGCCGATCAGGAAGTAGTGCCAGGTGTCGAAGAAGAACTGGCGCACCATGGTCATGGCATAGTTGCCATTGTTTTGCTCGACCAGCAGGCAATTCTTGAAGTCGTGCGCGTCGCGGTGGTAAGCCAGGCGGTCTTCATCGCGGCCCTGGCCTTCCAGTTCGCCCGCGTAGGTGTACCACATGCGGGTCTGGCCCAGCAGGTCCAGCGCCACGTTGGTCAGCGCCATGTCTTCTTCCAGCGCCGGGCCCTTGCCGCACAATTCCGACAGGCGCTGGCTCAGCACCAGCGCATTGTCGCCCTGGCGCAAAAGGTAATTGACTTTGACATCCATGGCCGCACTCACAGATTCTTGACTTCTTCCGGCATCGGGAAGAAGGTCGGGTGGCGGTAGACCTTGCTGTTGGACGGCTCGAACAGCGCATCCTTGTCGCCCGGCGCGCTGGCAACGATGTCGGCGGCCCGCACCACCCAGATGCTGACGCCTTCATTGCGGCGCGTATAGACGTCGCGCGCATTGTTGATCGCCATGCCGGCGTCCGGCGCGTGCAGGCTGCCGACGTGCTTGTGCGCCAGGCCGTGCTGGCTGCGTATGAATACTTCCCACAATGGCCATTCCTTGCTCATCTCGTTCTCCTTTGGACTTTATGCTCCGGCCTTGATCAGCACTACCTGACACCCGCGGTATCAGGCATCTATATCAGCACTACCTGACACCCGCGGTATCAGGCAGCGGCAGGGGTAGGTTGTTGTTTGTCTGCGTACGCCACCAGCGCGTCGCGGAACCATTCGCCCTCTTCCCACGCGGTGACGCGGGTGCGCAGGCGTTCGCGGTTGCACGGGCCGTTGCCCTTCAACACCTGGTGGAATTCTTCCCAGTCGATTTCACCGAAGTCGTAGCTGCCGCGTTCCTCGTTCCACTTCAAGTCCGGGTCGGGAATCGTCAGGCCCAGGTATTCGGCCTGCGGCACGGTCTGGTCGACCATGCGCTGGCGCAGCTCATCGTTGGAAAACAGCTTGATGCGCCATTGCGCCGATTGCGCGCTGTTGACGGACGCCGCATCGGACGGGCCGAACATCATCAGCGAGGGCCACCACCAGCGGTTCAGCGCATCCTGCGCCATCTGCTTTTGCTCCGGCGTGCCCTGGCACAGCGCCATCATGATGTCGTAACCCTGGCGCGCATGGAACGATTCCTCCTTGCAGACGCGGATCATGGCGCGCGAGTACGGGCCATACGAGCACCGGCACAGGGGAATCTGGTTGATGATGGCGGAACCGTCGACCAGCCAGCCGATGGCGCCCATGTCGGCCCACGACAGGGTCGGGTAATTGAAAATGCTGGAATACTTGGCCTTGCCGCTGTGCAGCGCCGCCAGCAATTCATCGCGCGAGACGCCCAGGGTTTCCGCGGCGCTGTACAGGTACAGGCCATGGCCGGCTTCGTCCTGGATCTTCGCCAGCAGGATGGATTTGCGCTTCAGGGTCGGCGCACGGGTCACCCAGTTTCCTTCGGGCAGCTGGCCGACGATTTCCGAGTGCGCATGCTGGGAAATCTGGCGGATCAGGGTCTTGCGGTAAGCGTCCGGCATCCAGTCCTTGGCTTCGATTTTCACGCCGGCATCGATGCGGGCCTGGAACTCGCGTTCTTCGGCGCTCATGTCGTCGCTGGTCTGGACCTTCTTCAGGCCGGTTTCCACCATCTGTGCATACATGACTTGTCTCCTTCATCAGGGTATGGCTGCATATTACGATACAATTTTTATGATGGCTACAGTTTTTTTGACTCAAATCATTTTAATGTATCCCATCTAGGCGCAAAATGGCTGGTTCGACCAGCTATCAAAAAAATAATGCTGCGCCGAACCCGGAGCAAAGTAAACTCTCGCCTGACGAGACTTAATTACTTGCACCGTACGATGAACATCCTGAACAGTAACGAATGGATTGCACACTTCCTGGCCACCGACCCTCCCCGTTCCAAGTCGCTGGTCATGACGATCTTTGGCGACAGCATCGTGCCGCGCGGCGGGACAGTGTGGCTGGGCAGCCTGATTGAATTGCTGGCCCCGTTCGGCATCAATGACCGGCTGGTGCGCACTTCCGTGTTCCGCCTGGCGCAGGAAGGCTGGCTGGCGTCGCAGCGCGATGGCCGCCGTTCGTCGTATTCCGTGCCATCGGAGGCGATTGCCCGCTTCACGCGCGCCTACCGCCGCATCTACGCGCCGCTGCACCGCGACTGGGATGGCCAGTGGACGCTGGTCATGCACGGCAATAATGGCTTGACCGCGTCCGAGCGCAGCAACCTGCGCAAGGAATTGCTGTGGCAGGGCTATGCCATCCTCGCGCCCGGCCTGGCCGCGCATCCGGCCGGCGACCGTGAAATCCTCGATGAATTGCTGGCCCGTACCGGCACCCAGCAAAAACTGTACGTTTGCCAGACCGCCGACCTGCCCGGCGTGCGCCACGCCAAGCCGCTGCGCGAAATGGTGGCCGATGGCTGGGACCTGTCGGGCGTGATGGCCGGCTATGAACAATTCATTGCCCTGTTCGAACCGCTGCTGGCGTTGCTGAAGGCGGGGCCGGCGCCGGCCCCGGAACAGGCGTTCGTCATCCGTACCCTGCTGATGCATGCCTACCGCCGCGTGCAGCTGCACGATCCCCAATTGCCGGTCGACCTGTTGCCCGAACCGTGGCCGGGCGCCAATGCCTACGAGCTGGCGCGGGCGCTGTACCTGCACGTGTATGAAGCGGCGGAAAGCCACATCACGGCGGCCTTGCGGCGCGAAGACCCGGAAGCCCGGGAAGCCGACGCCAGCCTGGTCCAGCGCTTCGGCGGACTGAAATAAGGCCTTGCCCCGGCCCGGCGGCGCCGCTAACATGTGGCTTTTTTTGCAACCACAGGTGAACCATGCCGCGCCGGGTCTTCTTGCTGTCCGCCACCTTCTGGGCGTGCGCCGCCTCCGCGCAAAGCCCGGCCATCCTTGAACGGATTGCCCGCGTCGAACAGGGCTTGCTGGCCCCGGTGGCGGTGCGGGGCGCGCCGCCGCGCACCATGCGGCTGGAAGAGCGCATGCGCGCGCTGCACGTTCCCGGCGTCAGCGTGGCCGTCATCAACCACGGCGTCATTGAATGGGCGCGCGCCTATGGCGTCGCCGACACGCGCACCGGCCGCCCCGTCACCACCGGGACGCTGTTCCAGGCCGCTTCCATCAGCAAGCCGCTGGCCGCGGTCACGACGCTGCGCCTGGCGGCGCAAGGCAGGATCGGCCTCGATGAAGACATAAACCTGCGCCTGCGCTCGTGGCGCGCCGCGCAGGCCGTCACGCCGCGCGCGCTGCTGAGCCATACGGCCGGCATGCCGGAAGACGGCTTGCCCGGCTATGCCGCAGGCCAGCCGCAACCGACCCTGCTGCAAGTGCTGCAGGGCGCCGCGCCGGCCGCCACGCCGCCCGCCGTGGCACAGACACCACCCGGCGCGCGCTATGGCTATTCGGGCCTCGGTTACGCGGTGCTGCAGCAATACCTGGTGGACGCCACCGGACGGGACTTTCCAGCGCTGGCGCGGCAACAGGTGCTGGCGCCGCTCGCGATGCGCGACACCGTGTTTGCGCAAGACTTGCCGGCCAACCTGGCGCGGCGCGCCGCGATCGGCCATGAACTCGACGGCCGCCCGCTGGCGGGCGGTTGGCGCCGCTATCCGGAGTTGACGGCGGCCGGCCTGTGGACCACCGCGTCCGACCTGGCCCGCTTCGCCATCGCCATCCAGCGCGCCGCGCAAGGCAGCGATGTTCGCCTGCTGACGCGGCAACAGGCCGCAACCCTGCTGGCGCCCGTGCAAAACGATTATGGCCTGGGGGTCGAACTCGATCATGCGGGACAGGAACCGGCGTTCCACCACAGCGGTTCGAACGCCGGCTACAAGGCGCTGCTGTTCGCCTATCCGCGCACCAGACAGGGCGCCGTGATCCTGACCAATGGCGACTATGGCTGGCCGCTGATCGAGGAACTGATGCGCAGCATTGCCGCGGAATATGGCTGGGAAGATTACCGCCCCTTGCTGCGCGACGCCGTGGCGGCCGCCCCGGCGCTGTTCGAGCGCTTCGTCGGCGACTACGACGTCTCCAACATCACCTTGCGCATCCGGCGCGACGGCAACCACCTGTACGCGTCCGCACCGCCGCTCGGCCCGGATCCGGTGGAACTGATCCCGGCCGGCGACTATGACTATTTCATCCGCGAGAAGGACGCCACCGTGCGCTTCCACCCGGATGGCGAGGGACCTGTGCAAAAGCTGACCTTCGTCGATGGCAGGGAACGGCCGGGAACGCGGGCGCCGGCGCCGGCGGGCCAGGAACATGCCGGCGCGCGTCCGCAGTGACGCACGCCATGGCGCAAGCATTGAAGCAGCCAGTCAGGTGCGCAGCGAGGCCGGTTCGGGCCCGCCTTACTTGCGCGCGATATTGACCAGGAAATTCTGCATCGACGCTTCCGCCACCGATGCCCACATGTTCTGGTCATGGCGGAATTTCTTCCACGGTTCATAGACCTTCTTGAACTTCGCGTTCTTCGCGGCTTCCTCTTCCATCACTTCGGTCGACACCTTGTACGCGGTATCCATGATCTCTTTCGAGAACGTGTGCACCTTGGCGCCGCTTTTTTGCAGGCGCGCCAGCGCCTTCGGGTTGCGCGCGTCGTACTCGGCCTGCATCGCCACGTGGCACTCATAGCTGGCCACTTCAATGGCCGCCTGGTATTCCTTGGGCAGCTTGTCCCATTCCTTCAAGTTCACGTAGAACGACAGTTGCGGCCCCGCTTCCCACCAGCCCGGCGCATAGTAATGCGGCGCGACCTTGGCCAGGCCGAGTTTTTCATCGTCATACGGGCCAACCCACTCGGCCGCGTCGATGGTGCCTTTCTCCAGCGCGGAATACACGTCGCTGGCGGCGATCTGTTGCGGCACCGCGCCCATGCGCTCCATCACGCGGCCGGCAAAGCCGGCGATACGGATCTTCAAGCCCTTGATATCGGCCACCGACTTGATTTCCTTGCGATACCAGCCGCCCATTTGCGTGCCCGTGTTACCGCCAAAGAAATTGATGATGCCATAGCCCTTGTAGAATTCACGCAACAGTTCACGGCCGCCGCCCTGGTCGAACCACGACGTCTGCTGGCGCGACGTCAGGCCGAACGGCACCGCGCAATCGAAGCAGAACGTGGCGTCCTTGCCGAAATAGTAGTACGCGGGCGTATGGCCCATTTCCACCGTACCGGCCTGCACCGCATCCATCACTTGCAGGCCCGGCACCACTTCGCCGGCCGCGAACTGGCGGATCTGGAAGCGGCCGCCCGTCAATTCCGCCACGCGTTTGACGAAACGTTCGGCCGAACCGAAGATCGTGTCCAGGGTCTTCGGGAAGCTCGACGCCAGGCGCCACGTGATGGCCGGGCCCTGCGCCAGGGCCGGCGCGGCCACTGCCGCCGTGGCGGTGGCGCCCACCGTGGCTTGTTTCAGGAAGGAACGACGCTGCATCAATGATGTCTCCGATATCTTGTCTAGAACAGGCGCCGGGCCTTCAGGCCGGACGCCACATGGTTGAAGCAGTTTATGTCTGAAATGACAAGCTTGCAATCCCGGCTGCTATATGGCGGGGAACAAAGAAGGTATCATATCGGCCACGTTTCTTTTACAACCCAGGATTTCCATGCCTATCAAAATCAGCCACCAATTCGATGCTGGCGCCATCGAGGTTCTGCGCGCGGATGACCCGTCCGCGATCGATCTGAACATCCGCAAGGATTCCGCCGCTGACATCATCCAGTGGTTTTATTTCCGTGTACAGGGCGCCAAAGGGACGCCGCTGACGATGAACTTCAAGAATGCCGGCCAGGCCGCCTATCCGGACGGCTGGAAGGATTACCAGGCCGTGGCCAGCTATGACCGCAGCAGCTGGTTCCGCGTGCCGACCTCGTTCGACGGCCAGGTCATGACCATCGAACATACGCCCGAATTCGACAGCGTGTATTACGCGTACTTCGAACCGTATTCGTGGGAGCGCCACCTGGCCCTGCTCGACAGCGCGCAACTGTCGCCGCACGTGCGCATGGAAGACCTGGGCTCGACCCTGGATGGCCACGACATGAACTTGCTGGTCATTGGCGAACCGGCCGACGGCAAGAAGAAAGTGTGGGTCATCGCGCGCCAGCACCCCGGGGAAACCATGGCTGAATGGTTCGTCGAAGGCATGCTCGATGCGCTGCTGGACGACGCCAACCCGCACGGCCGCCAGTTGCTGAAGGAAGCCGTGTTCTACGTGGTGCCGAACATGAACCCGGACGGTTCCGTGCGCGGCAACCTGCGCACCAACGCGGCCGGCGCCAACCTGAACCGCGAGTGGATGAACCCGACCATGGAGCGCAGCCCGGAAGTGTTCCTGGTGCTGAACAAGATGAAGCAGACCGGCTGCGACCTGTTCCTCGACATCCACGGCGACGAAGGCTTGCCGTACGTGTTCGTGGCCGGTTCCGAATCGCTGGAAACCTTCGGCGAAAAAGAACGCGCCGAACAGCAGCGCTTCGTCGACGCCTTCAAGATCGCCAGCCCGGACTTCCAGGATGTGCACGGCTATGGCGTGACGCCGTTTACCCCGGAAACCCTGACCATGGGTTCGCCGCACATCACGCACGCGTTCGGCTGCCTGTCGCTGACCCTGGAAATGCCGTTCAAGGACAACGCCAACGATCCGGACCCGGCCGTGGGCTGGGATGGCGCCCGCAGCGCCCGCCTGGGTGCCGATATCCTGCAACCTGTATTACAATCGCTGCGCGCCTGATTTTTTCCTAGCGTCAACGATCAAGCCCCGCACGGCGGGGCTTTTTTTCGCCACATTACAATGAAACCAACTGTCCGTCCCTCCCCCACCCTGCTGCGCCTGCTCGCAGCCACCCCGGCCCTGCTGGGCGCCATCCATGCCCACGCCGCGGAAGAACCGCCAGCCAGGAAGGACGAGAAAATCCAGCAGGTGGAAATCAAGGGCGCGGCCGCCCAATATGATGCGCGGCGCAACGACACGGCCACCAAGATCGTCGTGACGCAGGAGGAAATCCTGAAAAATGGCGATACCACCATCGGTGAAGTGCTGAAACGCCTGCCCGGCGTCACCGTCGGCGGCGTGCAGGGACGCGGCGGCGATATCCGCATGCGCGGCCTGGGCGCCGGCTATACGCAAATCCTGCTCAATGGCGAACCGGCGCCGCCGGGCTTTTCACTGGATTCGATTTCGCCCGACATGATCGAGCGCGTCGAAGTGATGCGCGCGGCCACGGCCGAATATTCGACCCAGGCCATCGCCGGCGGCATCAACATCGTGCTCAAGCGCGCCGTGCAGACGGCCCAGCGCGAATTGAAGGTGGGTTTGCAGGACGATAACGGCAAGCTCGGCACCAATACGAATTTCCAGCTGTCGGACAAGAGCGGCATCATGTCGTATGCGATCGGCGGCAACGTCACGTATGCGAAATTCGACCGCCCTTCCACCCTGGTGCAGGAAGAATTCGACCTGGCCGGCAAGCGCACGCAATTGCGCAGCGCCGACCAGCAAAACTTTGGCCAGTTCAAGGCGCTGGGCCTGTCGCCGCGCGTGAACTTCAACCTGGGCCCGGGCGATATCGTCACGTGGCAAAGCTTCGTCAACGCCAACCAGGCGCGCTTCAACGCGGTGGAACGCTTCACCCAGCTCGAAGGCAACCGCCAGGCGCAATACGTGGGCACCGACGTCGGCGTGCGCACCGACTTCGTGATGGCGCGCAGCGACGTGACGTGGACCCGCAAGCTGGCCGCCGGCGCCAAGCTGGAAGTCAAGGGCGGCGTGAACTACAACAACCGCGACTCGGACGCCCACAGCCTGCAATACGCGCCCGGCATGAAGCCGGCGCTGGACCGGACGGTGACGTCGACGCAGACGGAAAAAGGATTCACCACCACCGGCAAGTATTCGACGCCGATCGTCGAACACCACGCGCTGGCCGTGGGCTGGGACGCCGGCGTCAGCAACCGCGATGAAGACCGCATCCAGCGCGATACCGCGCTGCTGCCGCCGCCACCACCGCAGCCGGGCCAGAATGCGCCGCGCGGGCCGGAAAACCTGAACCAGGTATTCAATGCCGATATCAAGCGCCTGGCCGCCTATGCGCAGGACGAATGGCAAGTCACGGACCGCTGGTCGGTGTACATGGGCTTGCGCTGGGAAGGCATCCAGACCACCAGCGAAGGTTCCGACTACGCGGCCGTCAACAGCAAGTCCAGCGTCCTCAGCCCGCTGTTCCAGACCCTGTGGAAATTGCCGGACACGAAAAACGACCAGGTGCGCCTGGGCCTGAGCCGCACCTACAAGGCGCCCGGCGTGAACCAGCTGATCCCGCGCCGCTTCACGTCGAACAACAATTCGCCGACCTCGCCGGACCAGTCGGGCAACCCGCAACTGAAGCCGGAACTGGCCTGGGGCCTGGACCTGGCGTATGAACATTACCTGCCGGGCGGCGGCCTGCTGACGGCCAGCACCTATGTGCGCCGCATCGACGACAGCATCCGCAACCGCGTGGACCTGATCGACGGCCTGTGGGTGTCCCGTCCCGTCAACGCCGGCACCGCCAACACGCACGGCGTCGAACTGGAAGCCAAGCTGCCATTGCGTTCGCTGTATCCGGCCGCTCCGGCGATCGAGATCCGCGCCAACGTGGCGCGCAACTGGTCCACGCTGGACACCGTGCCGGGCCCGAACAACCGCCTAGACGGCCAGACTCCAACCAGCGGCACGATCGGCTTCGACTACAAGATGGATACGCTGCCGCTGACCACCGGCGCCAGCTTCAGCTTCCAGTCGGGTGGCCCGGTGCGGGTCTCGGACCGGCAGTTTTCGTGGAGCGCGCCGAAGCGCACGCTGGACTGGTATGGCGTGATGAAGTTCAGCCCGAAGACGCAATTGCGCGTGTCGGTCTCGAACCTGCTGCACCAGGATAACGTGGCGCAAAACGCCTTCCTGACGCCGAACGGCTTGAACGCGGACACCACCACCACCCCGACGGTGGCGGTCGTGCGGGCGCTGATGGAAATGAAGTTCTGAAAAAGCCGCCGTAAAAAAAACGGGCCGGCACATGTGCCGGCCCGTTTTGCATTACGGCCTGGTTGAGGTCATGCTTACTTGCCGCTCTTGACCGTGGTGATCAGGAAGTTCTGCATCGATGCTTCCGCCACCGACGCCCACTGGTTCTGGTCCTTGCGGAACTGTTTCCAGGGTTCGTAGATCTTCGCGAATTTCGCATTCTTCGCGGCTTCCTCGTTCATCACGTCCACCGCGGCCTTGTAGCTGGCTTCCAGCATGTCTTTCGGGAAGGCGCGCAGCTTCACGCCTTTCTTCAGCAGGCTGGCCAGCGCGGTCGGGTTGCGGGCGTCGTATTCGGCCTGCATCACCACGTGCGCTTCATACGACGCGGCTTCGATCGCGGCCTGGTATTCCTTCGGCAGTTTTTCCCATTCCTTCAGGCTGACGTAGAACGAGAACGAGGCGCCGGCTTCCCACCAGCCCGGATAGTAGTAATACGGGGCGACCTTGTAGAAGCCGAATTTCTCGTCGTCGTACGGGCCGACCCATTCCGCCGCATCGATGGTGCCTTTTTCCAGCGCCGGATAAATGTCGCCGCCGGCCAGCTGTTGCGGCACCAGGCCGAGGCGCTCCAGCACCTTGCCGGCAAAGCCGCCGATGCGCATCTTGGTGCCTTTCAGGTCCGCCACGGACTTGATCTCCTTGCGGAACCAGCCGCCCATCTGCGTGCCCGAGTTACCGCCCAGGAAATTGATGACGCCATAACCCTTGAAGAATTCGCGGGTCAGTTCGCGGCCGCCGCCCTGTTCATACCAGGCGGTATGCTGGCGCGAGGTCAGGCCGAACGGCACCGCGCAATCGAATGCGAAGGTGGCGTCCTTGCCGAAATAATAGTACGACGCGCTGTGGCCGCACTCGACGGTGCCGGCCTGCACCGCGTCCAGCACTTGCAGGCCGGGGACGATTTCGCCGCCGGCGAATACGCGGATATTGAATTTGCCGCCGGTCAGCTGCGAGACGCGCTTGACGAAGGTATCGGCCGCGCCATAAATGGTGTCCAGGGTTTTCGGGAAACTGGACGCCAGGCGCCAGTTAATGGTGGGTAGCGACTGCGCCAGCGCCGGCGTTACAACAGCGCCTGCGGAGGCGCCTACTGCTGCCTTTTTCAGGAAGGAACGGCGTTCCATGCTTTGGTCTCCTCGGTGGTGTTATTGCCCGAGACAGTGTATGGAAAGCCCTATAAGGTTGCAATGAAAATATGATGCCGCCGTGCAGTCTTCGATGCCGGCGGCACGTCATGGTCAAAAGATCAATTTCCGGCGACGACCATTTTTCCAATCAGGATCGAGCCGGTCTGCTTGGTGCCGCGCACCAGAACATCGGCGCCAACGGCGACGATATCCTGGAACATGTCCTTCATGTTGCCGGCAATGGTGATTTCCTCGACCGGATATTGAATCACGCCGTTTTCCACCCAATAGCCGGACGCGCCGCGCGAATAATCGCCGGTCACGTAATTGGTGCCCTGGCCCATCAATTCGGTCACCAGCAGGCCGGTGCCCATTTTCTTCAACATCGCCACGAAATCGTCGCCGGCCGACGTCAGGGACGACGTCAGCGACAGGTTGTGCGAGCCGCCCGCGTTGCCCGTGGTTTTCATGCCCAGCTTGCGGGCCGAATACGTCGACAGGAAATAACCCTGCAGCACGCCATCCTTGACCACATCGCGCGCCGTGGTGCGCACGCCTTCCTCGTCGAATGGCGCGGAACCGATGGCGCCGATCACGTGCGGGTCTTCGCTGACCTGGATGTGCGCCGGGAAGATGGATTTGCCCAGGCTGTCGAGCAGGAAAGTGGACTTGCGGTACAGCGCGCCGCCCGACGTGGCCTGCACGAACGCGCCCAGCAGGCCGGCCGCCAGCGGCGCCTCGAACAGCACCGGGCAGGTGCGCGTATCGAGCTTGCGGGCGTTCAGGCGCGCCAGCGCGCGCTCGGCCGCGTAACGGCCGATGGCTTCCGGCTGCGCGAGTTTTTGCGGGTCGCGCACGGAACTGTACCAGTCGTCGCGCTGCATTTTCGCGCCCTTGCCGGCGATCGGCGCCACGGAAATCGTATGGCGCGAATACGGGTAGCCGCCAATGAAGCCGCGCGAATTGGCCGCCACGAAGTGCGATTGCTGCACGTGCACACCGGCGCCTTCGCTGTTGGTCACGCGCGGATCGACGGCAAACGCCGCCGCCTCGGCGCGCTGCGCCAGCACCACGGCTTCCTCGGTGCTGATGGTCCACGGGTAAAACAATTGCAGGTCCCGTGGGTTCATTTCCAGCATGTCTTCATCGGCCAGGCCGGCGCAATCGTCGTCGGCCGTGAAGCGGGCAATGTTGTAGGCCGCTTCCACGGTGGCGCGCAGCGAGGCGGCGGAAAAGTCCGACGTGCTGGCGTTGCCGCGTTTCTGGCCGACAAATACCGTCACTCCCAGGCCCTTGTCCTTGTTTTGCTCGATGGTTTCGATCTTGCTCTTGCGGACGGACACGGACAAGCCACTGCCTTCGCTGATCTCCACTGCCGCGTCGGTGCCGCCTTTTTCCCGCGCGTATTGCAAAACGTCGCGTGCAAGCTGTTTCAACTGGTCCTGGCTGTGGGTGAAGACGGAATCGCTCATGAGGGTGTTTTTTCAGGGATGACGAATAAAGGAGGTATCATAGCAGCCGTTTACTGTTTTTACAGGTCAGGTACGCCTGGCCTTTTGTCATTATGCCAAATGCTAACCGGGGCGCCGTCGGCTTCCAGTCTTCCGAATTCCAGGAAAAATACGAGCGTCCGTCCAAAACCGAATTGAAACGCCTGTCCGATGCGCTGCAGGAACTGGGCACGGAACTGGTCAATGCGCCGCGCGACCGCGTGAAGCGCGTGCCGATGCCGGACGACGTCAAGGAAGTCATCCTCGACACACAGAACATCAAGGACCACGAAGGCCGCCGCCGCGCGCTGCAATTCGTCGGCAAGAAGATGCGCTCGCTGGACGACGAGGAAATCGCCGTGATCCGCCGCACCATCGAAGGCTGGAAAGGCGCTTCCAAGGCCGATACCGCCGCGCTGCACGCGCTGGAGCGCCGCCGCGACAAGCTGCTGGCCGACGACAATGCGCTGACGGTCCTGTTGTCGGAACACCCGGACCTGGACGTGCAGCACCTGCGCGCGCTGATCCGCAACGCCCGCAAGGAACAGGCGGAAAACAAGCCGCCCAAGGCTTACCGCGAAATCTTCCAGATCCTGAAGGACCTGGCCGCGCAAAGCGCCAAGGCCGCCGCCAGCGCCGACGACGAGGGCGAGGACGGCGAGGAAGGCGAAGACGATGACCGGTAACAGCGCCGCCGAGCCGGAACTGGTGATCGGCCTGGTGTCGATTTCCGACCGCGCCAGCAGCGGCGTGTACCAGGACCAGGGCATTCCGGCGCTGCAGGACTGGCTGGCGGCCTGCCTGACCACGCCATTCCGCATCGAGACCCGCCTGATTCCCGACGAGCGCCCGCAGATCGAAGCCACGCTGGTGGAACTGGTCGACAGCGCGCGCTGCCACCTGGTGTTGACCACCGGCGGCACCGGCCCGTCGCGCCGCGACGTCACGCCGGAAGCCACGCTGGCGGTCGGCACCAAGGAAATGCCGGGCTTCGGCGAACAGATGCGCCAGGTCAGCCTGGCCTTCGTGCCGACCGCGATCCTGTCGCGCCAGGTCGCCGTGATCCGCGAGACGCCGGACCATGCGGCCCTGATCATCAACCTGCCGGGCCAGCCGAAAGCCATCAAGGAAACCCTGGAAGGCTTGAAGGACGCCGACGGCAAGCAGCTGGTGGGCGGCGTGTTCGCCGCCGTGCCGTATTGCGTGGACTTGATCGGCGGCCCGTACATGGAAACCGATCCGGCGGTCTGCAAGGCGTTCCGCCCGAAATCCGCCATCCGCAACAAGCAACCAGCAACAAATTAGGAAGCGCCTGATGACCACCGTACTGGACTCGATTGAAATCAATACCTCGGCCAACCCTGAAGTGGCCGTGATCTGGATGCATGGCCTGGGCGACAGCGGCGAAGGCTGGGCCCCCATCGTCAATGAACTGGACCTGGCCGGCATGCCGGGCATCCGTTTCGTGTTCCCGCACGCGAACATGATGCCGGTGACCATCAATGGCGGCTACGTGATGCGCTCGTGGTACGACATCGTGCACACGGACCTGGGGCGCCAGGAAGATGAAAAAGGCTTGCGCGAATCGCAGGCGCTGGTCGAAGCGCTGATCGCCCGTGAAAAGGCGCGCGGCATCCCGGCCAGCCGCATCGTGCTGGGCGGTTTCTCGCAGGGTTGCGCGATGACCCTGCAGGCCGGCCTGCGCCATCCGGAAAAGCTGGCCGGGCTGATGTGCCTGTCCGGCTACCTGCCGCTGGCCGACAAGGTCGCGGCCGAGCGCAGCGCCGCCAACCAGGACACGCCGATCTTCATGGTGCACGGCACGATGGACCCGGTGATCCCGATCAGCCGCGCCACCGCGTCGCGCGACGTGCTGGCCAAGCTCGGCTACAAGGTCGAATGGCACGACTACCCGATGCAGCACTCGGCGTGCGCCGAGGAAGTGCAGCATGTTTCAGCGTGGCTGAAGAAGGTGTTGAAGTAACGGGCGGTATCGTGGTGGATGACGGCTGCGCCTGATCCCCCCTGCAGCAAGCCACACCGCATACCGTATCGCATCGTAGGCCGGATCAGCGCGCAGCGCGTAATCCGGCACCCCGCCGGCACCCCGCCGGCACCCCGCCGGCCCCCCCCCCGCCTCAAATCAGCTTGTCCGGCGTGACCGGCAAATCCCTGATCCGCTTGCCCGTCGCGTGATACACCGCGTTGGCGATGGCCGCGGCGACGCCGGTGATGCCGATTTCGCCGATGCCGCGCGCGCCCAGCGCATTGATGTGGGGGTCATGCCCGTCCAGCACCGTGACGTCGATGGCGCCGATGTCGGCGTTGACCGGCACGTGGTAATCGGCCAGGTTGGCGTTCACGGCGCGGCCCACGCGCCAGTCCATTTCGGTCTTTTCCGTCAGCGCCATGCCCACGCCCCAGACGATGCCGCCCATCAGCTGGCTGTGCCCGGTCTTGCGGTTCAACAGCCGGCCCACGTCATAGACGCCGACGATGCGCGGCACGCGCACCGTGCCCAGGTCGGCGTCCACGTGCACTTCGGCGAACACCGCGCCGAACGAATGCATCGACACCTGCTTTTTCTCGTCGCCCGGTTTTGCTTCGGCCTCCGCCGTTACCGGCGCCCCGCCATGGCGCGCGATCAGCGCGGCGGCCGGTTCGCGCCGGTCCGGCTGCGACTTGCGCGCCAGCCAGCCGTTTTCCACCAGCACGTCGTCTTCGGCCGCGCCATGCACCGGCGACATCGCATCGGCGATCGCCATCGCCACCAGCTTGGCGCGCGCGGCGCGCGCCGCCTGCTGCACGGCGGGGCCGACGCTGGCGGCCGTCATCGAGCCGCCCGAGACCGGCGCCTGCGGCATGGCGGTGTCGCCCAGTTCGAACGTGACCTTGTCCACCGGCCAGCCCAGCGCATCGGCCGCCACCTGCGTCATGATGGTATAGGTGCCGGTGCCCAGGTCATGCGAACCGCTGCGCACCAGCGCGGTGCCGTCGGGCCGGATCATGGCCGACGCCTTGGCCGGCATGCGGTTGGCCGGATAGGTGGCGGTCGCCATGCCATAGCCGATCAGGGTGCGTCCTTGGCGCATGGAACCCGGCTGCACCGTGCGGCGCGCCCAGCCAAAGCGCTCTGCGGCGACGCGGTAGCACTCGGCCAGCGCCTTGGACGACCATGGCAGCTGCTTTTCCGGATCGCGCTGCGCGTCATTGCGCATCCGCAGCGCCACCGGGTCCATCTTCAAGACATACGCCAGTTCATCGAGCGCGCACTCCAGCGCGAAGCTGCCCGACGCTTCGCCCGGCGCCCGCATGTAGGTCGGCACGCCCAGGTTCAGCGTGGCCAGGCGCTGGGTGGTGCGCAGCGCCTCGCTGGCGTACAGGATGCGCGTGGGCGAGGTGCACGGCTCGGTGAAATCGTCGACGAACGAGGTATGCGATACCGTGTCGTGCATCACCGATTGCAGGGCGCCATCCTGGGCCGCGCCGAGCCGCAGATGCTGCTCCGTCATCGGGCGGGCGCCGACCGGGCCATACATCTGGGTGCGCTCCAGCACCAGCTTGACGGGCCGCCCCACCTGCCGGGCCGCCATCGCGGCCAGCACCACGTGCGACCAGGTCGAGCCCTTGCAGCCAAAGCCGCCGCCGACGAACGGGCAGATCACCCGCACCTGTTCCGGCGCGATGCCGAGGTTCTTCGCCACGGCCTTGCGCACGCCGGACACGTTTTGCGTGGCGTCGTGCAGGGTCAGGCGGTTGCCGTCCCACGCGGCGATGGTGGCGTGCGGCTCCATCGGGTTGTGGTTCTCGATCGGCGTGGTGTACACCGCGTCGATGCGCACCGCGGAGCGCGCCAGCGCCGCCTCGGCGTCGCCGCGCGCGGTGTCGGACGGGCGGTCCGGCTGCGGCTTGGGCGTGCGCGGGCTGCGTTTGGCGGCGGCAAAATCGAGCACCGCCGGTTTCTGCGCATAGCGCACCCGCACACGGCGCGCCGCTTCCTGCGCATGTTCCAGCGTATCGGCCACCACCACGGCAATGGGCTGGCCGTTGTACTGCACCTCATCGCCCTGCAGCAGGCTCAGTTTCGGATTCGGCGGCTGTTCATCCTTGCCGGGCGGCGCGGGCGGCGGCAGCCGCGGCGCGTTCCTGTGCGTCATGACCAGCAGCACGCCGCGCATGGCGCCGGCCTGCGCGGTGTCGATGGCGGTGATCTTCCCCTTCGGCACCGTGCTTTGCACCAGCACCGCGTACGCCAGGCGCGGCGCGGGATGTTCGGCGGTAAAGCGCGCCGCGCCCGTGACTTTCGCCACGCCGTCGGTGCGGTCCAGTGGTTGTCCCGTGATGGGTTGTCCCCCGATGGGTTGTCCGGTAATGGCCGTCATGCCGCCCCCCTGTTTTCCGCCGCGTTGCGCAAAGCGCGCACGATGACGCGCTGCGCCAGCTCCACCTTGTACTGGTTGTCGCGGTAGGCGCTGGCGCCGGCCAGCATGCGCGCGGCCACTTGCCGCCCCACTTCATCGGTCAATTGCACGCCCGCCAGCAGGGCTTCGGCTTCCGGCACGCGCCACGGCTTGTGCGCCACGCCGCCCAGCGCCAGCCGCGCCTCGGCGATGGTGTCGCCGTCCATGCGCAGCAGCACGGCGGCCGACACCAGCGCGAACGCATAGCTGGCGCGGTCGCGCACCTTCAGGTAGTGCCTGCGGTTGAAGCGCGGCGGCGGCAATTCCACGCCCAGGATCAGTTCACCGGGCTGCAGCACGGTGTCGATCTGCGGCGTATTGCCGGGCAGGCGGTGGAACGCCGTGACCGGGATGCGCCGCTCGCCGCCCTGCCCGGCCACCACCACCACGCCATCGAGCGCGGCCAGCGCCACGTTCATGTCGGACGGGTTGACGGCGATGCACGCTTCGCTGGCGCCCAGGATCGCATGCATGCGCTGCCACCCTTCGCGCGCGCCGCAGCCGGAACCGGGCATGCGCTTGTTGCACTTGTCGAACGCGGTATCGGTGAAATACGGGCAGCGCGTGCGCTGCAACAGGTTGCCGGCCGTGGTGGCCATGTTGCGCAATTGCGGCGATGCGCCGGACAGCAAGGCTTGCGTCAGCAGCGGATAGCGCTCGCGCACCAGCGGGTGGTTGGCGGTGTCGCTGTTGCGCGCGGTGGCGCCGATGCGCAAGCCGCCGTCGGGCTGGTCGAACACCTGGTCCAGGCCCGCATGGGTGACGTCGACCAGCCGGGCCGGATGTTCGACGTCGCCCTTCATCAAGTCCAGCAGGTTGGTGCCGCCCGCGATATAGCGCGCGCCGGGCTGGCTGCCCAGTTGCAGCGCATGCTGCACGTCTCGCGCCCGCTCATAATGGACCGGTTGCATGGCGCCTCCTTAATGCGGTTGAACGGTTTGGATGGGTTACACGGGTTTCAGCGCCACGCTGCGCACGGCCGCGACGATGTTGGGATACGCGCCGCAGCGGCACAGGTTGCCGCTCATGCGTTCGCGGATTTCCTCGTCGGTCCACGATGGCGCGGCCTTGCTCACGTCGGGCGTCACCGCGCTGGCGTCGCCGGCCCGCACTTCGGAGATCAGCGCCGTGGCGGAACACAGCTGGCCCGGCGTGCAATAGCCGCACTGGAACGCATCGTGCTCGATGAACGCGGCTTGCAGCGGCGTGAGCTCGCCGTGGTAGGCCAGGCCCTCGACCGTGACGATCTCGTCGCCCTCGTGCATCACCGCCAGCGACAGGCAACTGTTGATGCGGCGGCCATTGACCAGTACCGTGCAGGCGCCGCACTGGCCGCGGTCGCAGCCTTTCTTGGTGCCGGTCAGGCCCAGCGATTCGCGCAGCGCATCGAGCAAGGTCACGCGCGGCTCCAGCACCAGGCTGTGCTCCTGGCCATTGATCGACAGCTTGACGGGAACCGCGGGCGCGGCTGGAGCGGCTGCAGCGGCGGCCGGCTTGGCCGTTGTTGCCGGCGCAGCCGTCGCCTGTGCGGCATTGCCTGCCGCAACCGCGGCCAGTGCGGATTGCAGGAAACCGCGCCGCGCCGGGCGGGCGGGTTTTCCAGTGAATTCGTCGTCCATGGCGCCTCCGTAGAATGCGCCGATTATCCGGTTGCACAACAGGGCGTCGGTACGCTGGCGCACCTAGTCGTGCACTGGCAACAGCGGCCGCCGCCGGCTGTCCCGTGGCGCCAGGGCCTGGCTATCCGGGCGGCAATTCTGGCAGCGGCGCCGCGCTTGATGGCGGCGCGGCGGTCTGCGCGCCATTCATGACCATGGCCAGGAACGTGTAATAGCCGTTCAAGCCCATCAGGTCGACCACGCCCTGTTCGCCGAATTGCGCCAGCGCGGCCGCATAGGTGGCGTCCGTGACGCGCTTGTCGCGCTGCAGTTCGAGGCAAAAATCATGGACTACCGCTTCGTCGGGCGCCATTGCTTGCGGCCGGCGGCCCTGGGCTACCGCCTCGATGGCGCCGGCGGCAATGCCTTCCCGCGCCGCGATCGGCGCGTGGATCGCCCACTCGACCTGCTGGTTCCAGTGCCGCGCGGTGACCAGGATGGCCAGTTCCGACAGGCGCGTGCCGATCGCGCTGCGGTAGCGCAGGTATTCGCCGAGGCGCTGCGCATGCGCCATCAATTCGGGACTGCGCAACAACGGCACGAACGGGCCGTACAGCGCGCCGCGCGGTCCGTCGATGATGGCTTGCGCGGCCTGCTGTTGCAGCGGCGTCAGCTGGTCGGGGGGAATGGGGCCCAGGCGTTCACTCATCAGGCCATATTCGCACACGCTTGGAGAAAAATCAAAAGACAGCAAGATGCCACGGGCTATCGTCCAAATTTCTTACAAACAATAAAGGGACGCACATGAGCCACCTCATCCACCGCAGCCTGCGCCGCACGCCGCCTGTCGCCGTCAGCGGCGAAGGCGTCATCATCCGCGACAGCAAGGGCAACAGTTACCTCGACGCCAGCGGCGGCGCCGCCGTCTCGTCGCTGGGCCATGGCCATCCCGACGTGATCGACGCCATGCATGCGCAAATCGACCGCCTGGCGTATGCGCACACCGCGTTTTTCACCACCGACGCGGCCGAGGAACTGGCCTCGCGCATTGCCTACGATGCACCGGGCGACCTCGATCATGTGTACCTGGTGTCGGGCGGATCGGAAGCCATGGAAACCGCGCTGAAGCTGGCGCGCCAGTATTTCGTGGAAGCCGGCGAGCCGCAGCGCCGCCTGTTCATCGCGCGGCGCCAGAGTTACCACGGCAATACGCTGGGCGCGCTGGCGCTGGGCGGCAACGCGTTCCGCCGCAAGCCCTATGCACCGCTGTTGATGGACGTGGCACGCGTGGCGCCCTGCTATGAATACCGCGACCGGCTGGAAGGCCAGAGCGTGGCCGATTACACGGCCGGACTGCTGGTGGAACTGGAAGCGGCCATCATCGCGGCCGGTCCGGAAAACGTGATCGGCTTTTGCGCCGAACCGGTGGTCGGCGCCACCGGCGGCGCGATTCCCGCCACGCCGGGCTACTTCAAGGGCGTGCGGGCGCTGTGCGACCAGTACGGGATTTTGTTCATTGCCGATGAAGTCATGTGCGGCATGGGCCGCACCGGCACGCTGTACGCGGTGGAACAGGAAAACGTGGTGCCGGATCTGGTCACGCTGGGCAAGGGCCTGGGCGCCGGCTACCAGCCGATCGGCGCGGTGGTGGCGCGCGACGCCATCGTGCAGCGCCTGCGCAACGGCAGCGGCGTGTTCCAGCATGGCCACACCTATGTCGGCCATCCGGTGGCGGCGGCCGCCGCGCTGGCGGTGCAGCGCGTGATCCAGCGCGATTGCCTGCTGGGCGCGGTGACGGTGCGCGGCGCGGCGCTGCGGCGCATGTTGCGCGACGCCTTCCATGCACATCCGCACGTGGGCGACATCCGTGGCCGGGGCTTGCTGTGGGCGCTGGAACTGGTGCGCGACCGCGCCAGCAAGGAACCGTTCGCGCCGGCCCTGAAACTGCATGAAGCCGTACGCATGCAAGCCATGGCGTGCGGCTTGATCGTGTACCCGATGGGTGGCACCATCGATGGCGAACGGGGCGACCATATCCTGCTGGCGCCGCCTTTCATTGCCTCGGAAGCGGACCTGGCGGAAATCGTGTCGCGGCTGCAGGAAGCGCTGGAGCGCGCACTGGTTGCCATCGGCGTGGCGCCGGCCTATGCCGGCCGGCACGCCGCCTGACGCCGGGCAGGCGTCAATATTGCTGGAACGCGATCACGTCCTGTTGCTGTTCCCCCAGGCCGGCAATGCCCAGGCGCATGAAGTCGCCCTTCTTCAGGAAGCGCTTCGGCTTGCGGCCATTGCCGACGCCGGGCGGGGTACCGGTGGCGATCACATCGCCCGGCTCCAGGGTCATGAATTGCGACAGGTAGCTGACGATTTGCGGCACCGAGAAGATCATGTTGTCGGTGCTGCCGGTCTGCATGCGCTTGCCGTTGAGTTCCAGGTACAGGTCCAGCTTGTCCGGGAAATACACTTCATCGCGCGTCACCAGCCAAGGGCCGACCGGGCCGAAGGTATCGCAACCCTTGCCCTTGTCCCACTGCGAACCGCGCTCGAACTGGAATTCGCGTTCCGAGATGTCGTTCACCACGCAATAGCCGGCAATGTACTGGTCCGCGTCCTTGACGCTGACGTGCCGCGCGCGGGTGCCGATGATGACGCCCAGCTCCACTTCCCAGTCGGTCTTTTTCGAGCCCTTCGGCAGCATCACCGGATCGTCCGGGCCGGACAGGCAGCTGATGGCTTTCATGAACACGATCGGTTCGGTGGGAATCGGCAAATCCATTTCCCTGGCGTGGTCGTAGTAATTCAAGCCGATGCCGATGAACTTGCCGACTTTCGCCACCGGCACGCCAAAGCGCGGGTTGCCGCGCACCAGCGGCAAGTCCGCGTGCGCGATCTTGGCCAGCTTGCGCAGGGCCTTGTCCGACAACTGTTCCGGACCGATATCATCGATCACACCGGACAAGTCGCGCAGTTTGCCCTCATCATCAATCAGGCCGGGTTTTTCTTTGCCGGGACGGCCGTAACGAACCAGTTTCATACATTTCCTTCAAGGTAAGGCCGACATTGTAACGGATGCCGCGCCAGCGCTCCGCGCAGCACATGAGCGCTGCGCGGCGGCGCCAGGCGAACACCAGCAAGCCAGGCAATTGCAGCAGCACCAGTACGCCAAACGCGGCCTGGTACGCCATGGCCGGGTAGCGCTGCAGCGCATCGGGATGCCAGCATCCCAGCACCAGCCCGAAGCCGGCCTGCACGCAAAACGCGGCCAGGAAAATGAATAGGTTCAGGCAGGTCGATGCGCGCCCGGTCAGCGCCGGCGGCATGGCTTGCGCCACGATCGCGTAATCGATGCCGGTGATGGTGCCCATCAGCGTGAACAGCACCGCCAGTTGCGCATGGCCGGGGCGCCAGTCCAGCGCGAATCCCAGCTGCACCGCCACGAACAGCGCAATGCCGCACGCGGCCACCGTCAGCGGCGCGATGCCGCGTTTGGCGGCCCATTCCGTAACCATGCCGGTGGCGATCGCGCCCAGCACCACGGCCGCCATGCCCAGGTACAGCAGCCAGGCGATGGCTTGCGGCGTGAACCCGCCGACGTCGTTCAGCCAGCGCGCGATCCACAAGCCCTGCACGCCAAAGAATACGGCGTGCGGCAACAGCATCAGCGCGGCCGTGGAGCGGAACACCGGGTGGCGGCAAATCCCGGCCAGCATGCGCCGGTTGAACGGTTTCGGCGGCGCGGCCGGCGGCGTCGGCGCCAGCAGCCAGATCAGCAGGGCGATGATGGCGCATCCCCCGCCCAGCATGATGAACAGCCAGCGCCAGTCCATGTATTGCAGCGCCAGCCGCACCGGCAAGGTCGCGCTGGCCGCGCCCAGTCCGCCCACGGCAATCAGGTAGCCCTGCACGGACGGCAGCCTGGCCGGCGAGATCCAGGTCGACACGGCTTTCACGGCTGCCATGAAACAGCCGGCCAGGCCGATCCCCATCACGGCGCGCGCCGCCACCAACTGGCTGAATTCGCGGCTGCCGGAAAACGCCAGCGCCCCCAGCGCGGCCAGCCACAGCATGGAAAACTGCACCAGGCGCGGGCCGAAGCGGTCCAGCGCCATGCCGACCGGCAGCTGCGCCAGCGCGAACGTGAAAAAATACGCGCTGGTCAAGACGCCCAGCTGCGCCGACGTCAGTCCCAGCGATGCGACCAGTTGCGGCGCCAGGATCGCGTTCACGTTGCGCAGCAGGCTGGACATGAAATGGCCCAGCGCAAACGGCAGGAACACCAGGCAAAACATCGACGCGGGCGCCAGGGTGCCGGGGATGCGCACGCGGCCGATGAAGGCGGGAACGCCGAACGTCAGCCAGTGCGGCTGTGGCGGTGCCGGCTGCGCAGGCGGCAGCGCCGGCGCCACCACCTGGGGTTCCGGCCACGTTGCCGGCTGCGGTGCCGGCGCCATTGGCGGCAGTTCCTGCTGCGGCAGCTGTGGCAAGTGGTGCTGCCCCATGCCGGGCTGCGCGCACGCCTCGCTGCCGGCGGCGGGAGAGTCGCCGCCGGCGATCGGCAAGGCGGCCCCCTGGGCGGCGGCGCCGCCGCCGTGATGATGGTTATCCATGGCGCGCCTGTCATGCGGCGTTGCTCTGTACGCCGCAGCGGCCGTCGCCCTCGTGCGTCCCGCCGCGCACGGCGGCCAGCGGGATCACCTTGCGCGGCATCGGTTCCTCTTCCTCGAAGAAAAAGCGCTCCTTGCCGAAGGCCGGCACCAGGTCATCCATCCAGGTGGCGTCGGGGTCGAATTTCGCGTAGAACGGCTTGCGCACCCAGTCCGGGTTGCGCGCCTGCAGGAACTGCAGCGCGAACACTTTTTCACCGCCGATGGTGGCCACGCCATCGATCGCCACCTTGCCGGGGAAAGCACTCATCGACGGCCCGCGCACGGTGCGCGACAGGCCCGACACCATCTGGTAAGCCTGCCGGAAGATCTCGTGCGCGCGCGCCAGCGGCAGCGCGAAATAGTCGCGCGGCCCGGTATCGCGCTCCACGAACATGTAATACGGGATCGCGCCCAGCCGCACGCCGGTGGTCCACAGTTCGGCCCAGCTGCGCGGGTCTTCATTGATGTGGCGGATCAGCGGCCCCTGCATGCGCAGGGTGGCGCCGGTGCCGACGATGCGCTTGACCGCCTGCTGCGCCACTTCCTGGCGCAACTCCATCGCATGGTTGTAGTGGCCCATGATGGCCATGTTCTTGCCGCTGGCGACCACCTTTTCGAACAGCCGCAATACGTCGTCGGCGTCGCGGTCGGTCACATAGCGCTGCGGCCAGTACGCCACCGACTTGGTGCCGATGCGGATGTTCTGGATGTGCCCCAGGTCCGGCGCTAGCAGCGGTTCGATGATGTCGGCCAGCGAACGGCTGTTCATGATCATCGGATCGCCGCCCGTGATCAGGACGTCCGTCACATCGCGGTGCGCGCGCAGGTACGACACCAGCTGCGTGGTTTCCCTGGCGTCGAATTTCATGTCTTCCATGCCGACGAATTGCGGCCAGCGGAAACAGAAGGTGCAGTACGCGTGGCAAGTCTGGCCCGCGCTGGGGAAGAACAGCACGGTTTCCTTGTACTTGTGCTGCAAGCCCTTGAGCGGCGCATCGTTGACGCGCGGGACGTTGTGCGTCATCTGCCCGGCCGGATGCGGGTTCATGCGCATGCGTATGCCGTGCACCAGTTGCGCGATGGCGGCTTCGTCGCGCTGTTCCGCCAGCACCAGGTCGCGCAATTGCGCATATTCGTGGGCGGGCAGCATGTCGCGGTGCGGGAAGACCAGGCGGTAGATCGGATCGTCGGGCACGTTGTTCCAGTCGATCAGGCGGTCCAGCACATATTCATTGGTGCGGAACGGCAGCACGTGCGACACCACTTGCACGGCTTCCTGCAGTTCCTGCGGCAGCCATGCCCACTGGCGGGCCTGGCGGATGGTCTGGCGGGTATACGGTTTGAACTTGGCGGCTTCGGTTTGCATGATGATCTCCTGGTGGGTGTGCCGGATTTCATCGTAGGCGTCACTTCCCATGCTGAATTGCCAAACATCAATATCCACATGGAAATTCTCACACATTCCCACCACGGTTGACGCGGCTGCGCACATTTCCATGCAGCATGCACGTAGCTTGCGAAAGCGCAATTTTTCCTACAGGCATGGGGCGTAAATTACCTGTGCGCAATTTCACCGAGGAGCCGCCATGACACGCCTGCTGACCACCGCCCTGACTTCCGCCGCCTTTGCCGCCCTTGTCCCCGTTGTCCCCTTTTTCGCCAGCACCGCCTTTGCCGCCGGCGCCGCGGAACCCACTGAAAAAGACGCCATCGCCATGGCGGAACGCGGCGCCGCCTACGTGAAAGCGCACGGCAAGGAGGAAATGATGAAGAAGATTTCCGCCAAGGATGCGGAATTCGTGCAGGGCTCACTGTACGTCGACATGCGCGACCTCCACACCGGCATCGTGCTGGCCCATCCCATCAACCCCTCCATCGTGGGCAAGGATTTGACGGACGTACCCGACGCCAGCGGCAAGAAGTACCGGCGCGAAATCATCGAACTGGCCGCCAGCAAGGGCAAGGGCTGGGTCGACTACATGTACAAGAATCCCATGACGGGCAAGATCGAACCCAAGACCACCTACATCCTGCGCGTGGGCGACGTGGTGCTGGAAGCCGGCATTTACAAGAAATGAGGCCGCCATGCTGAACCACTTGCGGATCGCGCCCAAGCTGTTGCTGGCGCCGGCGCTGGCCGTGGCGCTGCTGATGGCGACAGCCGGCGGCGCCTATTATGGCCTGGTGCGGCAAAACGCCACCATGGAACACCTGGTGCAGGTGCGCGCCGCGCGCCTGCAGGCGGTCGCCGCCGTCACGGGCGAGGCGCGCTATGCGCATGCCCACGTCTACCAGTTGCTGGCCTGGATCAACGGCAGCTTTGCCCAGTCCCGGCTCGACGCGCTGGCCGCGCAGATCCGCGCGCGCCATGGCGCCGTCGAACAGCAGCTGGCGCAACTGGCCGCCGTGGCGGAACCGCGCGAACTGGCCATCGTGCAGGCATCGGCAAAGGCCCTGGCGTCATACCGCAAGGCGGTGCGGGAAACCATGGAAATCGCCGCGGTCGACCAGTCGATCGCCACCAATTCCATGGCCAAGGCCGAGCGCCAGTTCGAAGCGCTCAACGGTGAACTGGGCAAGCTGGCCGCGCTGGAACAGGCGCTGAGCGCGGCGGCGCAGGTGGAAGCCGCGGACGAATTCCACGCGCTGGGCGTGGCCATGGCCGGCATCGTGCTGTTGTCGGCCGCGCTGTCGCTGGTGGTCACGCTGCTGCTGCGGCGCGCCATGCTGCGCGGCATCCATGGCATCGCCGACGTGGTGCGCAGCCTGGCGGCGGGCCGCCTGGTGGCCGGCAAGAGCAGCGCGGGGCGCGATGAAATCGCCGAGACCGGACGCCTGCTGGACCATACCATGGACAAGTTGAACGCCACGCTGCGCGCCATCCTCGACGCGGTCGGCGCGATCGATACCGCGTCGCGTGAAATCGCCAGCGGCAACATGGATTTGTCGACCCGCACCGAACGCCAGGCCGCCTCATTGGAGGAAACCGCCAGCGCCGTGCACAGCCTGACCCAGGCCGTGCGCAGCAACGCCGACCATGCGCGCGCCGCGTGCGAACTGGCGGCGCGCGCCAGCGGCCTGGCCGAACGCGGCGGCGAGTCCGTCACGCAGGCGGTGGCCAGCATGGAATCGATACGGGCCAGTTCGCGCCGCATCGTGGAAATCATCGGCGTGATCGACGGCATCGCGTTCCAGACCAATATCCTGGCCCTGAACGCCGCGGTGGAAGCGGCGCGCGCCGGCGAGGCGGGACGCGGCTTTGCCGTGGTGGCGTCGGAAGTGCGCACGCTGGCGCAGCGCTCGGCCGGCGCGGCCAAGGAAATCAAGGCCCTGATCGGCGCCTCGGTGGCCACCATCGATCGCGGCGCCGCCTGCGTGCACGCGGCCGGCGCCAGCATGGGCGACATCGTCGACTCGGTGCGGCAAGTCAATGGCGTGATCGAGCACATCAGCCAAGCCAGCACGCAACAGGCGCAAGGCATCGAGGAAGTCAACCAGGCCGTGTGCCAGATCGACGACGTGACCCAGCAAAACGCGGCGCTGGTGGAACAGGCCGCGGCGGCGGCCGCCAGCCTGCAGGAACAGGCGGTCAACCTGACGCGCGCGGTGGGCGTGTTCCAGCTGGCCGACGACAGCGTGCACGACGCGGCCGATGCGGCAAATGCGGCGGGTGTGCCGTGGCGCGAGCGGCGCGCCGCCGGCAGCCCGATGCGCAGCCTGGCCAGCGGCTTGCACCGGCAGGTGCGAACCGCCTGATCGGGCGCATAGCCGGGTATTTGAGCCGGCGCGCGGCCGGGTGCTTGACCCGGCGCTTCGGCGGGCTATTGGGCGCGCGGCCGGAGACGGGATCGGGCGCGTGAACGGGCGCTCAGCGGAACGGCCGGCTGACGAACTTCGAGCCGGCTTCGCCGAAGCGCCACGGCACGTCCATTGCCTTGGAAATGCCGATGCGCGGCCCCGCCACGACCACAGGTTCGCTGTCGCGCGCGATCAGCTGGAACGGCGGCGCCGCCAGCGGCAGGCCGTTATAGGCGCGCGTGACGGCCAGTGCCTGGCACAGCTTGCCCGGCCCGGAACACAGCATGCGCTCGTCATCCTGGCGGCGCCGCACGCGCATGGCGTCGAGGCCGTGCGATGGCGCCAGCGCGCGGATCAGCACCCCGGCGCCATGCCCTGCTTCCATGCAGACGAAATTCAGGCACCAGTGAATGCCGTGCGACAGGTAGACGTAGGCATGGGCCGGCGGCCCGAACATCGAGCCATTGCGCTCGGTCGGTCCGTTATACGTGTGGGAAGCGGGATCGTCGCGGTCGTAGGCTTCCACCTCGACGATGCGCCCGCCGACGCCATTGACCAGCAAGGTCACGCCGATCAGTTGCGGCGCCACCAGCGCGGAAGGCTGGGCAAAGTCAATATTGGCAAGAATGGAAGTCGCTGTCATGGCTTCTATCATATCGGACAACTAATGGACAAAGCGCCATCATGGCTTCGCCCAATTACGTCAATTTCATTGTTTTTGCAGGAATTTTCAAATTTTATTTGCACTACAGAAACCCAGATCGCGCGATAATCTGCTTTTACGTGTCCGGCAACCTGAGCCGTAGTAAGCTATAGTGCACTGACGGACAAGATTGAAATCACCACCAGTTTGCCATCATGACCACAGTTGCAGCCCCAGCCCCGGTAATCGAAACGACGGTGGAAGACGCCTTGTTGCGCTCCATCCGCATTCCGCCCCGTCCCAGCCTGCTGGTGGACCTGCAACAGGAACTGGGCCAGCCCGATCCGTCGCCGCGCCTGATCGCCCGCATCATCGGCAATGACGTCGGCATGTCCGGCGCGCTGCTGAAACTGGCCAATTCACCGTTCTTTGGCGCCGCGCGCAAGGCCAAGTCGGTCGAACAAGCCATCAATTTCCTCGGCATCCACCAGTGCGCTGCCCTGCTGACCGGCCTGCTGGCGCGGGAAGCCATCGGCGGCAACGACAGCGCCTTGAATTCGTTCTGGGAAACCTCGGCGCGCCGCGCGCAAGCCGTGGTGTTTGCCTCGCGCAAGCTGCGCATCGCGCCACCCGACATTGCCCACACGTTCGGACTGTTCTGCGACATCGGCGTGCCGCTGCTGATGGACCGTTTTACCGACTACAAGGACACGTTCGCCGAGGCGCAGCGCGATCCGGTGGCGAAAATCACCGCCATCGAAGATGCGCGCCACGCCACCAACCATGCCGCCATCGGCTGCCTGCTGGCGCGCAACTGGGGCTTGTCGCCCGACGTGTCATGGGCCATCCTGCACCATCACGACTATGAAGTGATGGACGACGAAGCCACCGACGACGCCGTGCGCTCGCTGGTGGCGCTGTCCGTCATCGCTGAAAAAGGCATCCGCCGCTACCACGGCCATGCCGATTCGCTGGAATGGGACAAGGGCGGCGATTATGCCTGCGCACACCTGGGCCTGAGCGACGACGAGGTGGCCGACCTGCTGGACGAATTGCACGAAACCTTCCATATCGAACACTGACAACCGGAACCCTCCAAGCGCCCATGCAAAACAAGAAGCGCCCCGCCCCCCGTAAAAACACCACCCCGCCGGAAGACCAGGATGACTTGCTGAGCGACGCGCTGTGCGCGCTGGCACTGGAACTGGCCGAACAGGAAGACGCCGAGACCGAAGCCGCGGAATTGCGCCGCAAGCACAATGACTTCGTGCGCCTGGTGCGCAAATACGTGCAGCAGCAAAAGGATGAGTTGCTGTACACCGCCGTGATGCAGGCGCGCGACGAAGACGTGGCGGCCTGGCGCCTGCTGCGCGAGACCGTCGAGGAAGCCGCCGGCACCATCCACGTACGGCGCGACAACGCGCCCGACATGGAAATCAACGCCTTTGCCATCCCCGTCTTCGTGCACAGCACGGGCGGCCTGCGCCAGGACGAGGAATTCCAGGATGACGGCGCCTATGACGCGCTGCTGGCGTCGTTCACGCAGGCCGGCCTGGAAGCGCCGAAAGCGCGCGTGGTGCTGGTGCGCCATGCCTACGACCTGGCCGAGATGAGCCGCATCCGCTATGGCCACCTGAACGCGATGGTGCGTGAAGCGGCCGGCGCCATGATGGACAAGAAAGTCACGGCCGCCCCGGCGCTCGACCGCAGCATCACGGGTTGGCCGGCCAATGCCTTCAGCGCGGACGACAGCGCGGTGGAATTGCGCTTCCTGCTGGGCTTTGCGCTGAAGCGCGCCGACGATCCGTTTTACGCGGTGCCGGCCGACGAAGCCGCCCAGGACGCGTATTTCGCCGCGCGCATGGAGCGCTACCGCCAGTGGACCGCCGACGCCGCGCCGCTGGTGGCGCGCTGCCTGGCCGGCGCGCGCGAAGTGCAGTTGAACTTCCAGTACCAGGACTTGTTCTACGGCGCGCTGGAACAGGGCCGCCTGGAACTGGCCATGCTGGACATGATGGCCCAGGTGCGCGCCGTGCTCGATGGCGGCGCCGCGCCGGAGCGCATCGTGATCGCCCCGGCCGAAGCGCGCCACGAGAGTGTGCTGCGCGTGGTGCTGTATGGCGCCGATGGCGCCCGCCTGGCGGCGTGCGACAAGCCGGTCGATCCCGACTGCGATGTCGGCCTCGAAGTCGACGACGTGGCCGATGCGCTGGCGACCCTGGGCATTGCCGCCGCGGCCATCGAGGTGGCGGCCGGCTACGACAACATGGGCCGTCCGATGGACGCCCGTCCGCTGGCGCAGTGACGCCCCGGCGCGCGATTGCTGCGCCGCCACATAACAACTTTTGACAGCGGCAAGGCAGGGGCAGATACTGGTTTCATCCGTGAGGTGCGCCATGAAACGAACTCTGCTGCTGTTGCTGTCCGCCCTGTTCCTGCCATTGCTGGCCGGCTGCGCCGCCACCACGGCGCCGCCCGCGCCGGCCACCCACCTGTTCCAGGACCAGCTGTTCGGCAAGCCGGCGCAGGATACCTCGGCCGCGCACATTTTTGCCGTGACGCCGGAGATGGTGAAATACGCGGCCGACATCGTGCGCGCCAACGACAAGCGCGAACCGCAGGCCGTGCTGTTCGATGCGCTGTACAAGAAAGACAAGCTGCAGCTCGATTACGACGCCACCATGACCCGCAACGCCGCGCAGACCTTTGCCGCGCGCAAGGGCAACTGCCTGTCGCTGGTGATCATGACGGCGGCGCTGGCGCGTGAAATGGGGATGTCGACGCAGTTCCAGGCCGTGACCGTGGAAGAGACATGGAGCCGCACCGACAACCTGTATTTTTCCAGCGGCCACGTGAATATCGTGCTGGGGAAGACCCGCATGAGCGAAGACACGCGCGGTTTCGACCGCAACAAATTCATGGTGATCGATTTCCAGCCGCCGGAGGAAATTGCCAACCTGGTGACCATACCGATCGATGAAAGCACGGTGGTGGCCATGTACATGAACAACCGCGCCGCCGAATCGCTGGTCGCGCGCGACCTCGATTCAGCCTACTGGTTCGCGCGCAAGGCCATCGAAACCGATCCGGGCTTCATCAATTCGTATAACACGCTGGGCGTGATTTACCAGCACCACCGCAACCTGCCGGAAGCCGAAGCGGTGCTGCGCCATGCCTATGCATTGCAGCCCAACAGCACCATCGCCATGTTCAACCTGGCGCAGGTGCTCGATGCGCAAGGAAAAAATGGTGAAGCGGCCGCGCTGCGCCAGCAACTGGCGCGGCTCGAGCCGCATCCGCCGTTCTATTATTTCAACCTGGGCCGGAAAGCCATGCAGGATGGCGACTTCCGCCGCGCCCGCAGCATGTTCGCGCGGGAAGTGGACCGGGCGCCGTATTACCATGAGTTCCACTTCTGGCTGGCGGTGGCGGCTTACCGCCTGGGCGACATGAAAACGGCCGACAGGCACATGCAGCTGGCGCTGGAAAACAGCACCACCACGCGCGACCATGAACTGTACGCGGCCAAACTCGACAAGCTGAAATCGTTCGAGCGCAAGCGCGGGGTCTATTCCACCAATTGACGGGGGCGTTTGCCCACGCATGCCCGCTGATGCTTGTGGGCACTGCGCAACGCGGCGCGCCATGTAACAGGAAATCCATTTAGTTGTACCGGCAGACACGGTACATTGATACGGGAGTTCAACTATCCACCCAATTGGAGGGGCCGTGTCGAAAATCCTGGACGGTATGAAATTGTGGCAGCGCTTCATGCTGCTGGGTATCCTGGGTGTCTTGCTGGTACTGCCTCCCCTCGTGCTGTTCCTGCAAGGCAGCAACAAGGACATTGAATTTTCCCTGGTTGAACAAAGCGGCATCAAGCCGGGCGAAGCCACGCTGCGGCTGCTGCAGCGCATCCAGCAGCACCGCGGCCTGTCGGCCGCCTTTGTCACCACTGGCCAACTGGCGGAACAGCGCAGCAGCAAGGCCGATGAAGTCAACAAGACGCTGGCGGAAGTCGATACCCTGCTCAAGGGCGACAATCCCGCCACCACCAAGCTGCTGGCGCAAGTGCGCAATGACTGGCAGGCGCTGCAGAGCCGAGTGGCCTCGCGCACCGTCACCACGGCCGACAGTTACAAGGGCCATACCGACTTGTGCGAAGTGGTGCTGCAGCTGCTCGAAGGCGTGGCCGACCGGTACGGGCTGGCGCTCGATCCCGACGCGGGCAGTTATTACCTGATGCGCGGCGTGCTGTTTGATCTGCCGGAATTGACCGAGTCGACCGGCCAGTTGCGCGCCAAGGGCGCGGGCTACCTGGCGGCCAAACAAATCGACGCCGATGGGCGCGCGGCCATGTATGGCTTGCTGGCCAAGCAACGCCTGGCGGCCGACAGCGCCGCGCGTTCGTTCCAGAAAAGCTACCAGGGCAATGCGGAAACCGAGCGCCGGCTGGGCGCAAAGATATCGAAAGCCATGCAGATGGCGCAAGAGGCATCGGACCTGGCGCGCACCAAAGTGGCCAACGCCGCCGCCATCGAGTATCCGTCGCCCGATTACATTGCCTTTACCACCAGCGCCATCGATGCCCAGTTCGACGCCATCAATGCCGGCGTCACGGAACTGTCCGGCCTGATCGACGCCCGCATTGCCGGGCAGCGCAGCGCGCGCAATGCGATGGCGGCCATGATGGGCGCCATCGCGCTGGTCGCCATGGCCCTGGGCTGGACCATCACACGCCACCTGATCAAACAGCTGGGCGGGGAACCGTCGTACGTGACGGACGCGCTGCTGCGCGTGGCCAAGGGCGACTTGACGCAGGAAATCCAGCTGGCCAAAGGCGATGAATCCAGCATGGCGTATTCCATGAAGGTCATGGTAGACAAGCTGGCCGGGACCGTCGGCCAGGTGCGCGAAACCGCCGACAGCATGATGGCGGCGGCCCAGCAAACGGCCGACACCGCGCAATTGCTGTCGCAAAGCGCCAGCCAGCAGGCGGCCGGGGTGGAACAGACGTCGGCGTCGATCGAACAGATGAATGCCTCGGTGCAGCAAAACAGCGGCAACGCCAAGGTCACGGCGGACATCGCCACCACGGCCGCGTCATCGGCGGAAGCCGGCGGCAATGCGGTGCGGCAAACCGTGGAAGCCATGCAGCAGATTGCCCGGAAAATCCACATCATCGATGACATTGCCTACCAGACCAATTTGCTGGCGCTGAACGCCGCCATCGAAGCGGCTCGTGCGGGCGAACATGGCAAGGGCTTCGCCGTGGTGGCTGCCGAAGTGCGCAAGCTGGCCGAACGCAGCCAGGTGGCGGCCCAAGAGATCAGCGAAGTGGCCGCCAGCAGTGTGGGGATGGCGGAACAGGCAGGCACGCTGCTGAGCCAGATCGTCCCGGCCATCCGCAAGACGTCGGAACTGGTGCAGGAAATTTCAGCGGCCTCCGAGGAGCAAAGCCTGGGCATCGGCCAGGTCAATTCCGCCATGGCGCATTTGAGCGAAGGCACGCAAACCAATGCCGCGTCATCGGAAGAATTGGCCGCCACGGCGGAGGAATTGAGCGGTCAGGCCGCGACCTTGCAGGAAACCATGAGTTTCTTCAACGTCTAGGCCATATCGCAACACGCATTAACACCGGACGAAAATACAACATATTTGTTAAATCTGGTTAATTTAACTAAATTCATTGAAGGCGTTGCTACAATGGCCATCGCAAGCTGTCGCGTTGTCCCGTTGCCATCCTATTCGTTAGGAGCCGCCAATGCCTTCCCTCCTGAGCCGGATTCTTTTATGGCAGAAATTTGCCCTTCTCGGCGCCGTCAGCGCGCTTGCCGCGCTGGTTCCCCTCTGGCTGTTCGTCCAGTCGGCATGGCACGTTATCGATACTGTTGAACAAGAAACCAATGGTTTGCAGCTTATCCGCCCGCTGCATTTGACGATAGCGGACATGCAGCGCCACCGTGGCCTTTCAGCACTTATGATTGGCGGCAACGCAGAAGCTGCAGGGCAGGCAGCCGCCAGGCGGCGTGAAATAGACCAGCGCATGGCCGCGTTTGACGCGGCGTTTCAGCGTACCGGCCAGGCCGCGTTCAAGGAACAATGGAGCCAGTTGCTTACCGGCTGGAACAGCCTGGCGCAGCAGATTCAACAGGGTAACCTCAAGGGCGGCGACAGCTTCAGGCAACATACGGCGCTGGTTGAACAACTCATTGAATTCAGCGACTTGCTGACCGATCATTACAAGCTCAACCTGGACCCCGACCCGGACAGCTATAACCTGATCCATGCGGCGGTGGTGCAGTCGCCGCACTTGACGGAAACCCTGGGGCGCTTGCGCGGACGGGGCGCCGGCCTGCTGGCGGCACGGGCCGCCTCGATCGACGATAACATTGCAATGGCGGCCATGATGGAAACCGCGGCATCGGTCGCGCGAGAATCGCAGCGTTCGATCGAGAAGGCGGTCAAGGCCAATCCGGTACTGCAGCCGGAATTGCAGAGCGCCGTGCAAGCGGCCAGTGAATCAAGGCGCCAGGCCTTGGAGTTGGTCAGGCAGCAGATCCTTCAGCCTGAACAGCTGTCTTATTCGCCTCCGGATTATTATGCGCAATTCACCAGGGCCATCGACAGCCAGCTTGCGGTCAATGACAAAGTCATGGCCGCGCTGGAACGGCTGCTGTCATTGCGCAAGGACCGCGTGGCGCGGGAACAATGGCTGACGCTACTGGCCGTAGCACTGCTGCTGGCGGCGGCGGCCGCAGCCAGCTACATGATCGTGCAATCGGTGGTGCGCCCGCTCCGCCAAGCCGTGGCGGTGGCAAACCGCATCAGCAAGGGCGACCTGTCGAATACCATAGCCGTGCAGGGCCGCGACGAATTTGCCCAATTGCTGCACGCCCTGCAGCAAATGAACGATGGATTGGTTACGATTGTCCGGCAGGTACGGGATGGCGCTACCCACATTGCCAGCGCCTCCCAGCAAATTGCCAATGGCAACAGCGATTTGTCGGCCCGTACCGAGCAGCAAGCCAGCGCGCTGCAGCAAACCGCCTCGTCCATGGAACAGTTGACCGCCGCCGTGCAACAAAACGCCAGTCATGCCCGGCAAGCCAGCCAGTTATCGGAAAATGCCTCGGCCATGGCGCAGTCGGGGGGCGACATGGTCAGTGAAATGGTCGGCACCATGGGCGCCATCAGCCAGGCTGCGGACAAGATCGCCGATATCATCGGCGTCATCGACAGTATTGCATTTCAAACCAATATCCTTGCGTTGAACGCCGCGGTGGAAGCAGCCCGTGCCGGCGAACAGGGCCGCGGCTTTGCGGTGGTGGCCACGGAAGTGCGCACCCTGGCGCAACGCGCCGCCAATGCCGCCAGGGAAATCAAGGAATTGATCACCGACGCCGTGGCTCGTGTGGAATCCGGTAATGCGCTGGCGGACAGGACCGGCGGCGCCATGAAGGAAGTCGTCAGCGGCATTACCCGCGTTACCGCGGTCGTCAGCGACATGTCGCAGGCCAGCATGGAACAGTCGGATGGCATCACGCAGATCAGCCGGGCCGTGGTGCAAATGGACGACGTCACACAACAAAATGCCGCGCTGGTCGAACAGGCTGCGGCCGCCGCAGCCGCCCTGCAGCAACAATGCGTGGCGCTGCTGGATGCGGTCCGCGTTTTTACCGTGGACGATGCCGATGGCCATCCGTGGACGGCGGCGTCGCCCCGGCACCACGGCGACCGCCATGGACAGCTGCCTTACATGCCAACCGCATTTTCCAGTTCATCGAACGCGTCGGCAACATAGCCACTGAGCGACGCCAGGTTGGGCAACTGGTCGGTGGCAATCAGTCCGAAGTGCAGCAGGCCGCCATAGCTGAACAGGGTAATGTTCAGCAGGTTGCTGGGCGGCAGCGTGGAAATCGGGTGCATTTCTTCCAGCAGCGCGCCTTTCAGGTACAAGCGTTCTTTCGGCCCCGGCACGTTCGACACCAGCGTATTGCCCATCGGCGGCATCCGTTCGGACAGTTTCAGCATTTCCGCCAGCTGGCCGATCAGCGCCGTGACGATGGTGTAGGTTTCAATCGCGGCCGGCGCCACCGAATCGACCATCACGCGCACATTACGCAATGAAAAACCGATGTTGCGCAGGCGGACATAGGGGTCGTCGGTGGGTGGCGACAATTCCACCTGCACGATGCCGATCTTGTTGCCAGCCGATTTTTCCCCTTCCTTGCGCAGGTTGACCGGCATCTGGATCACGATCGGCTGTTCCAGTTCCACTCCCTGCTCTTCCAGGTAGCGCCGCAACGCCCCATCCAGGCAGGTCAGGGCCACGTGGTTCAGCGTGGAGCGGGTAGCAGCCTGGATGCGCGCCACGCGCTCCATCGGGATCGTGATGGCGGAAAATTGCCGGCCCGGCGTGACCTGGCCCGTCAGCGGCGTATGGCGGCTGGCCACGAACGGCAGGGAAATCGCATTCTTCGTCAATTTCACGCTTTCCAACAGCAGCATGGCCGATAGCCTGCCAATGCCGAACAGCCGCTGGCTGACACCCCTGGCGCCACCGACAGCCTTGGCCAGCGCGGATTCCACCATTTCCTGTCCCAGTTTCTTGCGCAGGCGCCCTTCGCTGCCGCCGTGGCGGACTGACCAGACCGGTTTAAGCACATCGTCATCAGGCGACTCGGACATGCTTTGCGCAAACCAGCGCGTCATGGTCACGCCATCGGCATAGGCGTGGTGCATCTTCTGGTACAGCGCAAACCGGCCGCCTTCCAGGCCATCGATCACGTGCATTTCCCACATCGGCCGCGAGCGGTCCAGCACGGGGGTATGCAGTTCGGCCACGAAGTTGTACAAGTCTTCGCGCCGGTTGGCGCCCTTGGGCATCTTGTGGAAATGCACGTGCTGTTCCATGTCGATGTCTTCACACTCGGCCCAGTGCGGCAGCGCAGTCAGCGAATACGCGAGGATACGGTTGAATGGCGGCTCCAGGTGGGTGGCCGCCAGATATTCTTCATACAGTTTCTTCGCAAACGCCGCCCGTGCCCCCGCCGGGCGCTTGAAGATCAATAAACCGGCAACATGCTTGGGGCTGGCTTCCGATTCCGTGATCAGGAACCCGAGATCGAGGAGTGAGAGTTGGCTCATGGAACTTACCATAAATGTAATGAAACCAGTATCTCGCGCTGATTTCATTACAGTCAAGGAAGGAATCCTCGGGTTTTACGGCGTGTGCGAAATTGCGACGCCCCCCACAATGTTTGCCCGTTGTGCGCAACGCTTTTCTATCAGATAATTCCGGGTTATGAACGATACTACCCGCCCAGAACTGCCGGACCATCTGTCGATCGATCCGCGCAGCAAATTCCATGTCCCTGCCGTGTTCGAACACGAAGTAGGCATTAAATTCAATGAAAAAGAACGCACTGATGTCGAGGAATACTGCATCAGCGAAGGCTGGATCAAGGTTCCAGCCGGCAAAGCACTGGATCGCCGCGGCAATCCCATGCTGATCAAGCTGAAAGGCAAGGTCGACGTGTTCTACAAATAATCCTGCGTTTTGCACAGGAACGTGGCTGGCGCCGGGCAACCGGGCCAGCCATTTTTTTAGGCGCTGTCTGCGAAATTCGTGGAACCATATTTTGTGTCTCCGGTCCAAGGAATCATGTTCCCTGTATGGAGACGCGTCATGGAAACCCGTGCTTTCGCATCGCTGCTGGACCAGCTATCCAGCCTGACTGCGCGCCAGTGCGCGCAACTGCAAGCCCGGCTCGGCCAGGGCGACACCCGCCAACAGACCGGTCTATTGCTGGACCAGGCGGCGCTCGCCAAACTGTGCTGCCCGCGCTGCGGCGCCCGCCGCTGGTACAAACACGGCCGCGAAAGCGGCTTGCAGCGCTACCGCTGCCGGCAGTGCGGTAAAACCTTCAATACCCTGACCGGCACGCCGCTGGCGCACCTGCACCACAAGGAAAAGTGGCTGCGCTACCTGGACAGCCTGCTGGACTCGCAATCGGTGCGCCGTGCCGCCATCACACTCGGCGTGCACCGCAACACCACGTTCCACTGGCGCCACCGCTTCCTCAGCCTGCCGAAGACCGACCGCGCGCCGCTGCTGCATGGCATCGCCGAGGCCGATGAGATGTTCTTGCTGGAATCGCAGAAGGGATCGCGCCACCTCGACCGTCCCCCGCGCCGCCGGGGCGGCCACGCGCAGTTGCGCGGCATCTCGCATGAACAGGTCTGCATCCTGGTGGCGCGCGACCGCAACGGCCGCACCCTGGATTTCGTGACCGGACGTGGCGCGCTGACGAAACGCGCCCTGCACCAGTGCCTGCGGCCGGCGCTCGACCCCGACATCTTGCTGGTGACCGACGCCAACGCGGCCTACCGGGCCTTTGCCGTTGAGGCCGGGATCAGCCATGAAGCCGTGAATGTCAGCGCCGGCGTCCGCATGCGCGGCGCAGTGCATGTGCAAAACGTCAACGCGTACCACAGCCGCTTCCGCAACTGGCTGCACCGGTTTCACGGCGTGGCCACACGTTATTTGCCGAACTATTTGGGCTGGCGCTGCATTCTTGACGCACATCGCATCGACACCCCGGAAAGCATGCTTAAAGCAGCGATTGGATGCTTTCCACGATTTGCGGTGACATAGCCTTTTTTTATTGGTTCGCAGCGTCAAACAAGCGCAGCGCCAGCAAGCCGTGGCCGACCGCCGCGCCGGCCCGCAATGCTGAAGCAATAAACACGGCTTCCGCGATTTCTTCACGCGTGGCGCCGGCCGCCGCGGCATTTTTCGCATGCGCGTCGATACAGTAAGAACACTGCGTGGTGAGCGCCACCGCAATCGAGATCAATTCACGATACTTGGCAGGAATCGCCCCATCGCCGCGCTCGGCGCTGGACTTGAGGGCAAGGAACGCGTGCGCTTCCTTGGGAGCAAGCTGGATGAGGTCTTTGGCGAGGGTTAAATCCTCGGGGCGCTGGTATCCGGACATGATTTCCTTTCTGATGTGTTCAAGGTCTTGGCAGGCACTTGCCTGCGATGACTAGAGGTTCGGAACACAGGAAAGGATTCACGAAAAACAAAATAATTTTGCCGGACAGCCATCAGCACCGAAGTGGGTATTCACTATGCCTTACCTGCGGGCACGGAAGGCCGGCCTCGCCGTCGGCGCGCCACGTTTTTCAAGGTGCCGGAACGTGATGCGTCCCTTGCTCAAATCATACGGCGACAGTTCGAGGCGGACCGCGTCGCCTGCCAGGATGCGGATATGGTTCTTCCGCATCTTGCCCGACGTATAAGCAATCAGCTTATGACCGTTTTCACAATCGATACGGTAGCGGGAATCGGGTAATACTTCCGCGACAACCCCATTCATTTCAATGAGTTCTTCTTTAGCCATGCAGGATTCCGGTTAGGTAAATGGCACAGGCAAGCGTGGCTGCCTGTGGATGAGCCGGTGCTTGGCGAGGCGCCGTGCCCGGTCCGATAAAACAGTGGAAATGAACGCATCGCTGGTGCCGGATGCGCGACGGGAAGGGAGCATTGCCGCTCGTGGAGGAAGAAAAAAAGCCCGCTTACTGCGGGCTTCGTTCAATGTATTACCAATGCTTTAATCGCTGCGTCAGCCCATGCTATCTGCATGGTGCGACGCTCAGGACGCCTATGCTATCTGCATAGTGCCTCCATCGTGTAGACCGACCAACGTATCTGAATGACAACCCGCTCAGCGTATTCGCGTGGCGGCGTTACACATGCCGCGCCCCGAGCTTCCGCGGGAACCGGCAAGCCACGTGACTTCACCGGAAAACGCAGTGTACCAGATTTTTGTGCAGCGCACAAATATTAAATGCATGCCGCCAGTATCCGCCATTGCACCAACTTCTCCGCATACGGCACGGTATAGGCTGGGCTGCTCGATGGCAGCGCGACGATCCGGTACGCCGCAGCCTGGGTGCCCAATATTTTCATGCCCAGCCTGGCGGCTGTGCCGCCGTTGAAAGCAATGGTGCCGATCTGTGGAAAACGCGCCAGCAAACCGCACAGGTCATTGTCATCGCGCCTGCGGATACGGCTGTCGAGGCTGCCCTCGCGGTGCGCTTCCGCCACCACGTCCCACAGGCCGACACCGTGCTCAAGCAGGGTTTGCAAACGTCGCGCATAGTCCAACGACACCAAATCCACCCCGATCACTTCCGACATCAAATGCCAGAAACGGTTTTGGCGATTGCCATAATATTGTTGCGCAGCCAGCGACTTATCGCCAGGCAAGCTCCCCAGTATCAGCAAGCGGGTCCGGTCATCGATGACCGGATCAAAGCAACGCTTACGCGGCTGGGCTGGCATGGAATCAGGCGAACTCATGGGGGCATTTTAGCCCACGGTTCCAGTGTTAGAATCGCACGACAGTTTCAAATGACTAGTACATCCGGAGATCCAAGTCATGAGCGAACCACGCCAGATTGACAGGCTGCTGCAACGATACAGCGAAAGCCACCGGCATCCCACCAACGAATGGATCCACGTTGTCTGTGTGCCCGCCATCGTGTTTTCCCTGCTGGGCCTGATCTGGCACGTCAATCCCATGGCGGCGGTCGGCGCGTGCTTTCTTGCGCTGGCGTATTACGTCACGCTGTCGATCCCGTTTGCCGTCGGCATGTTGCTGATGTCGGGCGCCATGCTGATGGTGCTGGCGTCACTGCAGCCCCCGGTTATTTTGCCGATGTCCGCCACGGTCTTCGTGGTCGCGTGGATCGGCCAGTTCATCGGCCACAAGATCGAAGGCAAAAAACCATCGTTTTTTGAAGACTTGCGGTTCCTGCTGATCGGACCGCTGTTCGTGCTGGGCTTCCTCTACCGGCGGTTGAACGTCGCGTACTGACTGGAAGTTGCCGCCAAATGTAGCCAAGTAGCCTGCAAGCAAGGTTACGGGAATATGTCTATACTGGTTGGATGTTTTCCTCTCCCATCCTGTTTTCCGCCGCCTGCCTGATCTGGGGTTCCACTTTCTGGGCCATCACCCTGCAACTGGGCCATGTTGCGCCGGCTGTCTCGATTATTTACCGTTTTGGCATGGCTGCGGCCACGCTGTTTGCCTGGTGCCTGGTGCGCGGCGACAAATTGCTGTTGCCGTGGAAAGTGCAGCGCTGGATGATGGCGCAAGGCCTGGCCACGTTTGCCGTCAGTTACCTGTGTACGTACACGTCGGAAGAACACTTGATTTCCGCCCTGGTGGCGGTGCTGTTTGCACTGATGGTGATCTGGACGCCGATATGCAGCCGCCTCATGTTCGGCACGCCGCTGACGTGGCGCACCTGGGGCGCCGCCGCGGCCGCCATCCTTGGCGTCATCCTGCTGTTCTATGATTCGATCCACGCATCGTGGAAAGATATCGTGGCGGGCGGCGCCGGACATTTCCTGCTGGGCCTGGCCCTGGCCTTGACCGCCACCATTGCCGGCACGGTCGGCAACATGATGGTGGTGAAAGTCCGCGAACATTCGTCCAACGTCTTGCTGACCATGGCCTGGGCCATGTTGTGGGGCACGCTGTTCGTGACTGTCTTTGCGCTGGCCACCGGCGTGCATTTCTCGATGCCGTCCTCGGCCAGTTACTGGGGCGGCCTGGTCTACCTGTCGCTGGCCGGTTCCGTGATTGCGTTTGCCGCGTATTTCACGCTGATCCACCGCTGGGGCGCGCAAAAAGCCGTCTATATCGGTGTCGTCACACCCGTGATTTCCGTGCTGCTGTCCATCCAGCTGGAAAACTACCGGCCCGGAGCGGTTGAATGGCTGGGTATGGTATTGTGCCTGTCCAGTGTGGCGTGGGTATTGAAATCGCCCACGCCGGCAGTGAACAAGTTTCCGACCGACATTCCAACAGAAACCAAGCAGATCCATGAGCCTGACCATACGTCCAGCCGAACCGCATGATGTGAACGCGATTTTCGGCATGATTTTCGAGCTGGCGGTATTTGAAAAACTCGAACACATCGTCGTTGCCGACGAAGCCAAGTTGCACGAAAGCCTGTTCGGCGCCCACCCCGCGGCGGAAGCCCTGGTGGGGGAAGAAGATGGCGAAGTTGTGACGTTTGCGCTGTTCTTCCACAACTTTTCCACGTTCCTGTGCCAGAAAGGCCTGTACCTGGAAGACTTGTACGTGAAGCAAAATGCGCGGGGCAAAGGCTACGGCAAGCAAATGCTGGTGGCGCTGGCCCAGCTGGCGGTCGAGCGCCAGTGCGGCCGCTTTGAATGGTCAGTGCTGGACTGGAATGAAAACGCCATCAATTTCTACCAGGGCATGGGCGCCACGGTCATGCCGGACTGGCGTATTTGCCGCGTCACAGGCGATGCGCTGACGCAACTTGCGTCGGAATAACGCACTGGAATAACACACCGCAAAAAAAGACCGCGCAGTAGTCTGCGCGGTAGAACCCATTGTCATTTGGGGAGGGGAGAATGGAGCGACAGCTTCAATATAGCCGCGCCTGTTAGTGATTTCCCGGCCCCTTACAAACTCTTACTAACGGCGGATTTTTCTTACATTTGTTTGCTGGAAAGCTTTTCCAGCAATTCAAATGCGCCCTGCACCAGCAGCGCCAGCACGGCGGCGGGCAAGGCGCCGGCCAGCAGCAGCGTATGGTCGTTCAACGCCAATCCCATGGTAATGCGCTCTCCATAGCCGCCGGCGCCGATCAGCGCGGCAATCGTGGCGGTGCCGACGCTCATCACGGCCGCGGTTTTGATGCCGGCCAGCACGACCGGCAAGGCCAGCGGCAATTCCACCGACCATAAGCGCTGCCAGCGCCGCAACCCCAGCGCCTGGGCTGCCAGGCGCAAGCCGTCCGGCACCTGGCACAAGCCGGTGCAGGTATTGCGCACGATGGGCAGCAAGGCATAGACCACCAGCGCCACCAGCGCGGGGCCGGCGCCGATCGAGCCCATCAGGGGAATCAGCATGGCCAGCAAGGCCAGTGACGGCACGGTCTGCAGCAAGCCGGCCAGCGCCATCACGGGCTGGCGCACGGCCGGGCGGTACGCGGCCAACACACCCAGCGGCACGCCGGCAAGGCAGGCCAGCGCCACCGAGGCCAGCACCAATGTCACATGCTGGCGGGTCAGCCGCCAGAAGTCATCGGCAAACAGGCGGCCGGCAAGGCTGGCGCGCCCTGCTGCCGGCGTGGCGGCGCGGTTGCCGCTTCCGTCATCGGCGCCAACCATATGAACCGCATCGGCGCTGCCGATGGCAACGGCCGTTTGCGCCGGCGTTGCCCCCGCGGCATCAGCCAGGCCGGCAGGATGGGCGGCGGCCGGCAATGCCATGGCGCCCGGCACCGGCGGCGTGCGTGCGGCCGGCGCCGGCGTATGCGCCGCCGGCAAGGCCGCGCCGGGCGTGTTTGCCGCGGCGACGCCGGTGTGGTGCTCCGCCAGCCAGCCGCGCGCCACGGCCGCGAAATCCCTGCCGTCGATTTCCGCCGCCGCGTTCATCGCGATCATTGCGTCGGCCGGAATCCGTCCCTGCAGCCGGCGCAATGCCTGCCATGCGGCCGGGAAGCGCTGTACCGCGTCGAGCCGGTACAGCAGCACGGCGTCATAGCGCGGGAAATAGCCGCGGTCATCGGCCAGGATGCGCAAGCCATACTTCGCGATCTTGGCGTCGGTGGAGTAAATATCGATCACGTCGACCTGGCGCTGCTGCAGCGCTTCATAGGCGACGCCGTGATCGAGCCCGCGCGGCTGCTGCATCAAGCCATAGCGCTGCGCCAGTCCCGGCCAGCCATCGGCACGGCCGATGAATTCATGCGACAGGCCGAACCGGTAACCGCGCTGCGCGGCCAAATCGCCCATGGTGCGCACCCCGGCCGCGTCGCCACGCACGGCCAGCGCATAGGTATTGTTGAAGCCCAGCGGCACATCGACGCCGAGGCCCAGCGCGGCCAGTTCGCGCTGCAATTGCGGCAGCGGCGGTACTTGCCGGTGTTTCAGGATTTCCAGCGCAATGGTGCCGGTGTATTCGGGATAGACATCGATCGCGCCGGCTTGCAGCGCGGCCAGCACGATGCCGGTATTGCCCAGTCCCTGCCGATGCTCGGTGCGCGCGTACGGCGCGGCGGCCTGCGCCAGCAATTCGCCCAGGATGTACGATTCCGTGAAGCGCTTGGAGCCGATGCGCAGGGTGGCGCCGGCGTCGGCCCTTGCCGTACCCGCCGCCGCGTTGAACGCCGCCATCGACGACGCGCCTGTGGCCGGCATTGCCGCCAGCCACAGGCACCCTGTCAGCAATGCCGGCAACAGGGCGGCGGCGCGCGGCAAGTCAGAGGCCCGTGCGCAGCATCGGCGCCTTCAATGCCTGGGTCAGCGTTTCATGGCTTTCAGCCAGGTGCGCCCTGGCTTCCGGCGACAGCGCGCCATTGCCCATCGCGCGCAGTATGTCGCGCTGCAATTCCTGCGCGTGCAGGCGCTGCAGGCTGCGGCCATCGGCCCGCATCAATGGCGACGTGCGCACCAGCGCCGCCGTCACGCGCTTCAAGTGTTCGCGCTGCAGATCGCGGCGCATGCCGGGGATGTCCTTGCCGGCCTTCAATTCGCTCCACACCGCCGACTGCAGCGTCGTGTACAGCTCATCGAGCGACAGCGCGAGTTTCGGATTGTCGAGCTTTTCCTGCGAATCGCGCAAGCGCCCCGCCACCGCATCGGACAGCAACTGGTCCAGCACCACGGTTTGCAAATACAGCACCACGGTATTGATGGAAATGTCGGGACGGTAGCTGAACATCATCTGGTTGCCGGACAGGCGGCTCAGCAGCGATGGCGGGAATTTGAAGCTGTCGGCCTTGAACAGGTTGTTCGTCAGCAGCGCCAGCGCTTCGCGCTGGCGCATGGCGGGCACCGGCTGGAATGGCGTGCGGCCCGAGCCAGCGTGGTCGCGCACGTGCACCACGCCGCCCACATACTTGACCACCACCGGCACCGAGCGCGCGAACTGGTCGATGCCATACACGAAACTGCGGCGCAGCACGTCATAGCTTTCGCCCGGCTTCAGCTGGCGCGCCTGCACGCGGTCCCACAATTCGCGCGAAATCGTCAGCCGCTTTTGCGCATATGCCATCGGGTCGCTGCCCAGGTCGAACAGGTTGACTTCGGGGTCGGACATGCCGTTGTAGGCTTCATTGTCGGTCGCGAACGCCAGCAGCGGTTCGTTGGAACGGCTGGCAATGCGCGCCAGTTCTTCCTTTTCCTGTTCCGGCGCGATGGGCTTGTACGCGTATTCGATCGCCCAGTAATCGTAGGGGCCAAGACGGTCCATCACATAGGCGCCCTGCTCCTCGCCCTTGATGGCGAGGTTGAACGGCGTGTAATCCATCACCGAGCCGCTGATGCCGTGCTTGTCCGTGAAAGCCTTGTCGCGCAGCTGGAACAGGCTGTAAATCGTCGACGAGCGGAAATTGTGGCGCAAGCCCAGCGTGTGCCCCACTTCGTGCATGATGACGGATTTGACATAGGCTTGCGCCAGCGCTTCGGCTTTCGGGCTGTCCATATCGAGTTCGCCGCGCGCCTCCATCACATCGAGCGCGAAGCCCATTTCCTGGGCGGACTCCATGCCATAGCCGCAATGCGCATCGCGCGCCTGCGCGCTGTACGGCCACGCGTGCGGGCCTGCGGCTTGTTGCGCCCATGGCTGTGGCTGTGCCGGGGCTTGTGCCAACGATTGCGCCCAGGGTTGCGCCAACGGCGCCGCCGCCGGTTGCACAGCCCCATCCTGCGGCAGCGCACCCGCCAGCGGCGGCATGCCGGCCGCCATGCCATAGGCCGACAGGGCCGAGGTCCAGCGCAAGTCTTCGCTGGCCAGGCGGCGCGCATTGCGGCCAAAGATATCGGACATGGCAATGTCGGCGTCGAGGATTTCTCCGCTGCGCGGATCGACCTGGCGCGGGCCGATCGCGATCCCCGCGTCGGCGCCCACGTACCAGCGCACCGACGCGTGGCGCACGTCCATCGTATCGAACGTATCGTTCGGTCCCTGCTGTTTGACCACGATGGCGTTCTTGAAACCGATGCGCTCGAAGGCATCGTTCCAGGCAAGGATGCCCTGCTTCACGGATTCGCGGTATTTTTCCGGGATGTTGCGGTCCAGCCAATACACGATCGGCTGCTTCGGTTCCGACAACGGCTGCGACGGATCGGCTTTTTCCAGCCGCCAGCGGTTCACCACGTGGGTGTACAGCGACGGCTTGACGTCGTCCGTGTAGTCATACGTGGTGCTGACGAAGTGGCCGATGCGGTCATCGGCCAGGCGGCCCGGCATCGGGTGTTCCGGCAGCGGCGCGAAGCTGTAATACAGGCCCAGGAACAGGCTGCGCGGGTCCGGCGTCGAATACGGCGGCGGCACGTAGGTGGGCGTGTAGGCCAGCGGCGGCGCCGGCACGCGCGGCACGAAATAATGCGCATTGACGGCAAAGCCGGTCATGCTGTCATCGGTGCGGATGTTGGTAAAACTGCTGTTGCGCGCATCCATCGTGTAGGCCATCCGGAACGCCGCTTCGAGCTGCGTGGAATATGCGGGGATGTCGCCAAAGAGCAGCGTATTGGCTTCCACCAGCACGCCCTTCGATTGCGGGTGCGGCGCGCTGGCCAGCGGCGCCACGGCCAGCAGGCTGTCGGAAAAGCCCTGCGACACGGCCGTGCCCAGCGGCGTGCCGGGCTTGGCGCGGAAATCCGTGTTCAGCGCGATCAGCTGCACCAGGTTGCCCAGCTTGCGCAACACCACCACTTCGCTGCGGCCCATCTGGCTGCCGTAGATGCCGCGCTCGCCGACGCCGCGCGTGGTGTTGACGGACATGAAAAACGGCTTGTCGAAGTGTTCAGGCCGCAGTTCCATCCAGACCTTTTCATCCTTCTGGTACAGATGGAAAAAGCCGCTCAAATGGTGCGCGCCCTTGACCACGTCGGCAAACGGCTTGGCCGCGTTTGGGTCCGCTGCGCGCGCCGCGGCGGCGGCGGCTGCCGCGGCGGCCGCGATGGTGGCGGCCGATGGCGCGGCGGGCGCCACCGGTTGCGGCGCGGCCGGGCCTTCCGGCACGGGCGACGGCGGGGTCGGGACCGGCGGCGTCGGCGTGGGGGGAACCGGGGTATTCTGCCCCGCGGCCTGCAGGCTCAGGGCTAACAGGAGGGCGGCGCTGACGGCCTTCAGGACGGGCTGACGCATGATGTTTCGGCGCTGGTGCGGTGGTACGGTGATCCTGCTACTGTACACGATCGCACCGGCGCTGCGTCGGAATTAGTCCTCTAGAATTCGTTGCAACATGGCCGTGGGCTTTTTGAAACGGTCAAAGCAGCTTGCCGCCAAACACCACGCCACAGCAGGGATTATAGCCAAACGCATACGACAGGTCCGCCGGACGAGCGATCCGCCACAGCGCGAAATCGGCCCGCTTGCCCTCTTCCAGCGTGCCGATATCGGCCTGGCGGCCCAGTGCGGCGGCGGCGTGCACGGTGGCGCCGGCCAGCGCTTCGAGCGGCGTCAGGCGCCACAGCGTGCATACCATGTTCAGCGCCAGCAACAGCGAGGCCATGGGCGAGGTGCCCGGGTTGTTGTCGGTGGCCACCGCCATCGGCACGCCGGCCGCACGCAGCGCCGCCACCGGCGGCGGCGTGGTATCGCGCAGGAAGTAATACGCGCCAGGCAACAGCACGGCCACCGTGCCGGCTTGCGCCATCGCGGCGATGCCGTCCGGCGTCAAGTGCTCCAGGTGGTCGGCCGACAAGCCGCGATAGTGCGCCACCAGTTGCGCGCCCTGCTGGTCCGACAATTGCTCGGCATGCAATTTGACAGGCAATCCATGGCGGGCCGCGGCCTGGAACACTGTTTCCGTCTGCGCGCGGCTGAAGCCGATGCGTTCGCAAAACGCATCGACCGCGTCCACCAGGCCTTGTTCGGCCAGCGGCGCGATCATGCGGCACACTTCGTCCACGTAGGCGTCGGCGCGGCCGGCGAATTCCGGCGGCAGCGCATGGGCGCCCAGGAACGTGGTCGCCACGTTCACCGGATATTCGCGGCCGATGCGGCGCGCCACGCGCAGCATCTTGGCTTCCGCATCCAGCGACAGGCCATAGCCGGACTTGATTTCCAGCGTCGTGACGCCTTCGGCCAGCAGCGAGCGCACGCGCGGCAGGCTTTGCGCCAGCAAGTCGTCTTCCGATGCCGCGCGCGTGGCGCGCACGGTGGACATGATGCCGCCGCCGGCGCGGGCGATGTCTTCATAGGTGGCGCCATTCAGGCGCGCCTCGAATTCATCGCTGCGGTTGCCGGCGTGGACGATATGGCTGTGGCAATCGACCAGGCCCGGCGTCAGCCAGCAGCCGCCGCCGTCATGCACTTGCGCGGCCTGCGCGGGATCGGCTTCGCTGGCCCGTCCCAGCCACGCGATGCGGCCATCCTTCACCGCGATGGCGCCGTCGCGCACTTCGCCATAGCCATCCACCATTGTTGCCAGGTGCACGTTCGTCACCAGCAAATCCCACATTGCCATGCCGCCTCAGCCTATTCTCGTTATTAACTATTATTTTCAATGATGTCGACAATGAACACGGTGGCCTGCCCGGCCTCCAGCGTCCACACGTCTTCATCGTCCAGGATCACCGCGTCGTAGCGCACCAGCGCGATGCGTTCCTTGCTGCTTTCAAGGTACAGGCTTTCGCCTTCGGCCAGGAACACGATGGTGACGTCGCTGCGCCGCTCGAGCGTGGAAAAATCGCGCACCGTGCGCCGCTCCAGCTGGTGGCGGCAGGCGTTACGCCGGGTCATCACATTGAAATCCGTGGTCGGGCCGGAAGAGACAGTCGCCGCCACCTGCGTTTCGCCGGGGAAGGCCACAGTGGGCTCGCGCTCGCTGAGCGCCACCTGGCGCTCATTGCCCACATCCAGCACCACGCCGGGACCGGACACCAGGGTCAGCGTGCGGTCGATGCCGGCAAACGTGGAAAATGGACCGCTGTGCGAAATCGTGGCCAGGCTGATGCGCCAGTCGAAATCGTCGTAGGTGGCGCCCTGCGGGGCAATGGCAATTTCCGTGGTGCTGCCGCCGCCGTTTTTCCATGGCGTGGCGCGCAGGCTTGCGTACTGTATCAGCTTGCTCATCAACGATACTCCCTCAGCTCGGCCAGGGTCTGCCTGAAGCGCGCGGCGATGGCCTGTTGCGCCACGTGCTGCTGGCTGCGCACCACCCACTGGCCGCCGGCCAACACGTCTTTCACCAGATTATCGTTCCCACTGAATACCAGGCTGCCCAACACGTCTTCGGCGGCGCGCCCAAACAGGTTCGGGTGGTCCGCATCGAGCACGATGAGATCGGCCCGCTTGCCTGCCGCCAGCGCCCCGACCGGCCTTCCGGCCGCCTGGGCGCCGCCCTGCAGCGCACCCTGCCACAGGAATTCCCCCACATGCCGCCGCGCTGGCGACACCGCGATGTTGCGACGCTGCGCCTGCAGCCGCTGGCCATACTCGAGCCAGCGCAATTCTTCCACCGGGCTTTGCGAGACGTGGCTGTCGCTGCCCACGCCAAACACGCCGCCCTGCGCCAGGAACGGCTCCAGCGGGAACAGGCCATCGCCCAGGTTGGCTTCCGTGGTCGGGCAAATGCCGGCCACGGCGCGGCTGCGGGCAATCGCCGAGACTTCGGCCTCGACCAGGTGGGTGGCATGCACCAGGCACCAGCGGCTGTCGACTTCCAGCTCATCATACAGGTATTCCACCGGCCGGCGTTTACTGTAAGCGAGCGATTGCTGCACTTCGCCCTGCTGTTCCGCGATATGGATGTGGACCGGGCGCGCACGTGGCAACGCCGCCACCACCTCGCGGATTTGCGCGCTGGACGCGGCGCGCAGCGAATGCGGCGCCACGCCCACTTCCACCTGCGCGCCGCGCAGCGGTTCCAGCGCCTCGACGATGGACAGGATGTCGGCCACGCCGGTCCGGAACCGCGCCTGCTGCGGACTGAGCGGAGCCTCGCCAAAGCCGGACCAGCTGTACAGCACCGGCAGCATGGTGATGCCGATGCCGGTATGACGCGCGGCGCCGATCACGCTTTCCGCGGTCTGCGCCATGCGCGGATACCACTGCCCGTCCGGCGCCCGGTGCACGTAGTGGAATTCGCAGACCGACGTGTAGCCGTGGCGCAGGCATTCCGCATACAGCTGGGCGGCAATGGCTGCCATCTGGTCCGGCGTGATATGGCGCGCGAAGCGGTACATCAGGTCGCGCCACGTCCAAAAGCTGTCGCGCGCCGCATCGCCGCCGCCGGCCACTTCCGTCAGCCCCGACAGCGCGCGCTGGAACGCGTGCGAGTGCAGGTTGACCATGCCGGGCAAGACATATTCCGCATAGTCGGCGCTCGCGGCGCTCCCGGCGCCGGCCGGCGCCGGCGCGTCCGGCGTCACGGCCGTCAGGTTGCCGGCGCCATCCCATTGCAGCAGCACGTTGCGCGCCCAGCCGGACGGCAGCAGCGCATTGGCGGCAAACAGCGTGCTCATGGCGCGGCCTTTCCACCGGCCCAGGCCGCGCACGCCTGCACCAGTTCTTTCAGCAGCGGTCGCACTTCGCCGGCCAGGTCGTCCCGGTAGGCGAACGGCGCCGTCTCATCCATGTACGTCGACTGGCACATTTCCAGCTGAATCGCATGCACGTGTTCGGCCGGCTTGCCGTAATGGCGCGTAATGTGGCCGCCCTTGAAGCGGCCATTGACCGCCACCGAATAACCGCCATGGCGGCGCGCCACCGACGTAATCGCGTCGGTCATGCCGATGTCGCATGAAGCGCCGTCTGCGGTGCCGAAGTTCAAGTCCGGCAGCTTGCCTTCAAAGAAGCGCGGCACGTGCGAGGCGATCGAATGCGCGTCCCACAGCGCCACCTTGCCATGCATCGCTTTCAAGCGCTCCAGTTCACTACGCAATTGCGAATGGTACGGCTGCCAGTACCGTTGCAGGCGGCGCTGCACCTCGGCCGCATCGGGCGTGCGGCCGTCCAGGTACAGCGGCTCGCGGCCAAACGTATCGACCGGACACAGGCCGGTGGTGTCCTGGCCCGGGTACAGGTTGGTGTTTTCCGGCGGCCGGTTCAAGTCGATCACATAGCGCGACCAGCGCGCCGACAGCACCGACACGCTCATTTCTTGAAGGAAATCGTACAACCGCACCAGGTGCCAGTCGGTGTCGGTCTTGACGGCCGCAGCCGGCGCCATGGCGGCGGCAATGTCGTCCGGGATGTCCGTGCCCACGTGGGGCATGGACACCAGCAGCGGCAGCGTGCCTGGCGAAAATTGGAAATCCATCGTCCCGGCTCCTTACGGATGCAGCGATGCGAACAGGCTCTTGCAGGTGGCGCTCAATTCGCCCTTCAACACCATTTGCTTGGCGGCTTCGATGTCCGGCGCAAAGAAGCGGTCGGCATCGTAGAACGGCACCACCTGGCGCAATTGCGCATGCACATGTTCCAGTTGCGCCGAGGTTTTCAGCGGACGGTGGAAATCGATGCCCTGCGCGGCCGCCAGCAGTTCGATGGCAACGATGGCGGCGGTATTTTGCGCCATGTCTTCCAGGCGGCGCGCCGCATAGGTGGCCATGCTGACGTGGTCTTCCTGGTTGGCCGAGGTCGGGATCGTGTCCACGCTGGCCGGATGCGCGATCGACTTGTTTTCCGACGCCAGCGCGGCCGCCGTCACGTGGGCGATCATGAAACCGGAATTGACGCCCGGTTCGCGCACCAGGAACGGCGGCAGGCCCGACAGCGTCGCATCGATCAGCAGCGCCACGCGGCGCTCGGAAATGCTGCCGATTTCCGCAATGGCCAGCGCCAGCGTATCGGCGGCAAACGCCACCGGCTCGGCGTGGAAGTTGCCGCCCGAGACCACCACCGGCTCCCCATCGTTGGTGAACAGCAGCGGGTTGTCGGTCACCGCGTTGGCTTCGATCAGCAGGGTGCGGCCCGCGTTGGCGATCAAGTCCCAGCAGGCGCCCATCACTTGCGGCTGGCAACGCAGGCAATACGGGTCTTGCACGCGCTCGTCGCCCACCAGGTGCGAGGCGCGGATCGCGCTGCCGGCCACCAGCTGGCGGTAGATGCCGGCGGCGGCAATCTGGCCCGGCTGGCCGCGCACTTCATGGATGCGGGCGTCGAACGGCGAATCGGAGCCCTTGGCGGCGTCCAGCGACAGCGCGCCCGTCACCATGCCGGCTTCCAGCAGGCGCTCGGCCATGAACAGGCCGTGCAGCGCCAGCGCGGTCGAGGCCTGGGTGCCATTGATCAGCGCCAGGCCTTCCTTGGCCGCCAGCACCACCGGCGCGATGCCGGCTGCCTGCAGCGCGTCGGCTGCCTGCATCAGTTCGCCGTTAACGCGCACCTCGCCCACGCCCAGCATGGCCAGCGTCATGTGCGACAGCGGCGCCAGGTCGCCGGACGCGCCCACCGAGCCTTTGGCCGGGATGGCCGGCATGATGCCGGCGTTGTACAGCGCGATCAGGGTATCGATGATCACGGGCCGCACGCCGGACACGCCGCGCGCCAGGCTGCCGATCTTCATCAGCATGATCAGGCGCACCACGGCGTCCGACATCAGCGCGCCGGTGCCCACCGAATGCGACAGGATCAGGTTGCGCTGCAATTCTTCGAGCTTATTGTCGGGAATGCGGGTCTTGGCCAGCAAGCCGAAGCCCGTGTTGATGCCGTACGCAGCGTCGCCCTTGGCGACGATGGCTTCCACCACGGCGGCGGACGCCTTGATGACCGGATAGGCCTCGGCCGACAGCGCCACCGGCGCGTGCGCGGTCCACGCGGCGCGCAATTCCGTCAGGGCGATCTTGCCCGGGTTCAGGGTCCAGTTTTGGGATGCAGTCATGTCGGTTTCCTTCTTACTTCATCATCGGCAGGTTCAGCTTATTACGTTTTGCGCATTCGATGGCGGACTCATAGCCGGCATCGGCATGGCGCATCACGCCCGAACCGCAATCGTTGACCAGCACGCGGGCCAGGCGGCGCGCGGCGGCGTCGGTGCCGTCGGCCACGATCACCACGCCGGAATGCTGCGAATAGCCCATGCCCACGCCGCCGCCGTGGTGCAGCGAGACCCAGGTGGCGCCGCCGGCCGTGTTCAGCATGGCGTTCAGCAGCGGCCAGTCCGATACCGCGTCGGTGCCATCCTTCATGGCTTCGGTTTCGCGGTTCGGGCTGGCGACGGACCCGGTATCCAGGTGGTCGCGGCCAATCACGATCGGCGCCTTCAGTTCACCGTTGCGCACCATTTCATTGAACGCCAGGCCGGCAACATGGCGCTCGCCCAGGCCCAGCCAGCAGATCCGCGCCGGCAGCCCCTGGAACGCGATGCGGTCGCGCGCCATGTCCAGCCAGCGGTGCACGCGGGCGTGGTGCGGGAACAGTTCCTTGATCTTCGCATCGGTCTTGTAAATGTCTTCCGGGTCGCCCGACAGCGCCACCCAGCGGAACGGGCCGCGCCCTTCGCAGAATTGCGGACGGATATAGGCCGGCACGAAGCCGGGGAAGTCGAAGGCGTTTTGCACGCCCTGGTCGAACGCGACCTGGCGGATATTGTTGCCATAATCGACCACCTTGGCGCCCAGTTGCTGGAAGTCCAGCATCGCTTGCACGTGCGCCGCGCACGAATCGGCAGCGGCGGCTTTCAAGCGCTCGTGGCGCCCGGGGTCCTGCTGCGCGGCCTTCCAATCGGCCACGCTCCAGCCGCGCGGCAGGTAGCCGTTGATCAAGTCATGCGCGGAAGTCTGGTCCGTCACCAGGTCCGGCACCAGGCCGCCCGCCTGTGCGCGTTTCACCAGTTCCGGCAGGATTTCCGCCGCGTTGCCCAGCAGGCCGATCGACACGGCTTCCTTGCGTCCGGTATGGTATTTCACCAGTTCCAGCGCTTCATCGATGGAAGCGGCCTGCTTGTCCAGGTAGCGGGTGCGCAGGCGGAAATCAATGCTGCTCTGCTGGCATTCGATGTTCAGCGACACCGCCCCGGCAAACGTGGCCGCCAGCGGCTGGGCGCCGCCCATGCCGCCCAGGCCGGCCGTCAGGATCCAGCGGCCGGCCATATCGCCGCCGAAGTGCTGGCGTCCCGCTTCCGCGAACGTTTCATAGGTGCCCTGCACGATGCCCTGGGTACCGATGTAGATCCACGAACCAGCCGTCATCTGGCCGTACATGAACAAGCCCTTGCGGTCCAGTTCATTGAAGTGTTCCCAGTTGGCCCATTTCGGCACCAGGTTGGAATTGGCCAGCAACACGCGCGGCGCGTCTTCGTGGGTCTGGAATACGCCGACCGGCTTGCCGGACTGGATCAGCAGGGTCTGGTCGGCTTCAAGTGCCTTCAGCGATGCCAGGATCTGGTCAAAACACTCCCAGTTGCGCGCCGCGCGGCCGATGCCGCCGTACACCACCAGGTGTTGCGGGTTTTCCGCGACTT
>CBIHOX010000002.1:0-110505 GCA_966211685.1 uncultured Pseudoduganella sp.
CGCGCCGGCCGCGGGCGGGGGTTTGGGGGCAGGGGCGGGGCCCGCGGGGGGGGCGGGCTAAAAAAAAAAACCGCCCGCTCACAGCCGCGGCCGCGGCGGAGGGTTACAGCGGCAACGGCTTATTTTTTCAAATGCTGGTCCAGCCATCCCAGCACCGTGTGGTGCCACTGGATGGAATTGGCCGGCTTCAGTACCCAGTGATTTTCATCGGGGAATACCAGCAGTTTGCTTTCAATACCCTGGCGCTGCAGCGCGGTGAACGTGCTCAAGGCCTGGGCAGTCGGAATGCGGAAGTCCAGGTCGCCCTGCACCACCAGCATCGGTGTCTTCCACTTGGCCACGTGGTGGACCGGATTGAATTTTTCATGGCCTTCCACGTTCTTGAAGTACGGCCCGCCATATTCCCATTCGGTGAACCAGATTTCCTCGGTCGAATACGCCATGCCGCGGATGTCGAACACGCCGTCATGGTTGACGATGCACTTGAAACCGTCGGACCAGTTGCCTTCGATCCAGTTCATCATGTAGCCGCCGTAAGAGGCGCCCAGCGCGCAACTGTTGTCGCGGTCCAGCCACGGGAATTTCGCGGCGGCCGCCGCCAGGCCCAGTTTCAAGTCTTCCAGCGGCTTGCCGCCCCAGTCGCCGCTGATCGAGTCGGTGAACGCCTGGCCATAGCCGGTCGAACCGTGGAAGTCGATGAACACGGTGGCATAGCCGGCGCCCGCGTAAACTTGCGGGTTCCAGCGGTAGCTCCACGAATTGCCGAAGCTGCCCTGCGGGCCGCCGTGCACCAGGAACGCCACCGGGTACTTCTTGCCGGCTTCGGCGTTCCACGGTTTCATCACGTGGCCGTAGACCGTGTCGCCATTGGCGCCCTTGAACGAGAATTGCTCGTACTCGCCATAGCGCACGTCGGCCAGCCGGTCTTCATTGTTGGCGGTCAGCTTGTCGGCCTTGTTCGGCACGCCCAGCTTCATCTTGTACAGCTGCGCGCCGGACGCCAGGTTAGCCTGCGCCATCACCAGCGTATCGCGCGCCATCGTGAAGGCCGACACGTAGCCGGGACCAGTCATCGGCGTGGCCTTGCCGCTGGCGGCATCGATGGCAAACAGGCGGTGCTGGCCTACGTCGTCGGCCGTGGCCAGCAGCGACTTGCCGTCCGGCGCCCAGTGGAATTCAGCGATGGAACGGTCCCACGCATCGGTCAAGGCGCGTTTCTGGCCGGTCGCCACGTCCATCAGCACCAGGTGGAAACGGTCGGCTTCAAAGGTCGGCCGCTTCATGGCGGCATAGGCCAGCGTGCGGCCATCGGGGGAGAATTGCGCCTTGGCGTCCCAGGCCGGGTTGTCCGCCGTCAGGTTGCGCGGCGCGGCGCCGCCGGCGGCCGGCACCGTGTAGATATCGAAGTTGGTGGACCAGGCCTCGGTTTTGCCGGCAATGCGGGCATTGAAGACGATGGTCTTGCCGTCCGGGCTGAACTGGTATTCCGCCTGGTCGCCAAACGGTTTCGACGGCACGTCGGCGTCGAGCGATCCGGACAGGCTGACCGGGGCGCCGGCTTTGCCGTCGGCACCGATGGCGGCGCTGTACAGCACGCCGTTGCGGCCATCGTTCCACGTATCCCAGTGGCGCGCGAACAGGCGGTCGTAGACCTTGCCGGTGGCCTTGCCCTTGGCCTGCTCTTCGACACGCTTGCTGGTGCACGCCAGGTCCGGGCAATCGCGGAACACGGCCAGGCTGAAGGCCAGTCGGTCGCCCTTGGGCGACAGGCGGAAGTTCTCGACGTCCAGCGGGAAATCCGTCACGCGCATGGCTTCGCCGCCGCCCAGCGGCAGGCGCCAGACCTGGTTGCTGCCGGACCGGCCCGACAGGAAGTAAATCGCATCGCCATTGGGCGACCATTGCGGATCGGAGCTGCTGGCGTCGGCCTGGGTCAGGCGCTGCGGGGACGGCTTCGCTGCCCGCAAATCAATCATCCACAGTTGGGTATTGCCGCGGTTTTTCTCCAGGTTGGTGCTGCGCACCGTGTACACGACTTTCGATGCATCCGGCGACAACGCCGGGCTGCCCACGCGCTCCATGGTGGCCAGGTCTTCGATCGTCAGGCCGCGCGGCGCGGCCTGGGCGTGCTGTGCACCGGCCGCGGCCAATACAGCCGCGACTACCAGCAGACGTAATTTCATTCGGGTATCTCCGAGTGGTATTTATAAAAAATGCCAGCTTTTGGCTGGCAGCCGGATATGATACCAAGAAATATACGTTTGCCCCCCGCCGGACCCGAGGCGCGCCTACGGGCGCGATGCGGCATGACGCCACAGGATCGATTGCAGCGTCTCGTCCACTTGCCGCCTGGCCTCTTCCAGGCCCGCGCCAGGTTGCGCCATTCCTTCGAGGTCGACGCCCTCCATCGGCAGGAAATCGGATCGCCTGATACTGCCCTGTACCGAGCGGGCGATCGCGCCCAGCCTGGCCGCCGCCAGTTCCGTTCCCGCCGCCGCATCGGCGGGCAGCGCCATGCTGCTTCGGGTAATCGCCATGCCGGATTCGAAAACCGTGGCAACCACTGCGCCGTTGGCGACGACCTGCCCGGCTATTCTGTCCTGCGTTGGCGGCAAGCGCTGCGCCTCCTCCAGGCGGCTCTGCTGTTCATCCATCAGCTTGAACGCCGCGTGCTCCGCCGGCGTGTCCCTGGACACCAATGCATCCGGTCTGTCCTTCAGCGCATCGGCCAGCGTCCGGACCGGACCCTCGATACGGTATACACGCGCACCACTGGTAATTGAAGTCATACCTGTCCTCCGAAAAAGTCATGAGACTATAAATCGAAAGCGGAGGGAAACAAAAAGAATACCGCCACACCTCGCGGCGCGGCGGCAAAGGGAGACTGCGCTGGCGACGGACCCGCCCGCGCACTGCTGCAACTTGTCGTGCGTGCCGCTACATCACAGCGGCTGCTTCAATGCGGCTACTTCAATGCGAGGCGCACGACTTCCATCGGCTGGCCTGCTACCGCGGGGGCCCTCGCGATCCACATCTCGCCACCGAAATCGCCATCGGCCTTGCGCTCCAGCGTGATCTTCAACGACAAATCCTTGGCCACGTAGCGCCCGTAGCCGACGGCGGCGATTTCGCGCGGGGCGCCATCGTCGAGCTGCGCATACATGGCCGAGCCGCTTGCCGTCAGCGACAGCACCTGGCCATTCGACAGATCGTAGGCGCCGCGGTACGTCTCGAAATCCGAGGCCGATTTGCCCATCGTACGGTCCGGCATCGTGATGCTGTACCCCGGCACCGTCACCGAGGGCGGCGTTGGCGACTGGGCCATTACCACAGGTGCTGCGATGGCCAGCAAGGCTGTCAGGCTGAGTTGTTTCATGATGGCTGCTCCCTGTCTCAAAAGAGGTTGAACTTCATGGCAGCAGGGTCGCTTCATATTGGGCCCTGCATAAACTCATGATAGCCAGCTTTGTCGTCCTTTAAAGGGGGCTTGGGGGGCCTTGCACCATAGTATTTTTCTCAGTCGGCCCTGCCTGGCATAGGCAATATGGATACTGATACGGAATGCTGCGCTACAATCGTCAGTATGAATACGATCTCCTTTGAAACGCCGAACCAGCCGGACGTGGTGGCCCTGATCGCCGAACTGGATGCCTACCTGTACGCGCTGTATCCCGCCGACAGCGTCTATGCCCTCGACATCGCGACACTGGACCGGCCGGACATCCTGTTTGTCGTGGCGCGCGACAAGGCGGGCGCGGCGCTGGGTTGCGGCGCCATGATGCTGGCGCCCGACTATGGCGAAATCAAGCGCGTGTACGTTCGGCCCGCGGGACGCGGCCAGGGCGTGTCGCACAAGCTGATGGACTTGCTGGAAGGGGAAGCCGTGAAACGCGGTCTGACCCGCTTCATGCTGGAGACCGGGCCGGCGCAGCCGGAAGCCATGGCGCTGTATGAAAAGCGCGGCTACAAGGTGCGCGGCCCGTACGGCGACTATCCCGACGACCCGTACAGCGTCTTCATGGAAAAGGCCGCGCAATGAGTCTGGAAGGTACGGATGGGCCACCGGACAGCCTGCTCCACCTGCGCGACCTGACGCGCGTCTTTGCACGCGAACGGAACTGGGAACAGTTCCACACACCCAAGAACCTGGCCATGGCGCTCAGCGTGGAAGCGGCGGAACTGGCCGAGCATTTCCAGTGGCTGCCCACCGGCGCCGACCATGAACTCGATGAGCGCAAGCGCGAAGGCATCCGCCATGAACTGGCCGACGTGCTGCTGTACCTGGTGCAGCTGGCCGACAAGACCGGCGTCGACCTGCACGCGGCAGCGCTGGAAAAAATTGCGCTCAACGCCATCAAATACCCCGCCCGATAAAACCGCCGGCATGGCCGCCGGCGCGGGCTTCCTGCACCGGCCCGACAGGCGCACGCCTGGCCGGGTGTGTATCAGTCCAGCCGCAGCGACTTGCGGATCTGCGCATAAACCAGTTTCCAGGCCGGCGACGTGTCCGCAACCACATCCGGACGCGCGGCGCTGGCCGGCCGGCTTGAGCGGCTCGGCGAATTGCTCCGCCCGCCACGGCAGCGGCCATCAAGAGTTTTTTGAACTGCATGCGCGCTTCCTTTCAAGGGGTAAGCGCGCAGCATACTGCGATGATGCCTAGCGCGCCAGCGCCGCCACCATTTTCTCGAACGCGACGCTGTGTACCGGTTCCGCGAATTGCCGCTGCTGCGCGGCCCGCAACAGTGACAGCTCCATCGACGACAGGCGGCGGTGCGCGCTGCTGCCGTCGGCCAGGTGGCAAGCGTGGAAATGCATCGGCGCGCGCGGGTCCAGCAGGTACACCATGTCCAGGCTGGCCGGATCGTAGGCGACTTTCACCGGCCACTGGCCATGCCTTGCGGCGCGCTCGAACCACTGTTCATCGAGCGCGCGCACGCATTCGTAATGGCTGCCCTGCACGCGGATGCCTTGCGCCGTGACCATGGCTTCGGCCACCGGCAACAGGCAGCAGCGCACCAGGTCTTCGGGGAACTGGCGCAGCGCACCGCCGCGCTGCGCGGCGCCCCAGGTCCACAGCTGTTGCGGCGTGGCGCCGCCCTGCGGGTTGCTGTGGTTGAAATGCAGCACGCTGTCGATGACCAGGCGGGTGAACTGTTCCAGGTCCAGCACCCCGTCCATGCGCGCGCAACGCAGCGTTTCGGCATCGCCATCATCGGCAGCGGCGCCGGTGCCGTTGGCGCGCGCGGCGCCATCGAACAGCGGGATGCGCCGCGCCAGTTCATCGCGCAAGCCCGGTCCGTGGCATTCGTGCGGCGGCGCCACCAGGCAGCGCGTATGGAACTGGTTGAGCAGGTTGTCGTGCTCCAGGTCGATGCCGGCCGCCAGCGCGGCATCGGCGAACACTAGTCCCGGCACGTGCTGCGCGGGCCACGTCGCGGCGCCGATGTCGCGGCCGAAGCGCAGGCAATAACGCTGCTTGTCGGCCGCCGCGTTGGCCAGCGCCAGCAGCGCGTGGCGCCAGCTGGGGCGGTCCATGCCGATGTAGATGCCGGCCACCATGCCGCTGAACACGTCGGTGGCGGCATAGATCACGGGGCGGCCCAGCGCCTGGCCGCGGTCGGCGCGCGACACCAGCCGCACGTCGGCGGCAATGGCTTCCAGGCGGAAAGCGGCGCCGGGACGGCCCGGCCGGCCCGGGTCGGCCGCAGCGGGCAAGGGTGGCTGCGGCTGCGGACGGGCCAGCAAGTGATCCTGGTCCAGCCAGTAACTGAACTGGCCATAGGTGGGCAGCGCGGTTTCCGCGGCGCCGGGCTGCACGCGCATGGTTTCCGTTTCAATCGTGCGCTGGCGGAAGAAATCGGCCAGCATCTGGTCATAGACGGCGCGGCGGGCGAATGGCGCGGCCGTGTCGGGCCAGCGGGTGGCGGCCACGCGGAAGATGCGGCGCATGGCGCTGTCGGCATTGACGCCGGGCGGCGCTCCGGCCTTGCGCGGACGGCCGCGCTGTACTCCTTCGGAGACAGCGCGGATCTTGCCGCGCGCGCCGGAATTGGCATAATCGGGCAGCAGCGCGTTGGCGCTCAGGCCGCGCTGCCAGTAGCGCCGCAGGTAGCGGTAGACCGTGGGATGGGAAACGCCGTGGCGCTCCATGCACGCCTGCACCAGTTGGCCGCGCCGGCGCGGCTCGTAGATGGCGGGTTCCGCCGTCACCAGCGCTTCGATCACTTGCCAGGCGCGGTCGCGGATCTGCAGGTGCTTGGCCGGCCGCTGCAGCGGCTGCGGCGGTGCGGGCCACGGGTCGTCGGCCAGGCGGCGCGCGCGGCCGGACGCCAGGTCCGCCTCCAGCATGGCGACCCTGGCAAGCTGCGCTTCGGCAGTCTTGGGCAAGACATTGAAAATATACGCCGCGGCGGCGGCGTCATCGACCCACAACACACGGAAGACTTTACGCTGTGGACCGGTATATTCGATCAGGTCGTTACGGGTTATCACTGGCGCCCTCGCAAGACAGGAAAAATAAACATGTCTATGCAATTTCCGGGCCACCCCTGTTTTTTCCGCAAATTGCTGCTGCAACGCCCTGTTTCGGCGTCTTTTGGTGCGATGCAGCATTTTCTTTGCACCAGGATGGTGCATTCGGGAAGGCCAGTGCCAGGCACTTTTTTGAAAATTGGAAATGAAGTGCCAGGCACCTTTTTGGAATCGGGAAATTTTCAACGGGCTGGAACCGCGGTCAGCGGGCACGGTATGAGGTGGGGGTGTGTAATAGTTCGCGCTTCAGCAAGGCGCCGAGGTGGGACTGGTGGGTGAAGCCGCAAGCGGCGGCGATCTCCGCGAGGGGAAGATTGGTGCTGCGCAGCATGCGGCGCGCATGTTGCAGCCGGCGTTCCGTGATCCAGGCGTGCGGCGTCATGCCGGTGGCGTGCGTGAAGCTGCGCAGGAAGCGCAGCAGCGGCATGCCGGCCAGCGCGGCCAATTGATCCAGCGGCAGCGGCGACGCCAGTTGGTCTTCGATCGCATCGAGCACGCGCGCATGGGCGGGGCGATCGCCGTCATACGCGGCCTGGCGCACCGTTGCGTCATCGAGCAACACTGCGCCATGCGCCAGCAACGCTGCCACGTGCGCAGCCGCCTGCTGCGCATCGGGCCGGTGCGACAGCAACACGCGCCGCAACGCGCGCGCCAGCGCGACGGCTTCGCGCCGGCCGCGGAACAGGCGGCGCGGCGCGCCCGCCACGGTGGGCGCCACCGCGGCGTCCACCTGCACCACCAGGTATTCGCCGCCATGGGCGGATTCGGAAAACACCGGCACCCCGGGCGCGGCCAGCGCGAATTCGCCGGGCCACGCATCGAAGTCGCGCCGCGCCTCTCCCGCCACCGCGTGCACGCCCCGCTGCCGCTCCAGCGCCACGCCCATCACGCAGGCGCTGGACGCGCCATCGCTGGAATACGGGGCGGACGGCAGCAGCGCGACGCGCGCCCAGCCGACATCGAGTTCCACCATGCCCGTTCCCATGCGCCGCTCCCGCTGAAATTCCGTGATAGACCGGTAGCACCGGCCCAACCTATTCTAGCGTCACCTTCACCGAAATCGCGAGCATTTGACATGAAAACCATCGGCCTGATCGGCGGCATGAGCTGGGAATCCACGGTGCCGTATTACCGCCACATCAATGAAACCATCCGCGCACGGCTGGGCGGCCTGCATTCGGCGCGCGTCGTGCTGTACAGCGTGGACTTCCACGAGATCGAATTGCTGCAGCGCGCCGGCGACTGGGAGACGGCCGGCCACGTGCTGGCCGATGCGGCGCGGCGCGTGCAGGCGGCCGGCGCCGAATGCATCGTCCTGTGCACCAACACCATGCACAAGGTGGCCGCCGCGATCGAGGCCGCGTGCCCGCTGCCGCTGCTGCACATCGCCGATCCCACCGGGCACGCCATCCAGGCCGCGGGCCTGCATACAGTGGGCTTGCTGGGCACGCGCTTCACCATGGAGCAGGACTTTTACCGCCAGCGCCTGGAGCGGCGCCACGGGCTGGCCGTGCTGACGCCTCCGGACGACGAGCGCGCCATCGTCCACCGCATCATCTACGAGGAATTGTGCGTCGGCGTGGTGTCGGAACAATCGCGCGCCGAGTACCTGCGCATCATCGGCAACCTGGCGGCGCGCGGCGCGCAGGGCGTCATTCTCGGGTGTACGGAAATCACCCTGCTGGTGGGCGCGGACGATACCGCGCTGCCGCTGTTCGACACCACGGCGATCCATGCGCGCAGCGCGGCGGAATGGTCGCTGTAGCGCCGCCGTCGCGGCCACGGGATCAGCGCGCCTTGCCCGCCTTGCCGCCCTTGCCCGTGCCCTTGGCCGGCTTGACCGGTTCCTTGGGCGGGGTATGCTTGCCCGACATCGGCGGCATGCTGTCCGCATGGCTGATGCGCAACTGCTGGCCGCCGACCCATACCTTGCCCAGGTGGCGGAAGATATCGTCCGGCATGCCGTCGGGCAGTTCGATCATCGTGTGGTCATCGAACATTTCAATGCGGCCGATGTACTTCGCTTCCAGCCCCGCTTCATTGGCGATGGCGCCGACGATGTTCGATGGCGTGGCATTGTGCTTGATGCCTACCTCCAGGCGGAACGGCGTCATCGGCAGATTGACCTTGTGCTTGTCCTTCTTTTTCTTCTTCGGCGCTTCGTCGCCGAAGGCCGGCTCCTCGTCGTCGGCGCGGGCGCTCAATTCCGGTTCCGGCCGCGCGGCCTTTTTCGGCGCGCGTTCTTCCGGTGCCTTGCGCGCGGCGGCGGGAGCGGCGGCAGGAGCAGACGCGGCCGGCACCGGATCGCCGTCGCGGCTGATGCGCAGCGCCTGGCCCGCCACGCGGATGGCGCCCAAGTGCTCGATCAAGTCCGGCGGCAAGTCGTCCGGCATGTCCAGCACCGAGAAATCGTCATAGATTTCAATGCGGCCGATGTACTTTGAATCGACCCCGCCTTCATTGGCGATGGCGCCGACGATGTTGCCCGGCTTGACGCCGTGCTGGTAGCCCACCTCGATGCGGTAGGTCTGCATGCCCGGTTCGGACGTGCGCGGCAGGCGTTCCTTCTTCGGACGCTCGGGCCGGTCGCCACGCTCGGCGCGTTCCGGACGATCGGGGCGCTCCGCACGCTCGGGACGCGGCTGGCCATCGTCATGCCAGCCGGTCTCGCGCTTCTTGTCCAGCAGCAGCGGCTTGCCGCCATTGGCCATCAGCGCCAGCGCGGCGGCGATTTCCAGCGCCGGCACGTTGTGCTCGTTTTCATATTCCTCGATCAGGCCCTGGAAATGTTCCAGGCCGCCCTGCGCCAGGATGTCCGTGATCTGGTCCTTGAACCTGGCGATGCGCACATCGTTGACCGCTTCCAGCGTCGGCAATTCCATGCGGCCGATCGGCTGGCGCGTGGCGCGCTCGATGGTCTTCAACAGGTTGCGCTCGCGCGGCGTGATGAACAGGATCGCTTCGCCGCTGCGGCCGGCGCGGCCGGTGCGGCCGATACGGTGGGTATAGCTTTCCGCGTCGTACGGCACGTCGTAATTGACCACGTGGCTGATGCGTTCCACGTCCAGCCCGCGCGCCGCCACGTCGGTGGCGACCAGGATGTCGATCTTGCCATCCTTCAGTTGCGCGATGGTGCGCTCGCGCGAGGCCTGCTGCATGTCGCCGTTGATGGCGGCCGCCGAGAAGCCGCGCGCCTGCAGGCGTTCGGCCAGTTCCTCGGTGCCCAGCTTGGTGCGCGAGAAAATAATCATGCCGTCGAACGGTTCCGCTTCCAGGATGCGGGTCAGCGCGTCGAGCTTGTGCATGCCCGACACCAGCCAGTAGCGCTGGCGGATGTTTTCCGACGTGGTGGTCTTGGCCGCCACCGTGACTTCATGCGGATCGTTCAGGTAGGTGGTGGCGATGCGCTTGATCGGCGCCGGCATGGTGGCCGAGAACAGCGCGGTCTGGCGCGATGCCGGCGTTTCCTGCAGGATGCGCTCGACGTCGTCGATGAAGCCCATGCGCAGCATTTCATCGGCTTCGTCCAGCACCAGCGTCTTCAGCGCCGACAGGTCCAGCGAACCCTTGTCGAGGTGGTCGATCACGCGGCCCGGCGTGCCCACCACCACGTGCACCCCGCGCCGCAGCGCGGCCAGTTGCGGGCCATAGCTTTGGCCGCCGTAGATCGGCAGCACGTGGAATTTCGGGATGTGCGCGGCATAGCGCTGGAACGCCTCGGCCACCTGGATCGCCAGTTCGCGCGTCGGCGCCAGCACCAGCGCCTGCGGCGTGTGCTGCTTCAAGTCGATGCGCGACAGGATCGGCAGCGCGAAGGCCGCGGTCTTGCCCGTGCCGGTCTGGGCCTGGCCCAGCACGTCGCGGTTGTCAAGCAGATAAGGAATGGTGGCGGCCTGGATCGGCGACGGGCTTTCATAGCCCACTTCTTTCAGCGATTTCAGGATCGGGGCCGACAGATTCAGGTCGGCAAACAGGATTTCAGGTGTTCCAGACATGGCGTCACTCACAGTTAATGATCGAATCGCCCAATGCGAAACAAAGGTGCCAGTTTACCCTTTAACCGCCCGTTCCGTGCAAAATGCCGGTCTTTTCCTGCAAGCTGCCCGCTTTTTGAGCATAGGAAACCGCATATACCGGGTATCACCGGTCCCGGGCAGCCATGCCCGCCCAGGCCGGGCATGATGGGGCTCCACCAAGGAGCCAGCCATGTCCCTGTCCATGAACGTCATTTTCCGTCCCCAATTCACCGAAGAACAAGCCGCGGTGATGGACCCGATCAAGCAATACATCGAAGGCCACGCGCGCGACGACGCATCCTTCATGCGCAAGGCCTTCCTGCCGACCGCCCACATCGAATCGATGCGCGACGGGGTCTTCACCTCGTGGCCGCTGGACGTCTATTGCCAGCGCTTCAAGGGCGTGCCCGCCGCCGACGAATCCGGGCGCCAGCGCATCGTCGACTGGATCGACGTGCACGGCAGCGCCGCCAGCGCGCGCCTGCGCCTGATCCACGGCGCCACCACGTTCACCGATTACTTCGTGCTGCTGAAGACCGACGACGGCTGGAAGATCGCCAACAAGGCATTCCACGGCGAGCCGACCGCCGCCTGAGGATAAGGCGTTTGCTGCGCTAGCGCGGCCGGTGTCCGTCCGACACCGCCGCCAGCGCGATGTTTTCCACCATGCCGGGCGCGATGAGCTTCATCCAGCGCCCCAGCCTGCCCTTGGCCGTCATCACCACTTCACGCCTGCGGCGTTCCATGCCGTCGATGATCAGCCGCGCGCATTCGGCCACCGGCATCGCGCCCTCCTCTTTCAGGCTGCTGGACCCCAGCTCGCCGCCTTGCGCGTTGTAGCCGCGGTAGCGGATGCGGGTATCGACCACGCCCGGATACGCGGTGGTGACGGACACGCCGTGCGGCTTGAGTTCGGCCCGCAGCGCCTCGAAGAATCCCGCCATCGCGAACTTGCTGGCGCTGTAGGCCGTGCGCCCCGGCACGCCCACCAGTCCCGCCAGCGACGCCACCGCCACCACGCTGCCGCGCGACTGCTTCAGGTACGGCAGCGCCGCATGGGTGCACCACACGCTGCCCCACAGGTTAATACGCATCATTTCCTCGTACCAGCCGAGGTCCTGCACGTCCTCGAACAGGGCATGGCCCGAACGGCCGGCATTGTTGACCAGCGCGTCGATGCGGCCGAATTCCCCGGCCGCCGCCTGGATCAGCCGGCGGCATTGCGCCTGGTCCCCGACGTCGGTCGGGACTGTCAGCGTACGCACGCCGTACACGGCGCATTCGGCCGCCACCGCGTCGAGCATGGCGGCGTTGCGGGCCGCCAGCACCAGCGCCAGCCGGTCCGGCGCCGGCGCCGCGTCCTGCGCCAGCTGGCGCGCCATTTCCGCGCCGATGCCGTCCGACGCCCCTGTGATGATGATGACCTTCATGCGCGCTTCCTTTCGTTGTAACCCGGGCAAGGCTAACACGTTCGCCACGGCCGGAGTAAGATAAGCGCTCCGCGCCGCCAGCTTCGGGCCGCGCGGCCGCCGTATCCGCTTATTTCAACTGCGTTTTCAACCGCGTTTTCATCACGGAGCCCCCATGCGCCTTCGCCCCCTGGCCATTGCCACCGTTGCCGCCATTGCCGCCAACATCGCCGTCCCGCCTGTCCACGCCCAGCAAGCCCCCACCGTCACGGAGGGGCCGCTGCGCGCCCACCTGGCGTTCCTGGCCGACGACCTGCTCGAGGGGCGCGGCACCGGCCAGCGCGGCGGCGACCTGGCCGTGCGCTACCTGGAAACCCAGGCCGCGCTGATGGGTTTGAAGCCGCTGCCCGGCGGCGGCTACCGCCAGCCGGTGCAGTTCCGCGGCACCAGGCTGTTGCCGGGCAGTTCGGTGACGTTCCGCACCGGCAACGCACGGCTCACGCCCATCGTCGGCGAGGGCATCCTGATTGGTACCGGCAGCGGCAAGGCGGTGGTCGGCTTCGACGCGCCGCTGGTGTTCGTCGGCTACGGCGTCACGGCGCCCGAGGAAAAATGGGACGACTACAAGGACGTCGACGTCAAGGGTAAGATCCTGGTCATGATGGTGAACGACCCGCAGCCCACAGCGGACGAACCCGACCGTTTCGCCGGCAAGGCGTATACGTATTATGGCCGCTGGCTGTACAAATTCGAGGAAGCCGTGCGCCGCGGCGCGGCCGGCGCCCTCTTGATCCACACCACGCCGTCCGCGTCGTATCCGTGGAGCGTGCCGGCCAACGGCTTCGGCCACGAACGCTTCCACCTGAACCGGGAAGGCAACCAGGTCGAAGGCTGGCTGCACGAAGACACCGCGCGCGACTTGTTCAAGTCCGCCGGCTTCGACCTCGACGCGCTGCGCGCCAGGGCTGAATCGCGCGACTTCCGCCCGGTCGATTTGAACACGTCGGCGCGCGTGGAATTGCGCAGCGCGGTGCGCCAGGTCGAGCAATTCAACGTGGCCGGCATCGTGCCCGGCACCGACCCGAAACTGAAAGAACAGGCCGTCGTGTATTCGGCCCACTGGGACCACCTCGGCATCGACGAAGGCGTGCGCCGCGAGGGCAAGACCGACCATACCTACAACGGCGCCATCGACAACGCGTCCGGCGCCGCCGCGCTGCTGGCGATGGCGGCCGAGGCCGTCAAGCGCCCTGCCAAACGCACGCAAATCTTCCTGTGGCCGGCCGCCGAGGAACAAGGCTTGCTGGGCAGCGCGGCCTACGTCGCCAACCCGGCCTGGCCGCTGGACAAGACCAGCGCGGACTTGAACCTGGACAGCATGAATTTCGTCGGCCGCACCAGGGACATCGGCGTGGCCGGCGCCGAACGCAGCTCGCTGTACGCGACGGCCGCCCAGGTGGCGAAAAAGATGGGCCTGAAGTTGGCGCCCACCATCCCCGACCTGTCCGGCGCCTATTTCCGCGCCGACCACTTCAATTTCGCCAAGGCCGGCGTGCCGGCGTTTAACGTCGGCTCGGCCGTGTTTTCCGGCGACGGCCATTTCGAATTCGAGAAAAACCAGCAAGCTTCCAGCGACAAGCTGGTGGCGTTCAAGAAGGATTACCACCAGGTCACCGACGAATACCACGCGGACTGGGATTTGTCCGGCATGGTGCAGCAGGCGCAATTCACGCTGAACCTGGGTTACGCGGTGGCCAACGATGCGCGCATGGCCAGCTTCAAGAAGGGCGATCCGTTCGCCAACGCCAGGCGCTGACGCCGGCGCGGCAGCCGCTGGCCAGCAACCGCCAGCCGGCTGCCGGCTGCCTGGATTTACGGGGCCAGCGCCGCCATGTGGTCGCGCACCGTCTGCTCCCATTTGTCTTCGGGCGGTTCATACAGGTAAGCCGGCGGCGCCGGCGGCAACTGATCCAGCTCCCCCGCCCGTTCATACAGGAACACCGTGGTCCAGGCCACGGTGCCCGACTGGAATTGCGCCACTTCGCGGAAGGCCGGGTGTTTCAGCGGGAACGTGGTGGTGGTCACCAGGCACCCTTGCGGCAACTCGCGCGCGAGTTTGTCGCCGATGCGGTCCATCAGCGGCGCGAAGCACGTGCTGTACATGAAGACCAGGCCGGCGCCGCTGACGTCGGCGTCGAACAGGTCGCCATTGACCAGGCGCACGCGTTCGCGCAACTCCAGGATGTGGCGGCCATCGGTGACGGCGCCGTAGGGCAGCGCCAGCGGCTCGTCCGGCGAAGGCCGCGACGGCATGGCCGCCAGCGCCGCGTCGCCCGCCGCCAGCAGTCCCTCGAAGCGCTGCACGGCCATCGCGTGGCGGTAGGGCAGCAGTTCGACCCCGGTGCAGGAGGCAAACGGCAGCGCCAGCGCGGCCGACAGGACCACCTTGCCCAGGCCGCTGCCCAGGTCCACCATGGTGCTGCCCGGCTTCACATACGGCGCCATCACGGTGAAGTAATTGTGCAATTCCTGGGGCTTGAATTCGCCGTAGATCAGGCGGCCGTCATCGACCAGCCACTGCTCCAGCTCACTGTCGGGTATCTGGTCCAGGCGGCGGTGGCCCATTGCCGCGCGCTGTTCGGGCGGAAGCGCCGGCAGCAGGCCATGGCGCTGCACGCCGGCCGGCACGCTGCCGATGATCATGCGGCGCAGCGGTTTCAGGCGGGCGATGAACTGCTCGCGCAATGCCGGGGTTTCATACGCCTCGCGCAGCGCCAGTCCGATCTCCACGTAACGGCCGAACTGCGAGCCGAGCTCCGCCTCGATGCGCTGGCGAACGTGGTGTTCGCCATCCTCGATACTGCGCTGCAGTGTCTCCAGCACCCCGGCCCATCCCAGGTTGTCCGCCATGCCCGCTTCTCCCTTTTCTCCAGTCATGCGGCGGTCCGCGCCGCGTCGTCGCGCAGGATCGCCTCGATCGCACCGGCCGGCGCCGGGCGGCTGAAATAATACCCCTGCATTTGCCGGCAGCCGTGCCGGCGCAGGAATTCCAGCTGTTCCACGGTTTCCACGCCTTCGGAAATCACGTCCAGCCCCAGGTTGCCGGCCAGCGCGATGATGGTGGTGACGATGGCCGCGTCGTCCGGATCGACCGACAGGTCGCGCACGAACGTCTGGTCGATCTTCAGCACGTCGATCTCGAAGCGCTTCAAGTGGGCCAGGCTGGAATAGCCCGTGCCGAAATCGTCGATGGCCAGCAGCACGCCGAGCTTTTTCAACCGGTGCATCACGCCGATGGCCTGTTCCACGTCGTTCATCACCTGGCTTTCCGTCAATTCCAGCTCCAGGCACGATGGCGGCAGGCCGGTATCGTCCAGCACTTGCGCCACCGATTGCACGAAGTCGGCTTCCGCCATCTGGCGCGCCGATACATTGACGGCCATGCGCAAGCCATGGCGTCCGGCGCGCCGCCACGCCACCAGTTGCTCGCACGCCGCGCGCAACACCCACGCGCCGATCGGAACGATCAAGCCGGTTTCCTCCGCCAGCGGAATGAAGCGGCTGGGCGCCACCAGGCCCAGTTCCGGATGCTGCCACCGCACCAGCGCTTCCATGCCGACGATGCGGCCGGCCGCGATATCGGTCTGCGGCTGGTAGTGCAGCACCAGTTCATCGCGCTCCAGCGCCGAGCGCAGCGCGCCTTCGATCAGCATGCGTTCGCCCAGGCGCTCATTCATGGCCGCGGTATAGAACTGCACGTTGTCGCCGCCCATCTCCTTGGCGCGGAACATGGCGATGTCGGACCGCTCCATCAGCACGCCGGGATCCATGCCATCGTCCGGGTGCACCGCGATGCCGGCGCTGCAGGTCACGAACAATTCCTGGCCATCGATGTGCAGCGGCGCGGCCAGGCAATCGAGCACGCGCTGCAACTGGTCGGCGCGCGGGCTGATCGCGCCCGCTTCCGGCAACAGCATCAGGGCGAATTCATCGCCCCCCATGCGCGCCACCGTGTCGACCGGGCGCACCGCCAATTGCAGGCGCTCGGCCACGGCCTGCAACAGGCGGTCCCCGCCCTTGTGGCCGAGGCGGCTGTTGGTGAACTTGAAGCGGTCCAGGTCCAGCGACACCAGCCACAGCACGTGGCCCTTGCGTTCGGAATGGTTCGTGGCCTGGCGCAGGCGGTCGGCCAGCAGCGTACGGTTCGGCAAGCCGGTCAGCGCATCGTGCGTGGCCTGGTGGCGCAATTCCGATTCATATGTCTTCAGCGCCGTGATGTCGTGCTGGAACGAGACGAAATGCGTGACCACGCCATGTTCGTCGCGCACCGGCGACACATACAGTTCACTCCAGAACATCGAGCCATCCTTGCGGTAGCAGCGCACCACCGCGTGCGCATCGCGCTGTTCGCGCAGCGCGGCGCGCACTTCTTCCACGCCAGGCTGGTCCAGGTCGCCGCCATACAGCAGGCGCGGACTGTGGCCGAGCATGTCGGCACGGCTGTACCCGGTCATGCGCTCGAACGCGGGGTTGACGTACACCACCGCATTGTCCGGCGTGGCGTCGGTGATGACGATGCCGTTGACCGACGCTTCGATGGCGCGTTCGCGCAAATGGCTGGCGCGGTACAGTTCGCGCAGTTCCGCTGTGCGCGCCTGCACCAGCCGGCGCACGTGATGGTTGCGCGACGCCAGCGCATGTACCCAGGCCGCGGCCAGCGCGCTGACCAGCGCGCCCAGCGCCAGCGCCGACAGTGACGCCAGGTGGTCGCCGGCAAGCACGTCGGGCGGCGCGGCAACCTGCATCAGCCAGGTCTGGCCGGCCACGTCGAAGCGGCGCCCGGCCGCCAGCGGACGCTGCGGATACAGCCATGCCAGCCAGGCCGGCAACACCATGCGCGCCGGCGCCGGTGCCGCCGGCGAGGCATACACCAGGCTGGCCGCGGCGGGCGATGGCGCCGCATAGATGCGCGTGGCCAATCCGTCGGCCTGGAGGCTGCCTGCTTCCAGGATACGCGCCAGCATGTCGGTCGGCCGCAGCACCGCCGCGGTTTCCCCCTGCAGCGCGGCCAGGCGGCCGGCCTCGCTGTCGAGCGGCGCGCCAAAACGGTACACCGGCATGGAAATGATCACGCCACGCTGCGCCGCCTCCGGATTGCCGGCAGGGCGCCTCGCGGCAGGGGCCGGCTGCGCCAGCGGCACCAGCGGTCCCGCCGTCGGTGTACCGGTGGCATAGGCCTGCTGGCGCGCATTGCCATCGCGTGGCGGGTAGGCGGTGTCGAGGCCCAATGCGGCCGCGTTGGGCTCCTGCGGTTCTATGTATTCCACCACACGGTAGTGGTCGCGCACGCCGGCCGGCACTGGTTTGCCATCGCGCATTTCCGTCATCACGGCGCCCGGACGCAATTGCGCCAGCGCTTCCTCATAGGCCGCGCGGCTTTCGTGCGGCAACACGCGCAAGTAACTGATGGCTTGCACGTACGGATACCGTTCCAGCAGCGGCCTGGTGAACAAATGGAATTCCGCACGGCTGACGGCGGCGCGGCTGGCGAACAAATGGTTGACCGACGCCAGGCTGCCGACCGTGTTGGCCACGCCCTGCTCCAGCAGGAACAGCCTGGCGTGGGTGCGCTGCTCGAAGGCCAGCGCGGCTTTGTCGGCTTCCAGGCGGCTGGCGCCGGCAAACAGCAGCGCCGTCACCCCCAGGCCGGACAACAGCGCCAGCGCCATCGAACGCAGGCGCGCCGGAGCGGACGGAACTGGAGGAACTGGGCTAATCAGAGTCACCCGTGTCGAAGCAAAGAGACAAGAAGACCGCAAGATTAGCATGGAACGCGGGGCCATGCCATCCGTGCAACGCCGCCTGGCCATCTGCGGTAGCATGGCGTCCTTTCCCCATGAAGGACGGGCAATGAACAGCATTTCCAAATGGATCGATATCGATGGCGATGACGGCGCCTTTGGCGCTTACCTGGCGTTGCCGCGCAGCGGCAGCGGCCCTGGCATCGTATTGTTGCAGGAAATTTTTGGTGTCAATGAACATATCCGCAGTGTCGCCGAGCAATACGCGGCGGACGGCTATGTGGTGCTGGCGCCCGACCTGTTCTGGCGCCAGGGCCACCGCATCGAACTGGGCTATGGCGACGCCGACTGGAAACGCGCCACCGAACTCAAGGCTGCGACCAGCCTGAACAAGGCACAGGGCGACGTGCGCGCCGCGGCCCGCGCCTTGCGCGCGCTGCCGGGCGTGGGAACGAAAATCGCCTCGCTGGGGTATTGCTGGGGCGGCCTGCTGTCTTACCACGCGGCCGCGGACGGCCTGGTCGACGCCGCCGTGGCTTACTATGGCGGCGGCATCCAGAATGCGCTGAACCGCGCCGACGATATCCGCATCCCGCTCATGCTGCATTTTGGCGGCAAGGACAAGCATATTCCGCGCGACGCGGTCGACAAGGTGGTGGAACGCTTCCATGAAGACGACAACGTGGAAATCCACCTGTATGCGGAAGCCGAACACGGCTTCAATTGCTCGCACCGGGCCAGCTACCACCAGCAATCGGCGGCGCTGGCGCATGGCTATTCGCTGCTGTTCTTGAGCCAGATGCTGTAAGCGGTCATTCAAACAACCCGCTGCGTTGCGCCTGGCCGCGGTCAGGTTGCAACGATCTCCAGGCGCTACCGGAACAGTGCGCGCAATTGTTCCAGCGACAGCGGCGGCGCCTCGGCGCCGCGCGCCTTCAGCGCGGCCAGGATCACGCCCATCTCTTCCGGTGGCCGCGCGGCGCTGAAATACCAGCCCTGCACGCAATGCGAACCGCGCTCGGCCAGCCAGGCGCGGTCTTCCTCGAGTTCCAGCCCCTCGCACACCAGTTCCACGTCGAACACTTCGGCGATGCCCTGGATCAGCCGGAACAATCCCGCCACGCGCTTGCTGCTGGCCACGCCATGGACGAACTGGCGGTCTACCTTCAAGCGGTCGAACTGGAAACTGTTCAAGGCGTCCAGGTTGGAATACCCGGTGCCGAAATCATCGATGGCAATCCGGATACCCATGGCACGGAATTGCGCCACGCGCGGCGACAGCAATTCCGGCGTTTCCACCAGCAAGCTTTCCGTGACTTCGAATTCCAGCAGGCGGCCCGGTATATCATACAACGCCAGCAGGCGCTGCAAGTCGCTTATCACGTCGGGATGCAGCAGCGAGCGGCGCGAAAAGTTCAGCGACACGGGCAGTTCGGGCAAGCCGGCCTCGCGCCACGCGCGCATGTCGCGGCACACCTGCTCGAGCACTTGCAGGTCGACCTGGTAAATCTTGTCGGCGCCTTCGGCCACGGCAATGAAGCTGCCCGGCGGCACCAGCCCGCGCGACGGATGGCGCCAGCGCACCAGCGCTTCCATGCCGATCAGCCGCCCCTTTTCGTAATTGACCTGTGGCTGGTAATGCGCCACCAGTACGCCATGGCGGTCATCGCCGGCCAGGGCGCCCTGCAAGTCATACACCAGCCGGGAGCGGGCCAGCAATTCAAAGCCGAATTCCTTGATGGTGGTGCGCAAGTGCGCCGAACTGATGGACGAGGCCGCGGTATCGGCGGCGTCGAGCAAGGTGGCGGCGGCGCCCCGGTAGGGCAAGTCATGGTGTTCCACGCCGATGCGCGCGTGCAATGCGTGAGTGCCGCCGCGCGTCAGCGTGACCGGCGCGCTCAAGGCTTGTTTCAGGCGCTCCAGCCAGCCCGATTGGGCCTGGTGTTCGCCAAACAGTGCAAAGGCGAACTTGTCGGCGCCCAGGTGCGCCACCAGGTTCGATGGCCCGGCCCAGCACGTCAGGCGCTCACCCGCCAGCCGCAGCACTTCATTGCCGGCGTCGCGCCCGAACACGTCGTTGAACTGGCGGAAGCCGATCAAGTCCACGTATCCCACCATCACGTGCTGGTGCATGCTGCGCTCCAGCCCCAGCTGCAAATGGTGCAAAAACACCTTGCGGTTCGACATGCCGGTCACGTCATTGCAATAGCGCATTTCCAGTGTTTCCATCACCAGTTGCGCCAGCCCCTGCAACAGCATTTTCTTGTCGGGCGGACACGCGCCCGGCTCGCGCCACATCATCCAGAATGTGCCGAGGATATAGCCGCGCGCGCCTTTCAGCGTGGCGGCCGCGTAATGCCGGTAATGGGGCGCATTGGCCACCAGCGGATTGTCCTTGAAGCGCGCATCGTGCAGCGCATCCTCGACTTCGAACCAGTCGCTGTCGGACGCCACGGCCCACGTGCACAGCGACCCGGCGCGCGGCACGTGCATGGGCGACAGCCCCACACGCGACGGCAGCCAGATTTGCGACTGGTAGACAATGCTGATGCCGCCGATGTCGGCGCCCAGGAATTGGATGGCCAGTTCCGTGATGAGGTCCAGGCTGGGATCGCTGTGATCCTGCGTCATCGCATAGCGCGACAACTCATCGAGGCGCCGCTGTTCGGTTGCCTCGTCCTGGATCGCCTGCGGTACGCCACACACATCCATAAGCGCCCCTTTCGTGAAACCACAAGTCGCAACAACCCATTATTGCATCTTACTAGCGGGCGTGCGACCTGCATTCACTGGATGGCGCAAGCAGGCAACAGTCAGGCCGCTTGCGGCGTGCGCTGGTAGCGCGGCGCGGCCGTGCTGCGCGACAAGCCCGGTTGCAGCGCCAGGCGCGCGGCCGTCATGGCGTCCCAGCCGGCCATGTCGGGCAGGGCCGGCAAGGTCACGGTTTCGCCCAGGTCGAAACCGGCCAATGCGGCGTCCACCATGTCGTCCACGCTCATCACCATTTCCTGGGGAAACGCATTGATATCGATGCCGGCGCGCTCCCAGATTTCCGTGCGGGTCGCGCCCGGCAAGACCGCCTGCACGCGCACGCCGGCCGGCGCCAGCTCCACCTGCATGGCTTGCGACAGGTTCAGCATGTATGCCTTGGTGCCGCTGTAGGTGCCGGAAAACGTTTCCGCCATCAATGCCGTCACCGACCCGATATTGATGATGGCGCCCCGGCCTTCTGTTGCCATGCGCGCCGCGGCAGCCTTGGCCAGCCGGGTGGGCGCGGTGACATTCAGCGTGATCATGTTTTCCACCTTATCGATATCGGACCCGACGAAGCTGCCTTCCACGGTGCTGCCGGCATTGTTCAGCAACAGCGTGATCGCGCTGTCGGACGCGAGCCGCTGTTCCACGTGCGCCAGCGCGGCGCGGTCGGTCAAGTCGGCTGGCAGCACATCGACCTGCACGCCGTAACGGCTGCGCAGGCGCCCCGCCACCTCGTCGAGGCGCTGGCGGTCGCGCGCCACCAGCACCAGGTCAAACCCGCGCCGGGCCAGGCGGTCGGCATAGGTGGCGCCAATGCCGGTCGATGCGCCCGTGATCAGCGCGGTCCCGGGATTGGCGGCGCCGGTGCGGTTGCTGTTGATGCCGTTACTGGTGGTAGCTGCCATGATGAAGTCCTTTAAGTCAGGTGAAAGAGCCCCCAATGTAACTTCAAATTTTGAATCTGTATACGCGTCGCTCAGATTGAAAAGTAATAAATTCAAAATTTGTAGTTATTTTCCGGTATTTGCACTACCATCATTCGCATGACGACAGGAGGACAACCATGAGCTGGTCTGACAGCGGAGAATCGCAGTGCCCGATCGCGCGCTGCCTGGCGGTAGTGGGTGACCGCTGGACCATGTTGATCATGCGTGAACTGTTTTTTGGCAATTGCCGCTTCGATGGCTTGCAGGCGCAGACCGGCATGTCGCCGCACTTGCTGTCGACGCGCCTGAAGCGGCTGGAAACCGATGGCGTGCTGGCGCGCCGCGCTTACCAGCAAAAACCGCCACGCCATGAATACGTCTTGACGGAAAGCGGCCAGGATTTGTACCCGGTGCTGATGACCCTGGCCGGCTGGGGCCGCAAATGGGGTGGCCTCGATCACGGCGCCCCGGCGCTGAACTTGACGCACCGGCACTGTGGCCATGAAGTGGACACGGGACTGGCTTGCCTGGCGTGCGGCCAACCCTTTACCAGGGCCGACGTCGACACCACGTTCAGCGACAGTTTCACGGCCGAGCGCAGCGAACGCATGGAAGCCTTCCAGGCCGCGAAAAAGCAGGCGGCGGGCAAGGAGCCGTGAATCAGGCGGAACAGTAGGTTACAATGCAGGCATGTCTTTATGGAAACTAAAAGTCGCATGCTTCGCAGCCGCCCTGCCCCTGGCAGTGTTGGCAGCCCCGCTGAAAGTGGGCGGCTTCGTGGTCGCGCCGCTGGTCACGGGCTCGGCCGATGCCCCGCTGCAGGGGGCGCTGCGCGATTTTGTCGAACAGGAAGTCGTCAAGCGCACCGGAATCGAGCTGGTGTGGACTGCGCCGACGTCGGTCCCGCGCGCCTTTGAAAACCTGCGTACCGGGGCGATCGACGTGTTGCTGGTGACCAGCGAGCAAGCCAGGACGCCCGACATCACTCCCGCGACCTGGCATTACCTGCGCACACGGCCGCACCTGGCCGTGCTGAAATCATCGAAGCTGAAATCCGTGCAATCGCTGCAGCAACTGGCCGGCATGGATATCGGCTGGGTCGGCGGCACGTGGCTGCCGGCGCCGCTGGCGGACGTGCCGGTCCAGTGGCAATTCCTGGCGGTGCAGGATTGGCAGACCGCGAATTTGCGCAAATTGACCAAGGGCCGCATTCAGGCCGTGTTTTTTGAAAATGAATATTCGCCGCGTTATTACGCGGCGGCCGAAGCCATCGATATCCATCTGGTCAAGCTGCCGATGCCGGAGCGCCTGTTCACCCTGGCGTATTCGCTCAAGGCCGACAAGGATGCGGTGGCGCGCTTCGACAAGGCGGCCGCCGCCGCGTTCGCCAACGACCAGTTCAAGGCCTTTCTCGAGCAATATATGAAGCGCTGACCGCCGGCGGCGCGGTAGTACAATGGCGCGATTTCCACCTGCCTTAGACAGCCATGGCGCGCCTGCAACTTGAATTCCCCGAAGACCAGTTTTATTTTTCCACGCAATTGACGGTCCGCGTCACGGACATCAATGGCGCCAACCACCTGGCCAACGATTCGATGATTTCCATGATTTCCGAAGCGCGCGCCCGCTTCCTGTTCGACTTCGGCGTGCGGGAAACGGAAGCCGACGGCAACGGCATCATCGTCACCGACCTGGCCACCACGTACAAGGCCGAAGCCCATGCACGCGACCACCTGCTGTTCGAGGTGGGCGTGATGGACTTCAATAAATATGGCGGCGACATCACGTTCCGCATCACGCGGCCGCAAGACCAGACCCTGATCGCGATGGCCAAGTCCGGCTTCGTGTTTTTCAACTATAAGCGCAGCCAGGTGGTGCCGATGCCGGACGATTTCCTGGCCAAGTTTCCCAAGGTGAACTGGATCGATTGATTACCCGCGGCGCTTGACCTGCACGTGGAAGGTCTTGCTGAACCATTCATCGATCATTTGCTTTTCATGGCGCAGCGATTCGCCGCTGCCATACCAGCTCATATCGTGCAGGTAATTCATGCTGGCCAGGTCGGCTTCGCCACTGTTGATGACCTTGCCGTCCTGCGTCAGCGTATAGCGTACGTGCATGCGTGGCCAGTCCGCCGAACCGCGCAGCACGCGGATTTCATTGCCGGTGCGCCGCCCGTGTTCGATACGCCCCGCCAGGTCCAGGTCGGTCACGTCGATCTTGACGTCTTGCCCGGCTGGCAGTTGCTTGCCCAACTGGGCAATGTGTTCGCTCAAGTCTTTCAGGATCCGTTCCCGGTCCACCGGGGACAGCGGCATGTCGATGAATTTGTCCGGCTCGATGTAAGTGACAGTGGCGTCCGCAAAAGCAGCGCCAGCCGTCAGCGCGGCCCCCGTGGCCAACAGCGCGGCGGCCAGGGAGTGAATTGAAGTACGCATGATGGGTTCCTTTCACAGGCAAGAAACTGTGGCCGATATCGGATGACAGTAACGGCCATGGATCAATATACGCTGTTTTGACGCCAGGCCAATGAAAGGAAATGTTTGCTTACGATTAAACGCGTGGCCGCAACAAGCAGCGCAGCGCCGCACGGTTTTGGTGCGGGCCGGGCGGATTAGCGCGTAGCGCGTAATCCGCCCGGCATGCCCGTGGCCCGCCGCCGGATTACGCCCGTTGGGCTCGGCGCCCCAGGCTAATCCGGCCACATCGCTGCGCCGGGATGCGCACAGAAATGTCTGCGCAGGTGCTTAGCTGCCGATGCGGCCGCCGTCGTTTTTCGTGATGACGATGGTGGCTGAACGCGGACGCTTGCCGGCGCCGTAACCGATGCTGGCCGGCCACTGGCTGGTGTATTTCGACGGGTCGGCAATATTGGCCTGGCTGGTGTTTTCACCGGGGTGCTGGATGTTGACGAACAGGGCCTTGCCGTCCGGCGTTTCAGTGATGCCGGTCAGTTCGCAGTCGACCGGGCCCACCAGGAAGCGCTTCAGCGTATCGGCAGTAGGCTTCTTGCCGACGAAGGTATCGACGTTCAAGGTGCCGCCGTTCGCGGTCGGGTAGCTCAGGGCGACCTTGCCGCCATCGCCGACCTGGCCGGGCAGCGCCGCCAGCATCATGCAATTGGTAACGTCGGTGTAAGCGCCATCGTCGGTCTGGATCCAGCATATGCCGGTGGCCTGGCTGAACGCAAGGCCGTCCGGGCTGGAAAAGTCCTGGTCCGAGGTCAGGTTCGACAGGTTGATCTTGCTGGCATCGGCGCCCGATTCCGCGCCGAACAGGTACACGTCCCACGTGAAAGTGGTGGCGGACGAGCCTGCCGCGCCTTCTTTCACGCGCAACAGGTGGCCGTTCGGGTTGCCGTTTTGCGCGGTGGCGCCTTTCATGTCGGTATAGGCGCGCGGGTTGGGGCCGTCCGGCGCCAGTTGCGATGAACCGCTCGGGGTCGCGCTGCGGTTGCTGTTGTTGGTCAGCGAGAAGTAAATCTCACCATTGGCCGGGTTCACGGAACACCATTCCGGGCGGTCCATCTTCGTCGCGCCGACGGCGTCGCCGGCCAGGCGCGCATTGACCAGCACGTCGGCCTGGTCGGCGAATTTATAGCCGGCAAAGCCGCTGATGGCGGCATTGGACAGCGCCAGTTCGATCCACGTGCCGGTGCCGTCGGCATTGAACCTGGCCACGTACAGTTTGCCGCTGTCGAGGTATTTGTCGCCGATCGCCAGCATGTCGGTCGGCGTCGCATCGGCCGGGTTCCAGGTGGCGGTGGACACGAATTTATAAATGTATTCGTTGCGCGAATCGTCGCCCATGTACACAGCCAGCGGCTGGCCAGCCACCGGCTTGCCGAAGGCGGCCGATTCGTGCGCATAGCGGCCCAGCGCGGTGCGCTTTTTCACGGCCTTGGCCTTGTTGTACGGGTCGGCTTCGACGATGTAGCCCATGCCATTCATTTCATTGCGGTAATCGTCGCTGCCATCGGTGGAGGCGCCGAGCTTGCTGTTGTTCCAGCGCGCATATTTGTCGTCGCTGCCGCCCGATTCCCAGCCGTGGCGCGATGCGGCGCCCTGGCTGCGGCCATAGCGGTTCAGCGACGTCACGCTCTTGTCATTGCCGCGCGCGGCATTGTCGGCGGCGCCGCGCGTGAAGTAGCCGGACCAGTTTTCTTCGCCGGACACGAACGAGCCCCACGGCGTGCGGCCGGTGCCGCAGTTGTTCAGCGTGCCGCGGACCTTGGTGCCGTCCTTGGAATATTTGGTGATGACCAATGCATTGCCGCGCACTGGACCGGACAGTTCGCACTCGGTCAGGCACGTGACGCGGCGGTTGAAGGCGGAATCCTTCACGTATTCCCATTTGCCGTTGGCCTTGCGCACTTCCACCATCGACAGGCCGTGCAGCGCGGTTTCGCGGTCGATTTCCGCGGCCGGGCGCGGCAGCGTGTTGGTGCCGCCGTTGGCATGGATAAAGAACGACGACAATTGCTGGTTGGTGGTGGCTTCGTGGTTGATGGCCAGGATGCCGCGGTCCACTGCCGTGCTCGATGCCTTGCCGTCGGCCGACAAGCCAAAGAATTCCATGCCGTCATGGTGGTCGCCGGCGCGGTTGTCAAAGTCGGCGTCGGTGCCATCGTTCTTGAACGCGGTGGTGGACGCGGTCAACGGATCGCCCAGCGCATACAGCACGGTGGCGGTATAACCGGCCGGCACCGTCACCACGTCGGCCAGGCTCTTCGGCACGGCAGTAAAGCCCAGCAATTTTTCCGCCGGGGTGACCGGCTGCGTGACCGGCGGCGTTTGCGTGGCGGGCGCTTCGCTGCTGCCGCATGCGGTCAGGCCCATGGAACCCAGCACGGCCGTGGCGGCGCTGGCGGCGCCGCCGCGCAACAAGTTGCGGCGGCTGATGCGCTGGTCCAGGATGGCGCTGAAGTGCTCGTTCTGCGTGGTGTTGTAGCCGATGTCATCCATATCGATGCGGGCTGGGGCGCGTTCTTTGGTCATGTTCTGCAATCTGTGTAGGTGGGTGGTCAAAACGCCGCCATTCTAGGGTGGAAAAATGACAACATTGTGACCAGGCCACTGTGCGTCCCCGCACGGCGCGCCGAAGGGCGCCACGGCACACTGGCGCGGTGTCCACCGTGGAGATCGCCATGCCGGAAGGTCCATCCATTGCCATCCTCAGGGAACGGGCTGCCCGCTTCACGGGCCGCACCATCCGCGCCGCCAGCGGTTACGCGAAAGACGTGGATTACCCGCGCCTGGCCGGGCTGGCCGTGCTGGGCGTGCACAGCTGGGGCAAGCACTTCCTGATCGAATTGCCGGGACTGGTGTTGCGCATCCATTTGCTGATGTTCGGCAGTTACCGCATCGATGAACGCAAACCCACCTTGCCGCGGCTGCGCCTGGAATTTGCCGGCGGCGGCGAATTGAATTTTTATACGTGTTCGGTCAAGCAGCTCGAAGGCAGCCCGGACGACTGGTATGACTGGCGCGAAGACGTGATGGGCGACCAGTGGAGCCCGCGCCTGGCGCTGAAAAAACTGCGCGCCACGCCGCACCAGCTCGCGTGCGACGCCTTGATGAACCAGGACGTGTTTGCCGGCGTCGGCAACATCATCAAGAATGAAGTGCTGTTCCGCATCCGCGTCCATCCCTTGTCGGAAACCGGCGCCCTGCCGGTGGAAAAATTGCGGGCGCTGGTGCGCGAGGCGCGCCAGTACAGCTTTGAATTCAAGGCATGGAAAGAAGCGTTCGTGCTGAAGCAGCACTGGCTGGTGCATACGAAAAAGATATGCCCGCGCTGCGATATTCCATTAATGAAGGGTCACCTGGGCATAACCAAAAGGCGGAGTTTCTATTGTGAGAATTGTCAAAAAAGATACAAATAGTGAATGCTTAGACAACTTTGTTGTTAAGCGTTCCCGCAATGAGTGTTGCCAGTTGTTAATTCACGGCTGCTGAGTCTACAATCGAAACCGTGCGCCCAGAAAAAGCGCCTAAGTCTTTGTTGCAACGCCACATTTGCGGAAATTCGTCCCTATGTCTTTTTTGTCTTCAGCGTCGCCAAAACTCGCACCCTGGAAGGTCTTGCTCGTGGACGACGAGCCGGATATCCATGACGTCACCAAACTGACGCTGACCCGGTTTCGCCTCGATGGCCGCGCGCTGACTTTCCTGCATGCCTACAGCGGCGCGCAAGCCAAGGAAGTGCTGGCCCGCGAAAAAGACATCGCGCTGGTGTTCCTCGACGTGGTGATGGAAACCGAGGACAGCGGCCTGGAAGTGGCGCGCTGGATGCGCCAGGAACTCGACAACCAGTTCACCCGCATCGTGTTGCGCACCGGCCAGCCGGGCCAGGCGCCCGAAGAGCGCGTGATCGTCAATTACGACATCAACGATTACAAGGAAAAAACGGAACTGGACCGCACCAAGCTGTTCACGACCACCTTTGCCGCGCTGCGCGCCTACCGCGACATCATGAAAGTCGAGGAAGCGCGCATCGCCCAGGCCAATTACCGCGAAGGGCTGGAGCGCGTGATTGCCGCGTCCGCTCACATTTTCCAACAGCGCAACCTGAAGGATTTTGCCAACGGCCTGCTGCAGCAAGTCGTGGCTTTGCTGCGCCTGGAAAACAGCATGTTGCTGCGCCTGCGCGCCGCCACTGCCATCAGCGGTGAAACCGATTACGAAGTGCTGGCGCAGATCGGCGACGAAGGCAACGCCATCCTCACCCCGGACTTGCTGGCGCAACTGGCGGACGCGCAGCACAACCGCATCTCCAAGCTGACCGGCGATACCTATGTCGGTTACTTCCCCAACGCCAGCGGCAAGGTATCGCTGCTGGTATTGAAGGGCGTGGAGGAAATTTCCGAAATCGACGCAAAATTGCTGGAAGTGTTTTGCTCCGGCGTGGCAATCGCGTTCGACAATATCCTGTTGACACAGGAAATCACCGATACCCAGGCCGAACTGATCCTGCGCCTCGGCGACGTGGTGGAATCGCGTTCGAACGAAGCCGGCAACCACGTACGGCGCATGTCGGAAATCTGCCATTTGCTGGCCACCGAATCGGGCATGCCGGAAGAAGAAACCGCCGTGTTGAAGCATGCCGCGCCGATGCACGACATCGGCAAGATCGCCACGCCGGACGCCGTGCTGCTGAAACCCGGCAAGCTCGATGCGGCCGAGTGGGAAATCATGAAGCAGCACCCTGCCGTCGGCCTGTCGATCCTCGACGGGTCGCAGCGCCCGATCCTCAAGGCTGCCGCCGTGATCGCGCACCAGCACCATGAAAAATATGACGGCAGCGGTTATCCGCAAGGCTTGAAAGGCGAGGACATCCACCTGTATGCACGCATCGTGGCGGTGGCCGACGTGTTCGACGCGCTGATGCACAAGCGCTGCTACAAGGATGCGTGGCCGGTACAGCAGGTGGTCAGCCATTTGCGCGAAGTGGCCGGCACCCACCTCGATCCGCGCTATGTGGAAGTGCTGGTGAATAATATCGACAAGGCGCTGGCCATCAACGACCGTTTCCCCGACTAAAGTCCGCTGTGTAACACACTGTTGCGGCTGCGGCAACGACGATATTCCTGCCCGGAAAGTGCGTTAAACTTGGCAGCTTTCAACCCTGTGAAAGCCTTGCCATGCGCCCTGCCCTGCGCCTTACCCTGATCCATGCCAGCCTGTTGACCGCATTGGTATTGACCGGCTGCGGCGGGGAGAACGCCACGGATTCCGGCCAGCCGGGCCGCGCACGCATGGGCGCCGGCGTCACGTCCGCCCAGGAAACACCACCGGAAGTATTCACCGGCGTGGCCGCCAATTACACCATCGTTCCATCCGGCGCCGGCTACCTGGTTACCGACACCACTGGCGCCCAGGCGCCCCGCACGGTCGCGGCCACGGCGCGCCTGCGGTTTGCCGACGTATCGATGGCGTTCGACGCGGCCGGCGTTACCGGGCAGGCCTACCGCCTCTACCGCGCGGCCTTTGCGCGCGAGCCGGACATTGACGGCCTGGGCTTCTGGATCAGCGTCCTGCAGACGGGGGCGGCGGATTTGACCGCCGTGGCGGGCGGCTTTACGGATTCGCCGGAATACAAGGCGCTGTACGCGAACGCCAGCACCAACCGCGAGATCGTGGCCCGCTTTTATCGCAACGTCCTGAGCCGCGAAGGCGAAGCCGGCGGCATGGATTTCTGGACCGGTATCCTCGATGGCAAGAAAGCTTCGCAGGCCGAAGTGTTGCGCGATTTCAGCGAAAGCCCGGAAAACAAGGCCGGCACCGCCGCCATCATAGCCGCCGGCGTGCGCTACAGGGAACTCAACGTGCGCTATCCGGCCGCCCCTTATCCGCTGCGGGCGGCGTACCAGCAGCACGATAACGTCGCGCATACGGATTACCTGACCGTCAGCGGCACCTGCTCCGGATATGCCGAGTCGAACTATCAGGCCCCCGTGGCCGCCACGTTCGAGGGCCAGCCGGCCATGCAGCGGGACAACGTGGTCGACGCGTTGTTGTTCAAGTGCCTGGTGGTAGACAGCTTGTACCGGTGGAATTTCACCGATTACTACGACAGCGCCAGCACCACACTGCTGGGCCACGCGCAAGGCACTGGCTATGCCGTCGGCAGCGGCAGCCTGCCCGTGACCGCGACCATAGGCGCCAGGGGAACGATCGCCACGCAAACCGTGTACACGGACAGCAGCAAGCAGACCTATGCAGGCAAGCGCGTCATTACCTATGCGCTGGACGCCGACGACAGCGCTGCCAATGCCGCCATCCTGACGGTGACATCGGTGCGCACCACCGCTGCCAACCAAACCGACTTCACGCTGACCAACCGCTTCCGCGTCGGCACCGATGGCGCGTGGCAGCCGCTGACCTCGGAACAGGTCTACAGCAACGGCGTGCGCCTGCTGTTCACGCAAAATTCGGCCAACGCCCAGCCCGCCAAGCTGACCGTCACCGATACCGTCGTTGGCGCCGGCGCCATTGCGCAAAACAACAAGAGCCTGACCGTCAATTACACAGGCTGGCTGTATGACCCGACTGCGGCAGGCTTCAAGGGCAAGCAATTCGATACCTCGGTGGGCCGGGGTCCTTTCACCTTTACTCTGGGTAAAGGCCAGGTCATCGCCGGTTGGGACCAGGGCATGCAAGGCATGCGCGTGGGCGGCAAGCGCACGCTGCTCATCCCAAGCAACTTGGCTTATGGCATCACCGGCGCCGGCAGCCTGATCAAAGGCAATGCCGCGCTGGTGTTCGAGGTGGAATTGCTCAAGGTGGAATAAGCGGATGGCGGGGCGGCGCGGCCGCGGCGGATACGGCCTGGCCGGGGGCGAATGTCAAGGCCGACCGCCGCGCCGGCAAGATTGGATTGCCGTCTGCCGCCCTGCTATGTCACCATAGGACAGCCCCCTTTAACCTGCCACAACAGGAGCGCAGTCCATGCCGGAACAACTCACCATTCCAATTGCCCCGCAACACGGCGGTGCTTGCGAAGGCTGCCGCAACGATGGGCATGAGATTGCCTTTGAATTCGCGTTCCAGCCCATCGTCGACGTCCGCCGGCGCCGCATTTATGCCCATGAAGCCCTGGTGCGGGGTCCTCAGGGAGAATCGGCCGGCAGCATCCTGGCCCAGGTCAATGACAGCAACCGGTACCAGTTCGACCAGGCGTGCCGCGTCAAGGCCGTGTCCACGGCGGCGCGGCTGGGCATGCAGGAAAAGCTCTCGATCAATTTCCTGCCGAATGCGGTCTATCGACCGGAACTGTGCATCCGCACCACGTTCGAGGCGGCGCGCACCCATGACTTTCCCATCGAACGGATTATTTTCGAAGTCACCGAGGGGGAACAGGTACAGAACCGGCCGCACCTGGTCAATATTTTCCACGCCTACCGCCAGTTCGGCTTCCACACCGCGATCGATGACTTCGGCGCCGGCTATGCGGGCTTGAACTTGCTGGCGGAATACCAGCCGCACCTGGTCAAGATCGATATGGACCTGGTGCGCGGCATCGACAGCCACCGGCCGCGCCAGGTGATCGTGGCCAACATTGCCGCCCTGTGCCGCGAGCTCGGCATCGACGTGCTGGCCGAAGGCATCGAAACCCGGGGCGAGCGCGACTTCCTGGCCCAGGCCGGAATCGACTTGATGCAGGGCTACTGGTTCAGCAAACCCGTGTTCCAGCAATTGGCGGTGCTCGATCCGGCAGTGTGGGATTAAAGCGCAGCGGTCGCTTCCCGCGATCGCCGGCTCACGCCGCCATCTTCCCGTGCTGCACCTTGGGAAACTTCAAGCTGTAATGCAAGCCCATTCCCGGCGCACTGACGGCTTTCACGGTGCCGCCCAGCGCGCCCGTCACCAGGTTGTACAGGATGTGCGCGCCGAGGCCGCTGCCGCCGGAACCGCGCTTGGTGGTGAAGAACGGGTCGAACAATTGCGCCAGCGTGGTCTGGTCCATGCCGATGCCGTCGTCGCTGTAATCGAACACCACGTTGTCGCCGTCGAGGCGGCCCTTGATCTTGATGGTGCCTTCCTGCCCGTCGCCATAACCGTGCACCAGTGAATTGACCACCATGTTGGTGACGATCTGCGACACGGCGCCGGGGAAGCTTTCCATTTGAATATCGGGCGGCACGTCGACGTCGACCTTGATCGGCTTGCCCTTGAGCTTGGGCTGCAGCGACAGCAGCACTTCATCGAGGTATTTGCGCAGGTTGAAAGGCCGTACGCTGTCCGACGACTGGTCCACCGCCACCTGCTTGAAGCTGCGCACCAGCGCGGCCGCGCGCTGCGTGTTGGTGGTCATGATGCGCAGCGACTGGTCGATGATGTCGAAGAACTGGTTCAAGCCTTCTTCATCGAGCGTGCCGGCGGCCAGGTCTTCGCGCGTGAGTTTCAACTCCTGCACCAGGTGGCTGGTGGCCGTCACGCAAATGCCGAGCGGCGTATTGATTTCATGGGCCACGCCGGCCACCAGGCGGCCCAGCGACGCCAGCTTTTCCTGGCGCACCAGTTCCGACTGCGCTTCCTGCAGCTGGTGCAGCGCATTGTTCAGTGAAATATTTTGTTCTTCCAGCGTTTCCTTGGCCAGGCGGATGGCGCGCTCGTTTTGCAGCCGTGAAATCGCCACTGCCACGTGGTTGGCCATGAAGGCCAGGATGTCGAGGTCGGACTGGCCATAAATCACGCTGTCGTCATAGCTTTGCACGATCAGCACGCCATAGGCGTAATCGTTGAGCATCATGGGCGCGCCCATCCAGCTGGCGATTTCCTCATTGCCAAGCGGATGGTCGATTTCACCCTGTTCCAGCAACTCGCGGTAACTGTCGCGGTCAAGCAGGCACGGCTTGCGCTGCTTGAGGATGTACGAGCTCATGCCAATACCGTACTGGAAAGACTTGACCGGCGCATCCGCGTCTTTTTCATCGACGAAATACGGGATCGTGATTTCATTGTTGGCGGGCTGGTACAGCGCAATCAGGAAATTGCGCGCCGTGACGACTTCACTGATAGCTTCATGCAACTGGCCCCAGATGGTGGCGGTATCCCACGCTCCGGCCGACAGGCTGGCGATTTCATACAGCGCGCGCTGCAGGCTTTCCGCGCGGCGCCGCTCCGCCACTTCGAATTCCAGCGCCGCCGTGCGTTCGTGCACGGCGCGTTCCAGCCTGTCCATGCTCTGCAAGCCCTGCAGCGCACTGGACACGTAATTGGCGACCAGGGAAAACAGCGCCTCGTCTTCCGCGCTGAACGTGTGTTCCTTGTCATAGCTCTGGATCACGATGGCGCCCAGCGCCTGGTGGTTCTGGTCCAGCAGCGGGAAGCCCATCCAGTGTTCGGCCGTGGTGCCCCAGCCCCAGGAATTGCCGTCGAGTCCGTGCTGGTTGTCTTCTTCCGCCGTCATGATCAGCGGCTGGCGGTTCAGGATCACCCACGCGGTGGGCGACTGTTCCGGCGAGGCCAGGGTCACCAGTTCGCCGCGGCCCGGCGCTTCATCGCGTTCGTCGACGAAATACACGAACCGCACTGCATTGGGTTTGCCGTCCAGGTCGCTCAGCGCCACGTAAAAATTGGCCGCATACATGATGCGGCCCAGCGCCGTGTGGACGGCCTGCAGGAATTCTGCAATATCGGTGCAAGTGCTGGATTTTTGCCCGATGTCGAGCAACATGCTTTGTACGGCTTCCAGGCGGCTGAGGCGGCTTTCCATCTATGTTTTCCTATTGGGCAATATGCGCATAGGAAATACTAGCAGGCGGGGGCAGTCCAGGCCATAGCCTTGCACCTGGATGCAACAGCCGTCACGGTTTGCGGTAACCGGACTCCATCCACGCCGTGGCCGACGCCACCGTCAACTTGAAGTTGGGCGCCACCCGCACCTGCGCCTGTTCTTCGCCATAGGGGTCGAACGCGGTCAGGGTCGCATAGGGGTCGTCTTCGTCGGGCGTGATGTCGAGGTTGACGGTAACGTAGGCGGCGCCCACCGTGTGCACGCGCACGCTCTTGTGCAATTGCGCATGCAATTGCTGTTCATGGCGGCGGATCACTTCACTGGCGGTCTTCACCAGCGTATTGAAGGCATTGATGTCGAGCGGCTTGGGGTTTTTCTTGTCGCGGCCCATGGTCCACGGCCCCACCAGCGCCGGTTCCGCTTCGCCATCCTTGATCATGGCGACCGCCCAGCCTTCATCTTCTTCATTCTTGATGACCCGGGCAGTCCATCCATTGCCCTGCCATACGCGGTCTTCCTGCACCAGCACTTCTTCGTCTGCGAATTCCATCAATTCCTCTGTCATGGCGGCTCCAGCGTCAGTTGGCTAAAATACTGTGATTATATACAGTTATTTTGATACGGCAAGCAAAAAGCCCGCCGGCGGGCGGGCTTTCAAGGTGCTGGCCGAAGCCGCGCTGTGTCAGATCAGGCGGCAGGCCGGCGGGGGCGGCGGCGCTATGGGCGGCCCCAGCGGCGTGCGGCGCGGATCGATTGCCGGTTCCGGCATATGGTAGGTGTAGGGGTTGATGATGATCGGCGGGATACTGGGCGGTGCGGACGGCGGCCCTTTGGGCCCTCCTGAACACTGTGCGCTGCGCTGGCGCAATTCACTGCCGAATCCCGAGGATATCGATTGACCCTCGATTATTTCAAGCCAAGCCATATTGCCCTCCATCTGCGGAATAGGTAGTCAGTATAGGCAAGCATGACTTTATTTCAAGGAAAAACTGCCTATATTTTCAGCAAACTGCACGGTGGGCGCCGCCTGTCCGCGCAAGCGCCCATTTAACCCGCCAATTCCACCGTTTATCGCACGCTTGTGGAGGCGCAAGGGAGCGCGGCGTACAGTTGCACCATACCAACCAGAAACACCACCACTGTACGAGGGAACCAAAATGAAAAAGCTGATTGCCGCCGCCATCATCGCCATCGTGGCATTGTGCGCATGGAACGCCATGGATACCGGTGACATGGGCGTCTATATCGATGGAGAACACGTCCACGGCCCATTGGGCGCCCTGCTGGGGCTGGTGTTCGGCGGACTGGGCCTGGTCATTGCCGCGATTGCCGTCACGTGCGCCGCCATCTTCGTCGGCTTCGTGTTTGCCGGCCTGGGCGTGCTGATGGTGGTGGGCCTGGCGCTGGTGGGCATCATCCTGGCCGCCGTGATTGCACCGTTCACGCTGCCGCTGCTGATCCCCGCCGCCATCATCTGGTTCTTCCTGTCGCGCAACCGCAAGGAGCGCAACAAGGCAGCATTCGAACACGCGGTCTGAGCCGGCGGCGCCGGGCCAGCCAAGGACGGCGTCCCGTTACTCCCTGCCGCATCACCGCAAGAACGCGGCAAGTCACGAGGCCGGAGGCGCTAGCGCTTCCGGCCTTTCCATTTCCGGCGGATCATGGTCGCCGGCCAGTTCCACGCGGTTGCGCCCGGCCCGCTTGGCGCGGTACAGCGCCTTGTCGGCGCGGATCAGCGCGGCGTCCCCGCCGGGGTCGCGCGCATTCATGGCGGCAATGCCGATACTGACCGTCACCGCCAGCACATGGCCATCGATGGCCAGCGGCGTACTGCCGATACGCTGGCGCAGCCGCTCGGCAAACGCCATGGCGGCCGGCACGTCGGCGCCCGGCAACAGCACCGCGAATTCCTCCCCGCCCACGCGCCCCAGCATGTCGATCTTGCGCTGGCAATCGCGCATCTGCGCGGCCAGGTGGCGCAGCACCGCATCGCCCGCCGCGTGGCCATATTCATCGTTGACGCGCTTGAAGTGGTCGATATCGAGCATCAGCACGGCCGCGCGCACGCCGACGTCGCGCTGCAAGCGCGCCTGTTCGTCTTCCAACCGGGCCATGAATTCACGCCGGTTGGGCAAGCCGGTCAGGAAATCCGTGGTGGCCAGCAGCACCAGTTCATCGTTCATGCGCTTGCGTTCCGTGATGTCGACCGTGGACACGATGACGAAATCCAGGTTGTGCGTATGGCCCGGCATCACCAGCAGCGTCAATTCATTTTGCCGGATCGCGCCATCGAGGCGCTCGAACGTGCTTTCACAGGAAAACAGGTGCGCCCCCTGCAACAGGGCGGCCAGGGCGCGGGCAAACGCCGGCATCGCCGAGGCGTGGAAATTCTGCGCCAGCGACAGCGCCGCCATGTCCTTGCCGCCGGGCGCGGCGCCCACCTGCGCCAGCGCCGCGGCGTTGACGTCGACAATGCGCACCATGGCCGCCAGGCGCGCCAGCTGGCTGGGATTGTTTTGCAGGTACAGCGGCAAGTCTTCCACGCCGGATTCCTGCAATTCCCGCAGCGCGCCATGCACAGCCGACCAATCCTGTTCCCACAAGGCCACCGGCGCGTTGTCGTACAGGCTGCGGAAGCGCGCTTCGCCGGCGCGCAGCGCCACCCCGGCCTGGGCCTGTTCGATGGCGATGCCGGCCAGCCGCGACGCCTGCTCGATCAGCGCCAGGTGCGCCACGCCGGGCCGCTGCACGTCGCGGTGGAAGATGGCGAACGTACCCAGGATCTTGCCGGTGGCGCCGCGGACCGGTTCCGACCAGCATGACTTGAGTCCCGCGCGCGCCGACATGTCGCGGTATTGCCGCCACAGCGGGTCGGTTTCCATGTTTTCCACGATGACCCGCTCGCCCGTGATCACGGCCCGGCCGCAACAGCCGTCGCTGGCGTCGATGTAATGGCCGTGCAGCGCCGCATTGAAGAAGGCCGGCAGGCTGGGCGCGGCCGCCACCAGGAGGCGGCGGGCGTCGGCATCGAGCAGCAGCAGCGCGCACAGCATGCCCGGATGGTCCGCTTCCACGCCCTGCACCACGCTGTGCAACACCGATTCCAGCGGCGCGCCGGTGGCCAGCAATTCCAGCACCTGGCGCCGCATCCGCTCGCGCTGTTCGCCGTGGGTGCGTTCGGTGATGTCGCGGAACGACCACAGCCGCACGGTATCGTTGCCCAGGCAGATGCCACGCAGGTATTGCTCCAGTACGCGGCCATCCTTCAGGTGCAATTGCGCCCGCTGTTCCTCGCCCGACGCCAGCGGGCGCTGCACGGCCGCGTCGAACACGGGCGGATACACCAGCTGGCCCGAGACGTGGCGCATCAGGGTGGCGCCGTCGGCCTGCCAGTCCAGTTGCTCGGGCACGTTCCACAATTCACGGAAGCGGCGGTTGGAATTGAGGATGGCGCCGCGGAAGTCATCCACCAGGATGCCGTCGACCGTGGAATCGAGGATGCTGCGCAGCACTTCCTGGCTGCGCTGCGCGCTTTCCGCCATGGCCACCAGGCTGGCCTGCCCTTCGGCCAGTTCGTCCGCCAGCTGGCGCGCCTGCGCCAGCGCGGCGCGCGACTTGCGCCGGCTGTGCGCCAGCAGCCACGCCAGCGCCGTCATCACGGCGCTCAGCACCAGCCCGGCGCCGCCAATCAGCCGCACCCGGCCGTCACGCTCGGCGCCGTCGCCGCCGCCCTGCAACGCGCCGATGCGCACGGTCCAGCGGTGGCCCGCGATACCGATTTTCTGCACCGTGCGGCGCACGCGTGCGCCGGGCGCGTCGGCCACGCTGTCATACATGCGGCTGGCGGCATCGATGGCGTCGCCGTCATAGATTTCCACGTCCAGGCTGGCGGCGCGCTCGCCGCCGATGCCGGCCATCACGTCGCCCATGCGGAACGGCGAATACACCCAGCCGGCAATGGCGGCGCGGCGCTCGCGCAAGGTGCCTTGCGGCGCGCCATTGCGGTAGACCGGCAATACCACGAGGAACCCGGCCTGGCCGGTGCCGGCCGCGTCCTGCACCAGCGTGATCTTGCCCGACATGGCCGGCATGCCGGTATCGCGCGCCATCTCCAGCGTGGCGCGGCGCACCGGTTCGGACAGCCCATCGAAACCAAAGGCGCGCCGGTTGACCTTGTCGAATGGTTCCAGATACACCACGGGAGCATAGCGCGGACGGTCGCCCGCCGGGCGGATCGCGTAATCCGGGTAGCCTTCGGCGCGGATGGCGGCCTCGTGGGCGCCGCGCTGGTCTTGATCGACCAGGCGCATGAAGCCGATGCCCTGGATGCCGGGGAAATGCTCGTTCAGCCCCTGCCCGGCCACATAGCGGCGGAATTCCGACCGGTCGACAAATTCGGAACTGGCGTACAGCCCCTGCACGCCGTACAGCACCTGCACGTAGGTCTGCATGCGCTGCGCAATGTTGTTGACCAGTTCGTGGACGCGGTAATTGAATTCGGCCTGGTTATCGCGCTCGGTATCGGCGCGGGCATTGTTCCATACCCACCAGGTCGAGCCGACGCAGACCGCCAGCACCACCCCGGAAGCCAGCCCGGGACTGAGCAGGTGGTGCAGCAACCGTCGTTCAAGGGGCCGCCGTGGCAGGGGCCGGATGGTAGGCTCGTCCATGGATTCCACGCATCTGGGGGCAGGCATCATACCTGATAGTACGTGAGCCGGACAATGCAGGCAACGACAGTTTGTGGCTCTTCAGCAATAACCACCTGGGTATTGCCAATGACAATCAAGCGGCCCCTCCCGATTGTCAGGCCCCGTCTGACAGGGCCTGCTGGGCGCAGCCAGTCCGGCACGGCCGGTCTGGCACCGTCAGCCCGCCAGGGCAAATTGCGCATAACCGCGCGCGCGCAACTCGCATGCCGGGCACGTGCCGCAGCCATAGCCCCAGTCATGCAGCGCGCCGCGTTCGCCCAGGTAACAGGTGTGCGTGCCGGCGCGGATCAGATCCACCAGTCCCTGTCCGCCCAGGTCGCGCGCCAGCGCCCAGGTTTGCGCCTTGTCCAGCCACATCAGCGGGGTTTCCAGTTTCAGGCGCGTGGCCATACCCAGGTTCAGCGCCACCTGCAACGCTTTCATCGTATCGTCGCGGCAATCGGGGTAGCCGGAATAATCGGTTTCGCACATGCCGCCCACCAGCACGTTCAAGCCGCGGCGGTAAGCCAGCGTGGCGGCCGTCATCATGAACATCAGGTTGCGGCCCGGCACGAAGGTATTGGGCAAGCCATTTTCCTGCATGACGATTTCTATGTCTTCCGTCATGGCCGTGTGCGACAGCTGGGAAATCAGGCCCAGGTCGATCATGTGGTCGTCGCCCAGGCGCGCAGCCCATTCCGGCTTGTGCGCGCGCATTTGCGCCAGCAGTTGCGGACGCACCTGCAATTCGATCGCGTGGCGTTGGCCATAATCGAAGCCGATGGTTTCCACGCGCGCATAGCGCTCCAGCGCCCATGCCAGGCAGGTGGTGGAATCCTGGCCGCCGCTGAATAACACCAGCGCCGCGTCAGTAGCAGTCATAATGTGGTCCTTTTTGTCAATCTGTAAAACTTAGTCGAACGCCATTCCGGCAGGCGATCCGGTAACATGACCGGCGTCCCATCGAGGCAGGATCACGAATTTTGGCACAACTCTCCATGACGGGCCATCGCGCCCCCGCTATATTGATTGCACTGGCGGCCACGGCAGCCGCATGCACGCCCCTGCGCGCCTGCGCGGCCGACGGTTTCGACTATACGGTGCGCATTACCGCGCCCGGCAAGCTGGACAACCTGCTGCGCGACAACCTCGACATCGTGCGCTTCCGCGGCAATCCGCGCATGGACCGTGAACAGTTGCAGCGCATGGTGCGCGCCGCGCCGGAACAGGTGAAGACCCTGGTGGCGACCGAAGGCTATTTCGATCCCGTGGTCGGCACCCGCATCGATGGCGACGGCGAGCCCACGGTGGTGATCGACGTGCAGCCCGGCGAGCCGGTGCGGGTCGGCCAGGTCGACATCGTGCTGCAGGGGTTCGCGCCGAACCCGCAGGCGCCGTTCGACACCGAAGCGCTGAAGGCGTCGTGGACTTTGCCGAAAGGCGATGTCTTCCGCCAGGAAGACTGGGAAAAAGCCAAGCGCGCGCTGTTGCGGCAAGTGGTGCAGACGCGCTACCCGCGCGCCGTGCTGACGCAGACCGAAGCGGCGGTCGACCCGGAAAACCGGACGGCCGCCCTGCGCATCGTGCTCGACAGCGGCCCGGAATTGCGCTTCGGCGCGCTGCGCATCGAAGGCTTGAAGCGCTACCCGGCCTCCATCGTGGCCAACCTGAACCAGATCAAGCCGGGCGACTATTACAGCGAAGCCGCGCTGCAGGCTTACCAGGCGCGCCTGCAGGACACCGGTTATTTCGCCAGCGTGGAAGTCAGCGCCGACATGTCGGCCGTGCTGGACGAACAGATCGACGCCGGCAAGGAACAGCAGGCCGGCGTGCCCGCCACGCCGCAGGCGGCGCCAGCGACCACGCTGGCGCCGGTGCTGCCGCTGCTGGTGCGCGTGGTGGAAAACAAGCGGCGCAACGTCAGCGCCGGCGTCGGCTACAGCACCAACACCGGCAACCGCGCCCAGCTCAATTACGATGACCTGGCGGTATACGGCTTGAAAATGAAGTCAGCGCTGACCCTGGAGACCAAGAAACAGACCGCCAAGGCCGACTTCTATTTCCCCACCACGGCCGACGGCTACAACGACAGTTTCGGCGCGTCCTACGTGCGCAGCGACATCGAGGGCGAGCAGACCAATACGTTTTCCATCTCGGCCCGCCGCGCCTGGGGCACGCCGCTGCTGGAGCGCAGCATCGCGCTGGAATTGCTGACCGAACGCAAGGACGCGGGCACGGTGCGCGGCGTGCGCAGCACCAGCCTGCCGGTGACCTACGCCGTCACGCGGCGCAAGGTGGACAACCTGCTGTTCCCGACCAAAGGCCATATCCTGAACTGGCAACTCGGCGGCGCGCTGCTGGCCGAAGAACCGTTCGCTCGCGCCAGCGTGAAGGCGCTGTTCTACGTGCCGCTCGATCCGAAGAACCTGGTGCTGCTGCGGGGCGAAGCGGGCGCCGTCGTGTCCCGCCAAAAAGACGGGATCCCGGCCACCTACCTGTTCCGCGCCGGCGGCGACCAGTCGGTGCGCGGCTACGCCTACCAGGAACTGGGCGTTGCCACCGGCAGCGGCGCCAGCACGGCCACCGTGGGCGGGCGCTACCTGGCCACGGCCAGCGCGGAATACCAGCACTGGCTGCGGCCCGCGTGGGGCGCGGCCGTGTTCTATGACGCCGGCAACGCGGCCGACCAATTGTCGGGCCTGCACCCGAAATCCGGCTATGGCGTCGGCGTGCGCTGGAAAAGCCCGGTCGGGCCGCTCAATGTCGATGCGGCCTATGGCCATGCCGTGAAAAAAGTTCGGCTGCACTTCTCGCTGGGGATTTCGTTCTGATGGCTGATTTGACTCCGACTCCCGAACCGACCGCCACCCCGGCCGCCCCGGCCTCGCCTACGCCGCCGCGCCGGCGCTGGCTGCGCATCACGCTGGCGGTAGTGGCCATAATGGCGGTCTTGCTCGGTGGCGCGGCCTGGCTGCTGGGACGCGAAGCCACGCTGCAGCAACTCGTGCAGCGCGTGGCCAACGCCAGCGGCGGCCAGATTGCCGCCAGCGGCGTCTCCGGCTCGCTGTACGGGCGCATGCACGTGGACCGCATCGTCCACAAGACGCCGGAAGGCGTGCTGACACTGCTGGACGTGACCATCGACTGGTCGCCGTGGCAGTATTTTTCCGAAGGCATCGCCATCAGCGAATTGCATGCGGTATCGGCCGTGCAGCAAACGCTGAAGGAAAGTCCGCCCGCCAAGCTGCCGGCCACGCTGGCGCCGCCATTCCGCCTGTCGCTGGCCGATGCGCGGCTGGACCACCTGACCCTGATCGGCATCGATGGCGGCAAGGTGCAAATCGATGCGATCCGTTTCAAGCTCGACGGTGACCGCAACACGTGGACATTGCGCGACGCCAGCGCACTGACGCCGGCCGGGCGCTTCGACGCCAGCGGCGCCATCGGGGCGCAGCGGCCGTTTGCCGTCGACGCGCGCGCCAGCCTGACGCAGTCGGGCGGCGGCGCGGCCGGGACGGCCGCGGAGCGCGGCCAGGTTGCCGCGCCTGGCGCGCAAGGGCCGGCGCCAACGGCAGGCATGCAGCCGGCGGCGGCGCCGTCCCCCGCGCCGGCATTGGCGGCACGCGCGGCCGCAGCCTCAGGTACGCCGCCGGCAACCGGCACCGCACCGGCCCGCCTGGCGCTGGAGATACGGGGCAACCTGTCGCTGCTGGACATCGCCGGCAAGGGCACGTCCAGCAACGCCAGCGGCGGCGGCACGCTGGCGCTGGCGCCGTTCGATCCCGTCATGCTGCGTGCGGTCGACTTGCGGGCGCAGGGCGTCAATCCCGCGCTGTTCAATCCCGCCTGGCCCGAGGCCGACCTGGCGCTGCGGCTGCAGGCCGCCATCGCGGCCAACCGCAACGTCAGCGGCGTGCTGGCGCTGGAAAACCGCGGTCCCAGCGGTCCGCTCGACCAGCACCGCATTCCATTGCGCAGCGCGGGCGCGAAGGTGGGCGGCACCCTGACCGTCACGACGCTGGACGACGTGGCGCTGGACCTGGGCGCGGCCGGCCGCTTCGACGGCAATGGCCGTATCCAGCGCGCCGACATCGCCGCCGGCATCGATGCCGCGACCCTGGCGCTGCAAACGTCCAAGCTCGATTTGCACGGCCTGCACGGCGCGATCCAGCCCACCAAGGTCGCGGGCACCGTCACCATGGGCAGCACCGGCGCGCGCCAGACTGTCACCGTGCGCCTGGCCGACGCGAATTTGAAAGTCGAAGCGCAAGCCGTGACCGACGGCGCGCAACTGCTGGTCAAGCAGGCGCGCATCAGCGCCGGCAAGGGCATGGTGGAAGCATCGCTGTCGGCCAGCCTGAAAGACCGGCAAGCCTTCACCGCCAGCGCCGCCATCAGCCGCTTCGATCCGTCCGTGCTGGTGGCCGCGCCCAAGGCGGAATTGAACGGCAGCCTGCAAGCCGACGGCGCGCTGGCGCCGGCGTGGCAGGTCGACGCCCGGTTCAGGCTCGATAACAGCCGCCTGATGGGGCAGCCGCTGTCCGGCAACGGCAAGCTGCACGCCGATGCGCGCCACATCAGCAATATCGATGCGAAATTCGCGCTGGGCCGCAACAGCGTGGACTTGCGCGGCGCGTTTGGCTTGCCGGGCGAACAGTTGCTGTGGAAAGCCGATGCGCAGCAATTGTCGGCCTTTGGCCCCGGCCTGGCGGGCGCCGTGACGGCCAATGGCGCCGTCACCGGCAGCTATGCGGCGCCGCGCTCGACGTTCACGGCCGAAGCCCGGGGCCTGGCGCTGCCGTCGGCGCGCCATCCGGCGCCGGACAGCGTGGTGCGCGCCAGCGGCGACGTGGCGCTGGCCAGGGGCGGCGTGGAAGTGAAAGCTTCCGGCACGGCGCAGAAAATCGATCCGGCCGCCTTCGGCCCGTATGGCGTGGGCAACATCAATGGCGGTTTCAACGTCAGCTACGCGTCCGGCCAAGGCGGCGGCCGCGCGCTGTTCGACGTGGCCCTGCAGCCGTCCACCTATGGCGGCGCACCGTTGACCGGCTATGCGAAAGGCGGCGTGGAGCCGGGGCAGGCGCCGCGTGTCGCGGGCATCGACATCGACTTGAAACTGGGCCCGAACAGCGCCCGCGTGCAGGGCGCGTTCGGCGCGGCGCGCGACCGCCTGGACTGGAATATCGATGCGCCGCGCCTGGCCGTGCTGGGACCGGACTTCGGCGGCGTGCTGCGTGGCGCCGGCGTGCTGACCGGCACCCTGGCACAGCCGGCCGCCAATTTCAGCCTCGATGGCGCCGGCCTGCGCCTGTTCGCCCAGCACCAGCTCAAATCCATCAAGGCCACGGCCAGCGTGGGCGCGGGCCAGGGCGGCAATGACCCGGTGGCCGCCAACGTCACCGTGACGGGGTACGCCGCGCCCGGCTTGAACCTGAACCAGGCTGTGTTTTCCTCGTCCGGCACGCGCGCCGCGCACGTGCTGCAACTGGCGGCGTCGAACGCGGACTTCGATGCGCTGGTCAAGGTGCGCGGCGGGTCGCAGGACAACGTCTGGAGCGGCGTGATCGAGACCCTGCAAAACAAGGGCCGCTTCGCGCTGGCGCTGCAGGCGCCGGCCGCGCTGCGGCTGGCCGCGGCGCCGGGCAGCGGCGTCGCCGGGCTGGCGCATCCGGAACAGATTACGCTGAACGGCGCGGCGGTGCGCTTGCCGGAAGGCGCGCTGCGCATCGACGTACTGGAGAAAAACGGCGCGCGCTGGCGCAGCAAGGGCAGCGCCACCGGCGTGCCGGCCAGCTACCTGGCGCAATTGTCCAGCGCGTGGCGTGAAAACATCGTCAGCGACTTGTCGCTGGGCGCGGCCTGGTCGCTGGACCTGCAAAAACCGCCGGGCGGCGCGCCCGCGCTGGAAGGGGAAGCGCGCATCTACCGTGAAAAAGGCGACGTGGTGGTGGTCGGCGCCAGCGACAAGCCTGTCACGCTGGGCTTGCGCAAGCTGGAAGCGCGCGCCAACGTGGCCGGCGGCGCGCTGCGCATGGCGCTGGAACTGGACGGCTTGCGCGCCGGCCAGGCCCGCATCAACGCCACCACGCAACTGGTGGACGGCCGCATCGCCGGCGCCAGCCCGCTGGCGCTGGACGGCAACGTCAACCTGGCGTCGATCGCGTGGCTGGCGCCGCTGGCCGGCATGCCGGGGCTGGAACTCGACGGCGCGTTGAAAGTCAATGCCACCGGCAGCGGCACGGTGGCCGACCCGGTGCTCAATGGCGACGCCACCGGCGAGAAGCTGGTGGTCAACTGGGCCGACCAGGGCATCAAGTTGCGCAACGGCCAGTTGCAAGCCAATTTCGCCGGCGACCGCCTGCAATTGCAGCGGCTGACCTTCGACGGCGACCGCGGCAGCGCGAAGGCCGATGGCTGGGTGCGCTTTGCCGGCGGCGACGCCACCATGCAGCTGGCGCTCAATGCGGACCAGTTGCAAGTGCTGTCGCGGCCCGACCGCATCCTGGTCTTGAGCGGCCAGGCCGCCCTGGTGCGCGACCTGAAGCATTTCCAGCTGGACGGCAAGGTCAAGGCGGAACGCGCCAACATCGAACTGGCGGCCGACAATGCGCCGACCATCAGCGACGACGTGGTGATCGTGGGCCGCAACAAGCCGGGCCAGGCGGGGCAGCCGGGAGGCCTGGCGCAAAAGTCGCTGCCGCTCAATGTCGACGTGGAGGCCGACCTGGGCGACGATTTCCGGCTGAAAGGCAAGGGCATCGACGCGCAACTGGCGGGCGCGGTGCGGGTGCGCATCCTGGACCGCCGTCCGCCGCGCGCCACCGGCAGCATCCGCGTGGTCAGCGGCACCTATGCGGCCTATGGCCAGCGCCTGACCATCGAGCGCGGCGTGCTCAATTTCACGGGTGCGTATGACAACCCGGGCTTGAATATCCTGGCGGTGCGCAAGCGGCCGGAAGGCGAGCAATTGACGGAAACGAATGTCGAAGCCGGTGTGGAAGTGCGCGGCACGGCGCTGGCGCCGCAAGCGAAACTGGTGTCGACGCCCTCGGTGCCCGACAGTGAAAAACTCGCGTGGCTGGTGCTGGGCCATGGGCTGGCCGACGCCGGCGGCAATGAAATGGCGCTGCTCGGCACGGCGGCCGGCGCGCTGTTCGGCGGCAGCGGCAGCGGCATCGCCGGCAAGCTGGGACTCGATGAACTGGGCTTTTCGCAGGCGCAGAACGGCGGCAACGCCAAGGGACTGGAAAACACCGTGGTGACGGTCGGCAAGCGCCTGTCGTCGCGCGCCTACCTGAGTTTTGAACAGGGCGCCGGCAGCGCGACCAGCCTGGTGAAACTGCGCTACAAGCTGAACCCGCGCATCACGCTGCAACTGCAGACCGGCACCAACAACGCGCTGGACGTGCTGTACACCTGGGCCTTCGACTGACCGGCCCTGCGTCTAATGCCGGCGCCAGCTCGGATTATGGTCCGGCACCGGCTCATCGCGCGGCACCGGCGGTTCCGGATGGTGGTGCGGATGGCCGGGCTGCGGCTCCTGCTCCGGCTCATCCGCCGGCGCCGGATCCGGCGCCCGGTGCGCCCGGATCCCCCGGCCGCGCTCCCCTGATGACATGACTGGTTCCATAACGCCCCCCCAAAAAAGTCACGCCCCCACCATACCACACCCCTGGTGCCAGGCGTGCATTGATGCATTCCCAACCGCGCGCCCTGCGTAAGCGCTTGATTTCACTGCAACCGCGGTGCCACGCCCCTTTCCTGCCGGCGGCGATTGGCGCACCGTTCCCGGCAACCACCTTTGCCTGCGGGCGCTATCCAGCCGTGAGCTGCGGGGTTGCAGCGCTGCCTGGGCTGCGCCGCCGCCTGCGGGCGGCAGCGGCGGCGGTGGGTGACGGGGAATGCATCAATGCACGCCTGGCCCCACTGTGGTACCCTGTCCGGCGTTTTGGAACGGGCTAGCGAGCAATGAAAAAGATCGCCGTGGTCGGCGCAGGCATTACGGGGGTGACGACAGCGTATGCGTTGTCGAAGCGCGGGTTCGAGGTCACGCTGTATGACCGGCAGCGCTATGCCGCCATGGAAACGTCGTATGCCAACGGCGGTCAGCTGTCGGCGTCGAACGCCGAAGTGTGGAACCACTGGGCCACCGTGGTCAAGGGCGTCAAGTGGATGTTCACCCAGCGGGCGCCCTTCCTGGTGCACCCGGCGCCCACTTGGCACAAGCTGTCGTGGTTCGCGCAATTCCTGGCCGGTATTCCCCGTTACCGCGACAACACCGTCGCCACCGTGCGCATGGCGATTGCGGCGCGCGAGCACCTGTATGCGTGGGCCCATGAGGAAGGCATCGAGTTCGACCTGCGCCGCCAGGGCATCCTGCACATCTACCGCGACAAGCCCGGCTTCGAGCGCGCCGGCGCCGTGACCCGGGTGCTGGCCGAAGGGGGACTGGAACGCCGCCCCGTCACGCCCGATGAAATGCGCGCCATCGAACCGACCCTGCACGGCAAGTATTACGGCGGCTTTTACACGCAGACCGACGCCACCGGCGACATCCACAAATTCACCAGTGGCCTGGCCGCCGCCGCGCAGCGCCATGGCGCGGCCACACGCTATGGCGCGCACGTCACCGGCGTGCAGGCCGGCGGCGATGGCGCGACGGTGGCGTGCACCATCGACGGGCATGCCGTGCAGGAGCGCCACGACGCCGTCGTCATTTGCGCCGGCGCCTACAGCCGCGCGCTGGCGGCGCGCCTCGGCGACCATGTCAACGTCTACCCGGTAAAAGGCTATTCCGTCACCGTGCAGCTCGACGACCCCGCCAGCCAGGCCGCAGCCCCCAACGCCAGCCTGCTCGACGACGCCACCAAGATCGTCTGCAGCCGCCTCGGGCCCGACCGCTTCCGCGTGGCCGGCACGGCGGAATTCGCCGGCTACAACCGCGACATCCGCGCCGAGCGCATCGCGCCGCTGATGGACTGGATCCACCAGTGTTTCCCGCAGGTGGAAACGCGCCGCGTGATTCCCTGGACCGGCTTGCGCCCCGTGATGCCGGACATGATGCCCAGGGTCGGCCAGGGCCGTTCGCCGCGCGTGTTCTACAACACCGGCCACGGCCACCTGGGCTGGACCTTGTCCGCCGCCACCGCCGACATGGTGGCGCAAGCGGTCGTGCAGGCGGCGCGCGGCGCGTGAAGTAAAATCACGGCTTTCAAAGACCGACCACCGCCGACCGTATGGATATCACGACCCTCGCCCTGCTTTTGATGATCCCGCTGCTGATGTGGCGTATTTACGCGCGGGTCAAGCAAATGCTGGCGCGGCAGCAATCGCTGATCTGGCGCCACTGGATGTCGGCCGTCTTCTTCCCGCTGTTCCTCGGGTGGATGGCGCTGACCATGGCCGACAACATCCTGGCGGTATCCTGCCTCGGCGCCGGCGCGCTGGCGGGCGCCTGGGCCGGCCACTTTTCACTCAAGGGCACGCGTTTCGAATGGTATGGCCCGCGCGTCTATTTCACGCCCAACATGCGCATGGCGCTGGTGGTGTTCCTGCTGTTTGCCGGACGCGTGGTCTACCGCGGCGTGGAAATTTACCTGGGTAACCACATGAGCGCCCAGGAATTGATGTCGCAAAAGGATTTCGTGCAAAGCCCCGGCACCGTGCTGACGCTGGGCCTGATGCTGGGCTATTGCGCGTCGTTTTCCATCGGCATGATCCGCTGGCGCAAGGCCCATCCGGCCGAAACCGGACCGGACCTGGCCTGATCACATCACGCTGGCCAGCGCTTCGCGCATGGCCGCATAGCGGAATGTGAAGCCGCTGTCCAGCAGGCGGCGCGGCGCCACCGTCTGGCCTTCCAGCAGCAGGTCGGCCTGCTCGCCCAACAACAGCCGCACCGGCCAGCCCGGCGTCGGCATCACGCACGGCCGATGCGCGATCTCGGCCGCGATGCGGCTGAATTCTCCCTGCGACACCACTTGCGGCGCAGTGAAATTCCAGCCGCCATCGACATCCTCGCCGCCCAGGGCGCGCCGCCACAGGTGCGCCATGCCGCGCACGATGTCGTCCACGTGGATCCACGACAGCGCCTGCCGCCCGCCGCCCAGCGGCCCGCCCAATCCCAGCCTGATCGGCAACAGCATCATCGGCAACGCGCCCTGCCGGCCCACCACCAGGCCAAAACGCATGCACGCCACCCGCACCCCGTGTTGCGCGGCCTGCCGCGCCGCCGCTTCCCATTCCTGGCACAGCTGCGACATGAAGATGGCCTGCGGCGGCGCGTCTTCGTTCAATGGGGTGGTATCGCCCTGTCGCTGGATGCCGTAATAGCCGATCGCCGACGCGTTCAGCAGCAGCGCCGGCTTGTGGCGCGCCTGCGCGATCCACGCCACCAGCCGCTGCGTCAGCGCGACCCGGCTGGCGCGCAGCGCGGCCTTGCGTTTTTCAGACCAGCGCCAGCCCAGGATGCGCGCGCCGGCCAGGTTGATGACGACGTCGATGCGCTCGTTTTCACCGAGTTCGCCCATGCCGGCGATGCAGCGCACCTTGCCGTCGAAGCGCCATGCCGCCTGCTTCACATTGCGCGTCAGCACGGTGACGGTGTGGCCGCCGCGCAGCAGCGCCGCCACCACATGGCCGCCGACGAAACCGGTGGCCCCCGTCACCAGCACCTGCGCGGGCGGGAGGTCAAACACGGGGGGCGTTGTCTCAAGCTGCGAATGCATGTTCATGCTGCGTCTCCTTTCGGCGGTATCACACGCCCGGTCCTGCGGTCGACACGCCACAGCCACACCATCGGCGGCAGCATCGTGGCGACGGCAAACAAATCCAGCCACACGTTGGCCAGCACGCCCGCCTGCAGCGACAGCAGCATATCCTGCGGCGCCCACAGCACGATGCCTGCCGCCAGCCAGGCCCACACGGCGGCGCTGCGTTGGCGGTGGCCCAGTTGCACCAGTGCGAACATCCACAAGCCCACGCTTTGCACCGTGGGACCGAACAGCGCCATCCACCATGCCTGCTGCGCGTGCACCTGGGCGGGCGCGGCGCCGTGCCAGAAACCGGCGGCGATCATGCCGTGGTAGCCGTCGAGGAACGCCATGTGGGACACCCAGGGCAGCAACAGACCGGCAGCAAGGTGCGCCAGGGCCGCGCCATACAGCCAGTACACGAGCCAGCGCCGCGCGGCAGGTACCGCATCCCCTGCGCCCCGCGCCGCGCCGCCGCTCCCGGCCCGCACGCCTGCCGCCGCGTCGCCCAGCCGTGGCGCCGACGCCGCATGGCAGGACGTCATGGCCGCTCCAGCGGACACGCGCCGCCGGCACACGGCGTGCCGGCCGTGTAACCGAGCCAGCCGGAAATGCGGTACCGGTGCAGCGCGAATTTGCGATACAGCACCGCCAGCACCGGACGCAGCAAACGCAGCCGCAGCGGCAGCACGCGCCAGCCCTGGCCCGCCAGCGTGTAGGCGGCTTCGATGCAGTCCACGCCCACCAGCAGGCGGCCATCGGCCGCCCTGCCGTGCAGTTCGCGGTCCAGCGCGGCCATGGTCACGCCCAGCGGCGCCGGGTCGAAGCCGATGGCGCGGATATCCACGAACGCCAGCGCGCCGGCGCGGTTCCACGCGCGCAATTGCGCCATCGATGCGGCGCAAATCGGGCAGGCGCCGTCGTAGTACAAGGTCAGGCTGGGCGCATCCATGGTTACTCTTCCTTGTCGTCCGGCCCCAGGAACCGCGCCACCTTGCCGCCCATTTTCAACAGCTTGAGCAAGGTCGCCGGCGGGATATGCTTGTAGTCATCGTAGCTGGCGGCCAACATCTCCAGGAAACCCAGCACGTCGCCCATGCGCTGGCGGGCGGCGTCGTCCAGCGCCGTATCGGTTTCCGCTTCGATCGCGCATTCGCGCAGCACCGTCAGGGTCGGGTCGATTTCACGCCGCTTGCGCTCTTCCACGATGACGCGGAAGATTTCCCACACATCCTGCAGTGCGGTGAAATGGTCGCGCCGGTCGCCCATCACGTGGCTGACCTTGACCAGTCCCCAGCTCTGCAATTCCTTCAGGCTGTTGCTGACGTTGGAGCGCGCCACGCCCAGGGTTTCCACGATGTCTTCCGCGTTCAGCGGGGTATTGGCCAAAAACAGCAGCGCGTGGATCTGCGCCACCGTGCGGTTCACGCCCCAGCGCGTGCCCATTTCGCCCCAGTGGAGGATGTACTTTTGCATGGTCGGGCTCAATTGCATGGGATTTCCTTAATTTCTGTTATTACAGAAATTAAAGTCTAAACTAGCGTTTATGTCAACTGCCGCCTATTCGACACGACGCCATCTCCGGGCCTCGGCCAGCCTCCGAGCCAGCGTCACGCGTTTACCGTAGGGGCGCGGCTTAGCGTTGATCAACGACGATGAACTAGTAGTATTGGCACTCGCTCATATACGATTTACATCATGACCATGAATTGGACAGTTCTTCAGCCTGTTTGAGCACCAGCTCTACCGCTTCAGGTTGTTTATCGGGAGGGTATTTCCATTTTTGCAAACAGCGCCGCACCAGAATGCGCAACTTGGCACGTACGCTCTCGCGTACTTGCCAATCCACGGTCGTGCTGGCACGCAGCTTCTCGGTGATTTCCACCGCGATATTCTTCAAGACATCGTCACCGAGCTCACGCACCGCGCTTTCGTTGTTGGCCAACGCATCGTAGAAAGCTATCTCGTCGGGATTCAGGCCCAGTGCCGCTTCGCGTTCCAGGGTGGCCTGGAAGTCCCTGGCCATCTGAATCAACTCTTCAATGACTTGCGCTGTTTCGATGGCGCGGTTATGGTATTTGCGCAGAGTCTCCAGCAGGCGGTCGCCGTATTTTTTTTCCTGCACCACGTTGTTGCGAGCCCGCGCCTTGATCTCGTCACGCAACAGTTTTTCCAACAATTCCACGGCCAGATTGCGGCTTTCCATCTGCCGCACGTCCTCCAAGAATTCCTCCGACAGCAAACCGATATTAGGCTTGTCCAGGCCGGCCAATTCGAAGATATCCGCTACACCATTGGCAATGATGGCGTTATCCAGGATCTGCTTCAGGGCGCTGTTTTTCTCCGCATCGCTGCGTTTCTTATCCACCGTGGTGAATTTGGCGATCGCCGCTTTAATCGCGGAGAAAAATGCAATCTCCTTACGCAGCGCCACAGCTTCGTCCAGCGTGCCGCATAAGGAAAACGCCTTGGACAGCGCCACCATGGTATCCAGAAAGCGCTCTTTGCCGTCCTTGAGTCCCAGAATGTGATTGGCGGCAGGCACCAATAACTTAATGGCATCGGTTTCGAAGGCCCTGTAATTAAAGCCATGCATCATGCCTCGCACGATGTCGAGCTTCTCCAGCAGCACGGCCAGCGCTTCCGCCGCGTTGTGCGTGGGGTCGCCCTTGCCTTGGGCGTCTGTGTAGGTCTTGAGCGCAGCCTTCAATTCGTTCGCAATACCGATGTAATCAACCACCAGACCACCCGGTTTGTTTTTGAATACGCGATTAACACGGGCAATTGCCTGCATAAGGTTATGGCCCTTCATGGGCTTATCGATATACATCGTGTGGCAGCATGGCGCATCAAAGCCGGTCAGCCACATGTCGCGAACAATCACCAGCTTCAACGCATCATTCACATCCTTGAAGCGCGCCTCCAGACGCTTTTTAACCTGTTTGCTATACAAGTGCGGCTGCAACAGCGGCTTGTCGGAAGCTGAACCCGTCATCACGATTTTGATCGCCCCATGCTCGGGGTCGTCGCTGTGCCATTCGGGCCGCAGGGCCACGATGGCGTTGTAAAGATGCGCGCAAATGTCGCGACTCATGCAAACAATCATCGCCTTGCCATCCACTACCGAGATGCGCGCCTCGAAATGCTGTACCAAGTCCACGGCGACCTGCCGCAGCCGAGGGTCCGCCCCCACTAGTTTTTCCAAGGTCGCCCATTCGCTCTTGGTCTTCTCGCGGGTGGCAAAGTCTTCTTCATCTTCGACCACCTCTTCTACCTGCTCATTGAGCTCGTCGATGTCTGTCTGATTAACATCGAGTTTGGCGAGGCGGCTTTCATAAAAGATCGGCACCGTAGCACCGTCGTCGACGGCATCCTGGATATCGTAAATGCTGACGTAATCGCCAAATACAGCGCGGGTATCTTTGTCTTCCTGCGCGATCGGCGTGCCGGTAAAGCCGATAAAGGTGGCATTTTCCAAGGCGTCCCGCAAATGCTTGGCGTAACCGAACACGTACTGGCCAGTCTTGGTGTCCAACCGGCCTTTCATGCCGTACTGGCTGCGATGGGCCTCATCGGAAATCACGACAATGTTCGACCGTTTCGACAGCCGCGGGTGCTCATTTTCATTGCCGAGCAAGGCAAATTTCTGCACGGTGGTAAAGATAATGCCACCGGCTTCGCGTGAAGCCAGCATGTCGCGCAATTGCTCCCGGTCGCTTGCCTGTATGGGCATAGTTTTGAGCAAATCGCCTGCGGCGCAGAAGGTGGCGAACAGCTGGCCATCCAGATCATTGCGGTCAGTCACCACCACCAAGGTAGGGTTCTTCATTTCCGGCTGTTGTAAAAGCTTGCCGGCATAGCAGGCCATGGTGATGCTCTTGCCCGAACCCTGCGTGTGCCACACTACGCCAGCCTTGCGCGAGCCAGGCCGCACTTCCTTGCCATATGTGGCGCGCTCATCCCGCACCTCCAGCAGCGCTTTTTCCGGTGAACTGGCGGCAATCACCGTCGCCCGGACAGCTTCGCGCACAGCATGGAACTGGTGATAGCCGGCGATCTTCTTGACGATGGTGTCGCCATCCTGCTCGAACAGCACGAAATGCCGCATATAGTCCAGGAACAGGTCTGTCTTAAAGAATCCGCGCACCACCGTTTCCAGTTCCATCTGCAATCGAGGTCGGTCATCCTCGCTGGCGATGGTGCGCCATGGCAGCATGCGTTCTGCATTCGCGGTCAAGGAACCTACCCGTGCCGTCCAGCCATCGCTCACCACCAAGGCCGCGTTGCAGTTGAAAAGGTCAGCCACTTCGTCTTTGTAAGTTTGCAGCTGGTTGAACGCATCCCACACGTCAGTTTGTTCATTAGCGGGATTCTTTAATTCAATCACCGCCAGCGGCAAGCCATTGACGAAGGCGACAATGTCCGGCCGGCGCGGCTGCTTGGCTCCGGCGATGGTGAACTGGTTCACCACCATGAAATCGTTGTTGCCGGGGTGCGCAAAATCGATGAAGTGGACCAAGTCCGCCTTCTTCTGTTCACCGACAGAAAATTCCACCTGCACGCCGGCCAGCAAGAGCCGGTATACGCTACGGTTCCGCACCACCATTTGCGGCTCGCTGACCGTTTGCAAAATATGCACGGCCTGCTCCAGGGCGGCAGAAGGGATATTCGGGTTGATACGCACCAACGCCGCCAACAACCGCTCGCGCAACACCACTTGGCGATAGTCGGTGCGCTCTGGTGTGCTACTGTCCGGTGCGATGTCTGGTCCATGCAGGAAACGCCAGCCAGACTCCTGGAACCAGCCCAGACACAATTCTTCAAGTTGTTGTTCGTTCATCATGACGGAATCTGCTTCCTCGGCCCTATGCGGATGACTTGTTCAATTCAGTTGACGGGAAAGCATTGTCGGCAACATGACCGACGCGCTGCATCTTGTGTACGCGGCGGTTCTCATTTTTGCCAGTAACGCATAGTCTTTCGAGCCCAACCCCATTTGCAATGAAATGAGAAATTCATTTAAAATCATGTGGTTACATTAACTCCACTGCATGAATCAGGTTTGCGGTGAAATGACGGCTACGCCCACGCAGGAATGTATCTGGCATATCTTCGCGACTCCGGTGCGTTAGGATCGCTTTTCACCAAGCCTTGCTCCATGGTCGCCGTGATGATCTGCGAGACCGTGTTACTACTCCCCTCGGACAAGCCAAACCTCTCACGCAAAGACTGGTTAGTCATTTGCTTGCGCAAAACGTACTGCAAAACACAATGTTGGTAGCAAGCACGCACTCGGTCACTGCCATTCATGTCACGAAAGGCACGTGGCCCATGGATCACGACGATCGTTCGTTTGTGACTGGTTAGAAACTCAGGGGCAGGCAATTGCATGAATTCCGCCACCTCAATAACCCGGTCAATGCCGCTGCTCTTTTCCTCGCAAATACCAAAACGGCGCATCAAGTCCGCCAACCGTTCATTGCGCGACTGGTAGCCATCAATAAACCGCTCTACCGGCACAATCGGCTCTCCGGGATTGGAGATTTCAACCCGGTTGCTGAACACCTCGACCACAGGCGACGCACCGCTCATTTCAAAATCCTGATGAATCAGTGCGTTGGCGAGCAACTCCCGAACTACCAGATCCGGCAGTAGCTTGATTTCCTTTCGGATAGCCCCTTCAATCACTTCGTTCTGCGGCAGCTTACCCATCACATACTGCACCAGTCCGGCAAAGCCGACCGCATAGCCTTTTTCACCAGTAATGTCAGACACGGTATGCATCTTGGACTCGCCGCCATAGACAATCACGCGCGTCACCTTGCGCCGGATATCGGGGAACTGTCGCATGTTCTTCGCCAGAAGCACCGCCCCGATGCGCAAAATATGAAAGCCTGCCACGCTACGTTCGATTAACCGCTCATCCAGTAGGCGGGCCAGTACTCCAGCTTGATCGGTTGGATAAGGCAATCGCAACAGATCAAAAAAGGCCTGCGTATCCAACAACTGAATCACGTCCTGCGCCGGCACATCCTTCAGCGCGGGGGCTTCCAACCAGCCAGGCTGCCCTTCCGCGAAAATCTTGCGAAGCTGGTCTTCGCTCATCGGCACCAATTCTTCGCCCGAACGCATAAGGTACGCGCCATCGTGGTGGTAGGCGGTCCCCTTTGGACGGCCCGGAATGATAAACACCAGCACTCGTCCTTGTGGATGATCAACGGCCTCGACATCGACCCGGAATCCTACCCAGTGAAACAATTTTTCCGCAATGTCCAGTACGTCGGGAAAAGCATGACTGCCCACCACCGCGCGCGGCGGCTTGTCGGCAATGCCGAAGAGCAGATGGCCGCCACCTTCATTGGCGATGGCAACGCAGTAACGGCAAAGCTTGTTTGTGTCGTACTGGTTCCTCGCTTCCTTGAATTCCAGATTCTGGTTTTCCGCTGCACTGCTGCGCCAGAGGTCGATTTGTGCCGGAGTAATTGTCATGGCGCCTCCCGTGCCGCGTTCCGCGTGCCAATGGACGCATCATAGAGCGCGACCGTCTTTTGAAACTGCATCATCGCGCGTCCCATTCATCAATACTTATCACTTGAATCCCACTTCCAGCCGCGCCACAGCAATCGCAAGTTTCAGAATTTGTTCCAAAAGGCTGTGATCGGGTTTGCCCTCAACGTCCAAAGGAGTTTGGTACCAGATCGGCCGAATCCTCAGTTGTAGCAGCCGTGCCTCCTTTTGAACGCGCTCCTGCCTGGTGGCCGGCTCGTTAAGCAGCGCAAAATGATCAGGGATTTCAAAAGCCATCTCATCAACGACTGACTTGAACAAATCAAGCGTCTTGTCCTGCTCCAGGCTACATCCCAGGAACAAGAGGGAATGGCTGATGAAAATCTGCCGCAACGCACGGGGCAGCTGATTTTGGAACAGCACCGGCTCGCCATAAGCTGCCTGGTACTGCGCTTTCGTAAACACATACGTGTGTTCCTGACGGGCATCGCCATGCAGTTTCAGGATGCAGCGTTCGCCGCGCAACAGGCTTTGTACAAACCCGTTGCCATGCTGCGTGCCATACATATAGCTATCCAGCGCGTGCTCGCGTTGCTTGAAAAGATCTTCGATCACCGTGTCAAAATTCGTGGTGATGATACAGCCGTGCGCAAGCTCAGGTAGCAGTCGAACAGGCCCTGTAATGGCGCCTGTCCGCTGACGAAATTCCGTCTTGATGAAATTCTGCACCTGATTCGCCGAGGCATCATGCAATACCTGTGCGGCTTGCAAGTAATCGTATTGCGCCATCAAAGGCTCAATGTCCTGCACTTCCAACCCGTCGAGCTTCTGTGCGATCTTGCGAAGCGCTTCACCCCACATGGGATAACCGCAAGCCCTTGATAATCCCGCACCGACAAACGGGGCAATCCGACGCAAACGGATGGCATCCACCATATCCATGAACACCGCTGCCTGATCGGACTGCTTGATGAACGCGGTGGCGGCTTCATGCTGCTCGACCTGGCGCTGGCCTGCCCAATGGTCCAGCTCATCCAAATAAGCATCGCGGTCCGCCCAGTACAGTACCTCGCTGACTTGGTACGCGTATGTATGCTCCGGATCTTTCAGCCCCCGAAAAGCCAGTGGCTCCGCCTCGTCTAGCACGGCATTGAATTCCTTGTTGGAGGAATACGCCGCTTGCAAAGCTTCCTCGACTTTGCCGACGATTAACTTGTTTTCGCGGAGCTTTTTGATGTCCATTAGTTATCATCTCCTGCAAACTAGATGTCGACAATTTCAGTTACTGCCAGTTCACCAGATAGAAGTTTCGGCAAGAGAGTATCACGCAACTCAGCAAGGATCCGCTCCTGCGTCGACATCAAATTTTTTTTCCGAAATATCCCGTCAGTAAAGATTCTGAATGCATCTAGCACCTGCTGTGTAGGATGGATGATGGGAGTAGATTCAATGTGCCCTTTGGTGACAGCTTCTCGGGACCCGCCAGTATTCAGGCCTAGAAGATATTCCTTCGTCTTTTTCTGCAGTAAATGCAAGTGAATAAACCTAGATGGAATATCATCCTTGCCCCTGAGAATAGCCACATGCTGATTCACGCGTGCAGGTAACACATCAGGAACAACTACACAAGTACGAAGAATTGACGCACCCGTGATGTTTAAGAGTACATCTTCAGGAAATACTTCTACACTCCTTAATTGCTCAGCGGCTGGATCAGATATGTGTACCAGTCCCTGCCAGACAAATTCGGAGTCGTATACGTTTTGGCTACGAATTAGCGAAACCCCGTCATCTATGTAAACCTCTTTCCCTCCACGAGGGGTAGCACCACTGCCAATTTTCTTTGTTAAAGCTTTCAGTGTGCTAGGTTTCCACCCGCTCGGAATGTTTCCAAGGTCCGACGGTTCCATTTCATCCGGAAACAACGCCGCTGTATCCGCCAGTTGATTCAAATACTCGCGCGGTAGCACACACAGTTCCGCTTCGGTTTTACCGCTGATGGACTGCATCGCAGCGCGTAGCGGGTCGAGACCTTTTCGCTTTGCAATGATCTTAGCTTTTACGGGGGCAAAATCAACAAACCATGATTTGAAGATGGCTTGTGCCATGGCTTCAAGGGTTTGTTTAATGCGAAGATTGATATCGATTTTCTTAGAGAAGGCCTCTAAAGAGTCTCCAATCGAGACCTGTTCGCTCCATGATGGCAGCACAAACGGCAACTCCGACAAAATGGTCGTGTTTAAGTTTGGCATAGTCGCGCCATGCGCATGCCGAACAATCCACTCCCGTACAGCAGGGTGCCCAAGATAATGTGCTGCATAAATAGGATAAACAACGCCTTCACCAAAGCGAATTCGCAAGCATCCTGTCCCACACAACCAACCGTTCTCCTCCTTGCGCACTAACGCGCGGCGTTCCACGTCCCCTCTCCGACTGTAAACAATGTCACCTTCTTGAATTCTGTATTTCGAAAGCCTCAGAGCATCCTGCTCAGAGATCCGAGCAATGCCGGCTTCGAGAATTCTGTTGTCACCTATATTTTGAGGCATCACCGACGGAATCCCATCAGAGACATAATCGGACGCATGGAGTTGGCTTCCAAAGGGACCTGTTTGCACGTTGCCTCCAGCACGCCGACATACTTCGCCCAGTGTAAGCACTTCCCAGTCCTTATGTAGGGCGAAGACTGAATCAGAACCCATATCCCAGCCTCGCCAAATTTTTCTTGATCTCACCTTCCAACTCAGCACTCTCAGCAAACTGTTCCTTCAATTGCATCGTCAACCGCGCCATCTTGTCAGCAAAGGCTTCACCATCGTCTTCCAGTTCCTCCGCACCCACATAGCGCCCCGGCGTCAACACATGCTCATGCTTGCGGATATCATCCAGCTTGGCGGAATAGCAGAGTCCCGCTACATTTTCATATCCTTCGCCATGCTGCCAAGCATGGAAAATGTCCGCGATCCTCTTGACATCGCCATCAACCGTGAAGTCACGCAGCACGCGGTCTTTCATATACCCAAGCTGCCGCGCATCAATGAACAAATATTCGCCACGCCGGTCGCGCTTCTTTTTGCCCAGATTAAAGCCGCCGGCCTTGTCTTTGGTCAGGAACCAGATGCAGGCCGGAATCTGCGTATTGGTAAATAACTGGCCAGGCAGCGCCACCATGCACTCCACATAATCGCGCTCGATCAGCGCCTTGCGGATTTCTCCTTCGTTGTTGGTATTGCTGCTCATTGAACCATTGGCCAGTAGCAGCGCCATGCTGCCAGTCGGCGCCAGATGGTAGAGCATGTGCTGCAACCAAGCGAAGTTGGCGTTGCCTTGCGGCGGCACGCCAACGATCCAGCGCGGGTCGTTTTCAAGTTTGGCGTTCCACCACTCCTTCATGTTGAAGGGCGGGTTGGCCATCACATAATCAGCGCGCAGGTCGGGGTGCAAGTCGTTGAGCATCGTGTCGCCCGGTTGCCCGCCGAAGTTGAAATCGATGCCACGTATAGCCATGTTCATGGCCGCCAGACGCCAAGTGGTGGGATTGCTTTCCTGGCCATACACGCTGATCTGCCCGCTCTTGCCATCGGCCACCTTGCCACCATGATTCTCGATGAATTCTTCGCTCTGCACGAAGAAGCCGCCCGAACCCATGGCCGGGTCATACACTCGTCCCTTGAACGGCTGCAGCATCTCCACGATCAATGTGACGATGCTTTTGGGTGTGTAGTACTGACCGCCCTTCTTGCCTTCGGCAAGCGCGAACTGGCCAAGGAAATATTCATACACATGGCCCAGAATGTCTTTGCTCTTGAGATTGAGCGGCTGACCGTTGTAGTCCTTGCGATTAAAATCGGTATCGGAGAAATGCGCGATCAGGTCGGCCAGTTTGTGCGAGTCGATGTGTGTGCGTGCGAAATCCTTGTTGAGCACATTTTTGAGCTTTTTTTCGTTTTCGCGCTCAATGGCTTCCATCGCGTTGTCGATCAGCCAGCCGACGGAACGCATCTTCTCAGACACCCATTCCAGTTCGCCGCTCTCCTTGTTACGCTGCTGGACCTTCCATGGCAGTTCCGATCCAGGTGGGAGCTGAGCACAGTCGCGCAAAACTTGCCAGCGCGCTTCCTGCGGTACCCAAAACACGTTTTTTTCCAAGTAATAGTCGCGCACTTCCAACTCAGCGGCGATGTCGGCTTCATAATCCTCTGGATAGTCAGCCGGGTCCATGTAATAGTCGTGTTCGGGATTCCTGAACTGCTCGCGCAGCTCCCGCTGCCGCTCTTCAAAAGCATCGGAAACATACTTCAGGAAAATCAGCCCGAGCACCACATGCTTGTATACGGCGGCATCAAGATTGGAGCGCAGCTTATCTGCGGCAGTCCACAATTTCTTTTCCAGTTCATTAAAGAACTGTTGTTCGACAGAATTCATAATTTTTCTACAAGAGGGTTATTCCCGATAGCAGACCGGACATGCATATGGCGGTCACTCACCTTCGAAATAGTCGGCGTCAATCTTCTTTATCTCGTACCTCCCAATGGTGGATACGCCCACTTGATGGTCTATCATCAACCTGGCCAGTAACTGGCCATCGATCAGGATGATTTTTGTGTTAATCGTGTTCACATAATCCAAGGCATCCCTTGAGTAGGACGACGTGGTAATAAAGACGCCTTTGCCGGCACGATGGCCTTGTAATGCGCCGGCAAATTTTTGCACTTCAGGCCGACCGACCGTGCTGTCCCAGCGCTTCGCCTGGATATAAATCACGTCAAGGCCAAGTTTATCTTCCTTGATGATGCCATCAATGCCGCCGTCCCTGCTTTTGCCGACGGCGCGGCCGGCATCCGACCGTGAGCCACCGTATCCCATGGCCACCAGCAGATCGATCACCAGCCGCTCAAAAAAAGCCGGACTGCAGGCTTTCACCTGCTCCAGCAAATCGAGTTCGAGGCCCTCTTTCAGGCGCCGATACGCATAGGCCAGCTGATCCTCGGGCGTGAGCTCGGATACGCCATTGCCGACCGCCGGAATGCCAGCGGAAGGCGACTCCTGCGAAGTGTCGCGGCGCCGCGTCCGGAATGCCTGGAATTGTTCATACTGCGCCAAGAGATCGACATTGATCCGCGATGGGTTCTTTTCCAGCAATTCCGTTCCTGGCCGCGTGATCTGGAAATAACCGCGCTTGGGCGAAGACAGCAACCCAGCCTGCTTCAAGTAGGTACGCGCCCATCCTACACGGTTGTCAAACAGTGGAGCAGTTCCACTGGGCAGCAACTCCCCGCGTTCAGCGTCAGTCAGGGCAAACTCGTGCGCCAAGTATTCAACGGCATCACGGAAACGATGCTCGGCGCCGTCTGCAGCCAACCGAAGAAGTGGCAGCATGACAGTTTGATAGTCAGGGATGGGCATGGTAACGGCAGGCGCGATAGACAAGAAATTGAGCGATATGGAGCAGCGCTGCAATTATGCCTTAGCGATACTGAATTGGTGAGGGCTGGAGACTGCAAATCCGCGGACTCGCTGCTTCACCGGCAATCTGAGTTTCCTTACGCTATCGGCGAGTCTTGCGACGCCGGGTCCGACGGCGGCGTATGCCACGCCACGCGGTTGCGGCCGGCTTTCTTGGCCACGTACATGGCGGCGTCCGCATGCTTGAGCAGCATGTCCGGATCGACGCCATCTTGCGGATAAATCGCCACGCCAATACTGCACGTGATGGAAAACGGTTCGTTGCCGAACAGCAGCGGCAGCGCCAGCACTTCCTGGATTTTCGCCAGCATCGCTTCCACCATGCCACGCAGCTCGAACGGCGGTCCGCTGCCCTGGTGCAGGGTGGCCAGCACGAATTCATCGCCGCCCAGGCGCGCCAGGGTATCGGACTTGCGCACGCAACTGGCCATGCGGTCGGCCACGGTCTGCAGCATCAGGTCGCCCGCTTCGTGGCCGAACGTATCGTTGACGTATTTCAGCCGGTCCAGGTCCATGAACGCCACCGCCAGCTGCTGGCCGCTGCGCTGGCACATGGCGATTGCCTGCGCCAGCCGCTCCATCAGCGCGCGCCGGTTCGGCAATCCGGTCAGCGCGTCGCGCGTGGCCAAGAGCGCCATCTGCTCTTCCGCGCGGCGCGCTTCGCTGATGTCGCTGATGGTGAAGACGAAGTGGGTGGCGCGCCCTTCGCGGTCGCGCACGATGGCGAGGCGGATGTCGCTCCAGAACGCCGCGCCATCCTTGCGCAGGCTGCGCAGCACGGCGCGCCCTTCCTGTTCGCCCTGCAGCGCGGCGCGCAAGCCGTCGCCGCCTTCGGCTGCCGATTCATCGTCGAGCAGCGCATCGACGCCGCGCCGCTGCGCCTCTTCCAGGGTGAAGCCCGTGATGCGCTCGAACGCCGGGTTCACGTACAGCACCGGCATGCCGGGCGTGCAGCCGGCGATGACGATGCCGTCCGTGCTCAATTCGATGGCGCGGTTACGCAGCCGCACCGCTTCCATGGCATCGATACGCTGCGTGATGTCGCGCGAAATCCCGACGATGCCCTGCCCCACGCCGCTGGCGTCGTAAAACGGGAACTTGGTGGTGGAAAACCAGCGCCGCACGCCTTCCTGGTTGATGTTCTCTTCCACCTGGTCGATGATGGGCTGGCCCGATTGCAGGATGTTCTGCTCATCGGTGAAAAACCGCTGGCCGCAATCGATCGGGTAAAAATCCAGGTCCGACTTGCCGACCAGTTCCTGCGGCGACGCCACGCCGATGCCGCGCGCGGCGGCGTCATTGGCAATGATGAAACGCCCGCTGCGGTCCTTGACGTAAATGTGATCGGGCATGTTGTCGATCAGCGTGCGCAGCAAGCCCCGTTCGCCGGCCATGTGGTCGGCCAGCGCCTGGCGTTCGTCGAGCGCCTTGCGCAGCGACTCGTTCTGGCGGCGCAATTCGTCCGCCTCGGCGCGGGCCGCGGCGAGCTGCTGCAGGATGTCGGCCGGGTTGTGTTCCACTGTCTGCCTCCGTGCGGTTGGCAATGCATGCCAGGCCGGCGCCAACGCCCGGCCACGGCAACCCCGCATTCAGCTTACCACGCGCGGCCTTGTCAGGCCGCCGCCTTGTCTCCATTGCGCCGCTGCAGCACGAAGATCGGCTGCGCCCACTGCGTGTCCTTTTTCTTCTTGCTGGTGATCAGCGTCAGCTCGGAAGGGTCGTACACGTCGGTATTGTGGGTCAGCGGCGTCGTCATCAGGTATTGCGCGTCGGTGTTCTTCAGGAATTCGCCGACCAGCTGGATGTTGCGGATATCCAGGTGGGCAAACGGTTCGTCGATGAACACGAAGCCGCCCGAGCCATCCTCGGACTTCAGCAGGCCAATCAGCAGCACCAGCGACTTCATCACCTGCTGGCCGCCCGACGCTTCGCCATCGTTCATGCCGATCGGGCCCTTGCCGTCGAACTTGAAGCGCACGTGCAGGCCGGCCTGCGCCAGCAGCAAGTCGTCGTTTTCCAGCTTGACCGGGTCGGTCGTCACGTCGATGTTGGCCAGCTCGCCCAGTTCCTTGATGTTCTTGCTGTACTGCTTGATCGTATAGCGCAGCCGCTCGATGTAGGCGCCGCGCGCGTTGGTGGTGGCTTCGATCGCGCGGTTGTTCTGGTAGCGGCGTTCGTCGGTTTCCTCGGCGCGGATCTTCAGCTGCTCGCTCAGGCGCGCATACTGGTCGATCACGGTGGCGTCCAGTTCCCAGTCGCCGCGCGCCAGGCTGTTTTCCAGGCTGTGGATGCGCAGCGCCACCTGGTGCGTGTTCTGGTGTTCCTGCACCAGCCGCGCGCGGCGCGACGGACGGCGCCAGCCCGACGGCAGGTGCTTCCACTGGCGCCGCAGCGCCAGCAGGGCTTTCGCATGGTCGGTGCGCTGTTCCAGCACCTTCTTGTGGTTCAGGCGCAGGCCCGCCTCGGCCTCGGACAGGTTGAAGCGCGCGTTTTGCCAGGTGGTGTCGGCGCGCGTGCGCGCCACCGTGGCGTCCTTGATCAAGCCTTGCAGCTCGCCCAGGCGCGCGCCCACTTCCAGGCGCTCTGAGCGCAGCGGCACGGCGCTGTGCGCGGCTTCGTCGAACTCGGCCATGCGGGCCGTCAATTCCTTGGCCGCGTCCACGCCGGCCAGGCGCGCGCGCAGCGCCGACACTTCCGACGCCAGCTTGCTGATGGTCAGCGTAAACGCGTCTTCCTGCGCTTCCAGGTTCGGAATGCCCTTCAACAGCGCTTCCATCCGCTGCGTGCGGCCGGCCGAGCCAAAGCGGTAGCGCGACGCTTCCACGAACAGCGAGCGGCCGCCGCGGCGTTCCTTGTGGTATGCCTCGGGCGTGATCCACTCTTCCACGTTACCCAGGCGCGCGCCTTCCTCCACCGAGTCGACACGGGTAATGCGCATCAATTGCTCGATCAGCCAGCCCGGCGCCTTGTCGGTGAAGCGCACCACCGACATCAGGCTGTCGCCCTTGGTGTCCGGCGCGGTGATCAGGTCCGGCACGATGAAGTGGCGGTAGCGCTCTTTTTCCGCCAGCCGGTACGCGGCCGCCGCGTCCGACGGCTTGTCCAGCAACACCACGGACGCGTAGCCGCCCAGCACACCTTCCACGGCGCCCTGCCAGCGCGGGTCCGTGACTTCCACGATGTCCGACAGCATGGCGTGGCCGATGCCCGCGTCATTGAGCGCGCGGCGCATGGCGCGCACGTTGTCCGGTTCCGGCATCGCGGTCTTGCCCTGCAGCGCGGCAATGGTGGCCTTGTCGGCGGCAATGCGCGCCGTAATGGCTTCGCGCGCGGCCTTTTGCCTGGCCAGCTCCGCTTCCTTGGTTTCCAGCTGGGCCGAGACTTCCGCGATGTCGGCGCCGGCATCGGCCGCCAGCTTTTGCAGGCGGCTCTTTTGTTCCAGCAGGCTGTCGAGCGGTTTCAGCTTGGCGTTGAGCGCTGCCAGTTTCGATTGCAGCGCGGTCGATTCCTGTTCCAGCACGGTTTCGTGCTGTTGCGCTTCCTGCAGCATCTTGGCCTGGATCGCCAGTTGCGCGCGCTTGTCGGCCAGTTGCTGGTCGGCCTGCAACAGCGGCTTGCGCGCCTCGCGCAGCTGGCGGCTGGTGTTGGCGGCTTTTTCACGCGCTTCGTGATATTCCAGGTTCGGCAGGATTTCTTCCTGCAGGTTGCGGCGCTCCTTGTTCAAGTCTTCCCACTGGTGGTAATTGGCCACGCGCAGGCGCAAGCCTTCCAGGTTGGTCTTCGACCCTTCCAGTTCCGCCTCGAAGCGTTTCAGCTCCTGCTCGGTGTCGCGCTGGTGGCGCTTGGCTTCGTCGTAGGCATCCAGCACTTCCTTGTCGCCAAACACGGAAAACACCAGGTCCAGCAATTGGCGCGGCGCGTATTCGCACAGCTTGTCCGTCTCGCCCTGCTCCAGCGCCAGCACCTTGGCCATGGCCGGCGACAGGCCGGCCGCCGCCAGGCGCTTGCGGTACGTCTCGACGCCGAGCCAGTCGTTGGCGTCGGTGACTTCCTCGATCTGCACGTTCCCGGGGCGCATCAGGTACTGGCGCTTCCAGTCGCCGCCATTTTTCTGCACCTGGCAGAACAGCGTCACTTCATCCTCGGCAAAGAAACCGGAACTGCGGAACGGGCGGTTCGACAGCTGGCGGCCCATCGGACTGTTGTCGACCACGGCGCGCAGCCACGCGGTCTGCTGGCCGGAGTGGCGCGCATAGTGCTTGTAGGTGCGGCCCATCGAGCAATCGAGGCCGAACAGGGTGCGCATGGCGTCCAGCAAGGTGGTCTTGCCGGAACCATTCTGGCCCGCGATGGTGATGATCTTCGCGTCGAGGGGAATATTCTTGATGCGCTGCCAGTAATCCCAGTGAACCAGCTCCAGCGATTTGATATGAAACATTGCTTAGTCCCGCTTGAATTGTTCGAACGGCCAGGCCGGATCGACGCCCGGCGGCAGCTCATCGTCTTTCTGTTCTTTCGAGGCTTTCGGCGCCTTGGGCTCCTTCGGCGCCCTGGCCGGCTTGGCGGCGGTGGCCGGCGCGGCGTCGGCCTCCGGCGTGGCGGCGCCAACCGGTGCAACTTGCGGCGCCGGCGCCGCATCGGCTGCAGCGGCGGTACCGGTTGACGGTGCAACGTCCGCCGCCAGCGCCGCATCGGTCACGGCGGCGGTATCGGACGCTGGCGCAGCGTCGGATGCCGGCACGGTATCCGCCACGGCGGCAGTATCGGTCGCCGGCGCAGCGCCATGGGCTGGCACCGCATCGGCCACGGCCGCAGCACCCGATCCCTGCGCACTGCCGGATGACGACACCGCATCGGCTGCGGCAGCGGTGGCAGCGGCGGCGGCACTGGACGCCGATGCGGCATCCGCTTCCGGCGCAACGCCGGCATCGGCCACGGCACCCGCCGCTGGCGCCGCATCGGTCACCGGCGCGGGTTCCTGTACGGGCGCGGCTTCCCCGGCAACTTCCACCGCCGGCGCGGAAGCGGCAAGCGCATCGCCTGGCGCGGCCGGCGCAGCAGCCGCCTCGGCCACTACCTGCGCCACCGCGCTTTCCATCGCCTCGTCCGCCGCGGCGGACGCCGCCGCCTGGGCCAGCGCGGCCCGCGGGATATGCACGACTTGCGTCGGCTTGCGCTTGAACACGTCGGCCAGCGCGCCGTTGACGATGCGCTCCTTCAGCAAGTCGGTGTCCATCACCAGGTCCAGCAGCGGGCCTTCGAAGATCACTTCGCCGCGGCGCTCGATGAAGCCCAGCTTGGACAGGATGCCGAGGTTCATGTCCATGCGCGTCTTGCGTCCCAGCTTGTCGCCGAAGTCCGCCAGCAGCGCCTTGTAGGGAATGCCGATCGACGTATCTTCCGCGCGCGGCAGCGGCTTGTCGACCCCGAACATGTCGTTCTGGTCGTCGTCCGCATGCTGGTGGGTTTCCTGGCGTTCGCGCTTGGGCAGGATGATTTGCGCCCACAGCACCACCAGCAGGGCCACGCCGTCGCGCGCCAGGCCGAAGTTGTTGTTTTGCCAGACGTCCTTGGCGCCGAACACTTTCGGTTCGATCTCGCGCGTCAGGGCCAGCGTCACATGGTCTGCGTACACGTTGTCGAGCAGGCGCATGCCGCAGGCCAGCAGGCGCTGGTCCACCTCGGCGCGGAACAGTTCATCGGACAGGGCGCGCTTGACCAGGCGGTCGTCGCGGCGCAGGGTCTGGTGCGTCAGCAGGCGCGAAATCAGGATCTGGGAATCGTCACTCATTGTCTTCTTGGTTCTCTTGTTTGCCCACGGCCAGGTCCATGTTGTGCGACAGCGCGGCCATCTTGCGGGCCGCCGCTTCCATGTCGTCCAGCTGGCTCATCGTGTCTTGCGGCGTGTTCAGCGACAACGTCGCGACCGACATCGCGGCCACTTCCGGATCATCGAGCTGCACCATGTCGTCGTACGGCGTGAACGTCACGGGCAGGCGCGCCAGTTCGGCGGTGGCGCCTTGCAGGTTGGCCTCGGCGGCGTCGCCCAGCAGCGGCAGCATCGAGGCGCGGTACGACGCCAGGGCGAAGCTGGCCGGCAGCACGGATTCATGCACCGGCACGGATTTCGGCGCTTCCTCGGCCACGCTGGGGAAGTTGCCCAGCGCCGCGAAATCGGACAGGCGCGCGATCCAGGCGTTCAATTCCTGCTGCATCGCCGGGTTGTCATTGATGGTGGTCGGCGCGTCCTCGCCGGTCGGCAAGCCGTTTTGCAGGTTATGGCCGGGGCGGTCCGACAGCAACTCGGTTTCCGCCACGTCGATCATTTCCGCCGGCGTGATGAACAGCGGCACCACCGGCTGGTCGATGGCGCCGACCGCCAGTTGCGCCAGGTCTTCATGTTCCAGCAGCCAGCGCTTGATGTCCGTGGTGGACAGGCCGGACTGGCCCAGGTGCACGCGCTGGCGCTCGATCTGGTTCAGCGCGCGCGAGAACATGCCCTGCATGTTCAACAGCGCGCTCTGGGCGCGGCCGATGGCCTGCGCCACGCGGTGGGTGGCGGCGTCGGCGTTTTCGTCGGACGTGATGGCGCGCAGGATTTCCGATCCCTTTTCCACCCAGTCGCACGCCATGTGCCACTTGGCCTGCGATTCGCGCAGGCGGAATTCGGAACCGGAAGCAATCGCGTCGCGGAATTCCTCGGTCAATTCCACCAGGCGGCCCAGCAAATGCTGCAACTGTTCGGCCGTGACGCCGCCCATCGCCTGCGCGCCCGCCACCTGCGACAGCAGGAAGCCCATTTCCGCGTCGTCTTCCTCCTTGCCCAGGTTGAGCAGGCTGTCAATGGCGGCCAGCACGTTGCGCGCCATCGGCGTCACGCGGTACACGCCCTGCTGCGCGTCCCACGCCAGCAACTGGTTCGAGCGCAGGCGCATCAACACGGTTTCCAGGCTTTCCGGCAGCAGGTAGGCCAGGCGGGTATTGATGTCGGCGCGCGTAAACGACGTCACGCTGGTGTCGTTGGCCAGTTCGCGCAAGACCAGCAGCCGCACCAGCACGCCCTCGAAGCCGCCGTGGAACAGCGCCGTGAAGACTTGCAGCAGCGGCTGCGCGCGCTTCAGGTGGTACACCTGTTCGATTTCATCCGCCGCGATATGGGGCTGGAAGTGCGCCTGCAGCGCATCGTTCTGCTCTTGCGCAGAGGGATTTGCCTCAGTGTTTACTTCGCCCCCTGCTTCCACAGCCAGGGCAGCGCTTGCCAATATGTCGTTCATGCTGATCCGGAGTTGCCATTTTTATCACACCGCAAAGGCAATGCTCGCGGAGGGGCGTCAGTATAGCAGTTCCGGAAGCTAAGCTGCTGAAATCAAAGGCAATCCGTACAACAGCGCCGCAGCCGCCGCGGTTATTTCCGGACCACCTTTTCCAGCAACTGGTCGACATAATCGCCGTCGTCATCGACGAAGCGGATGCGGACCGGATACCAGTCGAGCCCCGGCGCCAGCCACAGGTCGACTTGCTGGCTGGCGTCGCTTTTCGGCGGCGATTTCACGAAGTGCACGGCCTCGAACGCGCCGGCGCCGGTCTGCACGGTTTCCTTGCCCACGGTGCGGAATACCCAGGGTTCGGCGTCGCGCCGGCCCGCCACGAAATATGCCCATTGCGAACCCGGCGCGAACTTGTCCGGCGCGCTGCGGGCCTGCGCCACCAGTTGCCACGGCGCGCTGGTGCGGTCCTGTTCCCCGCCCTTGATCGGGTACGATTCATCGCCCTTGCTGAACGTGATGGTCTTGCTGTCGCGGTGGAACGTCGCGGTGGTCGGTTCCTTGCGGAAGCGTTTTTCCATGAACGATTCCGGCGCCAGGCCGTATTCGTCGATGTCGCCCTCGCTGTGGTTTTCCAGGATCTTGCCGAAGATGCCGGCATGGCTGACCGTGTGCAGGCTGTATTTGCCGTCGCCATGGCGCCATTGCACGGTGGCGTCGCCATTGATGGCGATGCTGCGCTGGCGCGCCTTGATGGCGTACACCAGGTCCGCCGGCGGCGGCAGGTTGAAGGGGCGCCTGGCGCTGGGATGGCTGTCGGCCGCCTGGACCGGCGCCAGCGCCAGCGTGGCCCATGCCGCGGCGGCGGCGCTGAGGAAAGTTCGTTTATTCATTGTCCATTCGTATTGTTCATGGAAATCCGGCTGACGGTCTGCGTGGTCAGCGCACCGTTGGCTTCCGTATTGCGTATTTGTACCGGGAACCACTGCAGCGACGGCGCCAGCCAGATATCGAGGCGCGCCGAGTACGAACCCGGCTTGGGCGGGCGCGCCAGGTGCCACGTGACGACGCGGCCCATCTTCGTCTCGATTTCCTCCTCGCCCACGAGCTGGAAGCGGTAGATCGCCGCATCGCGGTTGTCGCCGACCAGGATGTCGATATCGCCGCCAAACTGGTTCACGTTGGCGCGGCCGATGGCCGCCAGCTGGAACGGCACCGTTGCGCGGTCTTGCGCGCCGGCCAGCAGCGGGTAGCTGCGTTCGCTGGCGGAAAATGTGATGCGGCCGGCGTCGCGCTGGAAGTGCGTGGCCGTCAGCGCGCGGCCGCGCCGTTTTTCCGTGAACTTGCGCGGCGCGATGCCGGCGTCGTCGATCTCGCCTTCGCTGTTCAATTCCAGCAAGTTCACGCGCGCCACCAGCATCGACAGGCCCGCTTCCACGGCCACCTTGTAGGTGCTGCCATCGGTCTGCCACAGCATCTTGCCGGATGCGCTCCAGTTGCCGCCCTTGGCGTCGGTGCGCGACAGATCCAGCTCGAATTGCGCCGATGGCGGCAGGTTGACCTTGTAGCGGCGCGTGCTGGCCTGTTCCAGCGAGGTGCCCTGCTGTTCCTTGTCGCCGGATTCGGCCTGCGCCACCGGCTGCGGCGCTTCCGGCGCGGTTGGGGGTGCGACTTCCGGCGCGGGCAGCGCGGCCACCGCCTGTTCCACGCTGGCCATCGGATCGGACAACGCGCCGCTGTCCGGCGGCAGCGCGGCGGCGGCGTCGGGCGGCGGCAACGGCATCGGTTTCGGCTTGCGTGGACGCGGGGCCGGCGGCGCGGCCGGCTGGTCCGGCGCCAGGTCCGGCGGCGGCTTGCCGCTGGCTTTTTTCTCCGGCAAGGCCAGCCGCACCGTGGCCACGGACGGCTTCAACGACGTGGCGGGCTGCGCCCCGAGACGGGAGCCCAGCCAGTCGATGGTGACGAAATGCAGCGCGATGGTGGCCGCGCAAAAGGCGAACACACGGCGGCGGCGGGAGAGGAAAGCAACTAGCGTCATGGCGCTAGTGTAACGCGGGAAGCGTCCCTGCCGCTGACACGGCAGGGACGGCGCTTGTTAGCGATTGTTTCAACATGGCCGCGGCCAGGCGCGGCTACGACACCGTGCGCTTGTTGAACTGCCCGCTCAGCGGCGCGCGGCGGCCAGGCGGCGCACGACCGTGATCATGCGGTCGATTTCTTCGCAAGTATTGTAAAAAGCGAAAGATGGCCGCACGGTGGCTTCCACGCCGAAGCGGCGCAGGATCGGCTGGGCGCAGTGGTGGCCGGTGCGCACGGCGATGCCTTCCTGGTTCAGCGCCTTGCCCACTTCCTCGGTCTTGTACCCGTCCAGCACGAAGGACGCCACGCTGGCCTTGTCTTGCGCGGTGCCGATCAGGCGCAGGCCCGGAACGGCTTGCAAGTGTTGCGTCGCATAGTCCAGTAGCGCGCCTTCGTAGCGGGCCACATTGTCCAAGCCGATGTTGTCCAGGTAATCGAGCGCCGCGCCCAGGCCGACCGCGTCAGCGATGTTGCCGGTACCGGCTTCAAAGCGGGTCGGCGGCGCGTGGTACACGGTGCGTTCGAATGTCACGTCGGCAATCATGTTGCCGCCCACCTGCCATGGCGGCAATTGCGCCAGCAAGTCCGCCTTGCCATAGACCACGCCGATGCCGGTCGGCCCAAACACCTTGTGGCCGGAAAACACATAGAAGTCCACGCCCAGCGCCTGTACATCGACCTTCATGTGCGACACGGCCTGCGCGCCATCGACCAGCGCGCGGGCGCCGGCCGCATGGGCCATGGCGACGATGTCCGCCACCGGGGTAACCGTGCCGAGCGCGTTGGACACCTGCGTCACCGCCACGAGTTTCGTGCGCGGGTTCAGCAGCTTCGCGTATTCGTCCAGCATGACCTGGCCCGTGTCGTCCACCGGGATCACGCGCAGCCGCGTGCCTTTTTCCGCCGCCAGCTTTTGCCAGGGCACGATATTGGCGTGGTGTTCCAGGTTGGAGACGATGATCTCGTCGCCCGCGCCGATGAACGCCGCGCCGAACGTTTGCGCCACCAGGTTGATGGCTTCCGTGGCGCCGCGCACGAAGATGATTTCATGCGGGCTGGCCGCGCCCAGGAAACGCGCCACCTTGCCGCGCGCCCCTTCATAGGCATCGGTCGCGCGCGCCGCCAGTTCGTGCGCGGCGCGGTGGATGTTCGAATTTTCGTGGGCGTAAAAATACGCCAGGCGGTCGATCACCGCCTGCGGCTTGTGGGTGGTGGCCGCATTGTCGAACCAGGCCAGCGGCTTGCCATTCACGCGCTCGGCCAGGACTGGAAAGTCGCGGCGGATCGCGTGCACGTCAAACGGCGGATAGCCATGCCGCGCCTGCGGCGCCTGGCGCGGCGCGCGGTCTTGCTCGAAATAATAGGCGTTCGGCGCGGGTCCACGCGCCGGCGCGCCCGGTTGCCCGGCGCTGATGGCGCGGCCGCCCGTCAACAGGGCGCGCAACTGGTCCGCGCCCGGCAAGCCGAAGGACTGGGCGCTGACCCGGTCGCCGTCGCGCCGCAACGCCTGCGCCGCCAGCATGTCCAGGCTGGCCTGCCCGGACTGTGCGGACTGATAGCCTCGGCCTTCCGCCACGAAATAGAACGGCGACGCCGGACCGGCGTCCAGCGGCGCGGGACGGTCGACCAGCGGCAGGCTGGCGGCATAAGGCTGCGCATGGCCACTACTATGCGCGGCCTGCGCCGGCGCGGCGGAACGGGCGGCAGCGGGACCATGGGCCGCGCCCTGCTGCCCGGTTGGCACGGCGCCGGCAGGCGCCGGGCCGAGCGACGGGGCATAGCTGGCGCCGGGCGCCGGCCCGCCGCCCGCACCGCGCGGTCCGCCAGTCGATTGCGAGGGCCCCAGCGACGGGCTGTATGCCGGGCCGGACTGCGGGGCGTCCTGCTGCGCGGCCTTTGCCGCCAGGCTGCCGGCGAAGGCCGAGGCGGCGCTAGCCGCGCCGGGCAGGCGCGCAAAGAATTCGCCGGCCAGTTGGTTCAGCAAGCCCTCGTCCAGCGCGGCGTGGCGGTTATTTGTAGGTGTCTGGGTAGTCATGGTATTTACCGATCTCCACGTCCTCCAGCACGGCCACCGCATCGTCGGTCAGCACGGCCAGCGAGCAATACAGCGAAATCAAATACGACGAAATCGCGTTGCGGTTGATGCCCATGAAGCGGACCGACAAGCCCGGGCTCTGTTCACCGGCGAGACCGGGCTGGTACAGGCCCACCACGCCCTGGCGCTGTTCGCCCACGCGCAGCAGCAGGATCTTGGTCTTGCCGTCTTCGATCGGCAATTTGTCGGAAGGGACCAGCGGCACGCCGCGCCACGTGAGGAATTGCGAGCCAAACAGGCTGACCGTGGGCGGCGGCACGCCGCGGCGCGTGCATTCGCGGCCAAAGGCGGCAATGGCCAGCGGATGCGCGAGGAAAAAGCCCGGCTCTTTCCACACCTTGGTCAGCAATTCATCCATGTCGTCCGGCGTCGGCGCGCCGGTCAACGGGAAGATGCGCTGGTCGTCATGCACGTTGGCCAGCAAGCCATAGTCGGGGTTGTTAATCAGTTCGCTTTCCTGGCGCTCCTTGATGGTCTCCACGGTCAGGCGCAACTGTTCCTTGATCTGGTCGTGCGGGCTGCTGTACAGGTCCGAGACGCGGGTATGCACGTCCAGCACGGTGGACACGGCATTGAGGAAATATTCGCGCGGCTGTTCGTCATAGTCGACGAAGGTTTGCGGCAATTCCGATTCATCGCGCCGGGCGCACGCCACGCGCACGTCGCGCGGGTTCTTGACCTTGTTGAGGCGATAAATGCCGGCTTCCACCGGCAGCCATTGCAGCAGGTGCACCAGCCAGCGCGGCGTGATGGTGGATAACTGGGGGACGGTCTTGGTGGCGTTGGCCAACTGGCGCGCTGCGTTGTCGCCAAGCGCCAACTGGCTGTCTGGTACGGCGGTCATGCTGAACTCCTGATGAGCTGAGTGAATAACGATATGAGGAAACCGCATGCAGTATCAGCTCATCCATACCCCCCATCAACATGCTATAGCCACCAATCGTCCACGTAGTTCCGGCATCGGTCCTTGTCAATGGGCTTCCGCCAATGCCAGCTCGCAGTGCGCCAGCACGCCGGACGCCGACGTGCCCAAGGCGGCCGCCAGCTTGTCGATGGTGACCAGCGACGGGATCGCCGCGCCCCGCTCCACTTCGCCAATGTACGAGCGGTTCATGTCGGCGGCTTCGGCCAGCCGCTCCTGCGACCAGCCGCGCGCTTCGCGCAGGCGGCGGATCGCCAGTCCGAATTCGCGTGTCAGCATGGCGGTCTCACAGGCTGGCGGCGGGGCCGCCCTCCGGTTGCGCGTCGGCCTGCGTGATGGTGCTGCCGGCCGGCACGCCGCGCGTCAGCCACACATTGCCGCCGATGACGGAACCCTTGCCGATCGTGACCCGTCCCAGGATGGTGGCGCCGGCATAGATGACCACGTCGTCTTCCACCACCGGATGGCGCGCCAAGCCTTTTTGCAGCGCCCCCGTGTCGTCGGTCGGGAAACGCTTGGCGCCCAGCGTGACGGCCTGGTAAATGCGCACCCGCTCACCGATGACGGCGGTCTCGCCAATCACGACGCCGGTGCCGTGGTCGATGAAGAAGCTGCCGCCGATGCTGGCGCCCGGATGGATATCGATGCCGGTTTCCGAGTGCGCCAGTTCCGCGATGATGCGCGCCACCAGCGGCGCGCCCAGGCCATACAGCGTATGCGCCAGCCGGTGATGGATGATGGCCAGGATGCCCGGATAGCACAGCAATACCTCGTCGACGCTCAGCGCGGCCGGGTCGCCGTGATAGGCCGCTTCCACGTCGGTATCGAGCAATGCACGGATGGCGGGCAGGCTGCGCGCAAAGCGCTGCACGATGTCATAGGCGCGCTGTTCCGTAGCGCCGCTCTTGCGCGGCGTATCGTGGCGCGCGTTGTAGGCCAGTTCGCGGCGCACTTGTTCGTGCAGTCCGGTCAGCGCCGTGTCGAGCGTATGGCCGACAAAAAAATCCTCGCTTTCCTGGCGCAGGTCGGCCGGACCAAGGCGCATCGGAAACAGCGCGGCGCACAGCAATTGCAGCACGTCGCGCAGCCGCTGGCGCGACGGGAATTCACGGCCGCCGCACTCCTGGTTGCGCAGGCGCGCCTGGCGCCAGATGGTGCGAACGTGGCGCAACTGGTCAACGATGGGCCCCAGTTCCCAGTGCGGCGTCTGGCCCAGCGCGGCGGCGGGAATGGCGGAGGTCAGTACACGGTCATTCATCGCGGTTCTCCTCAATCCTGTACCCAGGGCAGGCCATGCCAGCGCCAGCCGCCACGGTGGCCACGCTGGCCGGCCTCATCGAGATCGCCTTCAAACCCCTGCGCCACGTTGAAGACGCTGGCAAAGCCTGCCTTCGTGGCGGCTTCGGCGGCCGCCGCCGAGCGGAAGCCGCTGCGGCACAGCAGCAGCAACACGGCATCCTTGCCGCCGGCCTTCGCTTCCAGTTCCCGTACGAAGCGCGGGTTGCGCGTCAGCGCGGTGCCGGTCGCCCAGGCCACGTGCGGCGCGTTCGGCACGCGTCCGACAAAGACGCGTTCTTCATTGCTGCGCACGTCGACCAGCACGGCGGCGCCCGCTTGCACCAGTCGCCATGCCTCCTGCGGCGGGACGGTGCCGGCAAACGGCAGGCCGGCCGCCTGCGCATCGGCGCGGGCTTGCTGCAAGGCCGGGTCGGCGGCGCGGAATTGATTGCCTTGCGCGGCGGCGGCCGACGCAATACCTGGTGCGGTGCTCATGGCGTCCTTTCACGGTTGCTGTCTATGGACGCCAATTTATCGAAGTCGCGGCCGCGCTAGAACGAATTAAATGGCGCATGCAAAGTCGAAAATGACATATCGCGCCCGCTATAACTATGAGCGGTCCGCGTTATCTGCTACGCTAGCTCACCTGTTCGAGAGGAGATTAGCTATGGCTTTACCGCAAATGCCCAACATACCGGGCGCTGCTGTCATGACGGATACGCTGGATTTCGTGAAGAACCTGTGGGGCAGCATGGGCGTGGTGCCCGGCATTGCCGCTCCCACCTTGTCCGTCGAGGAACTGGACAAGAAAATCAATGATTTGAAAGCCGTCGAGGCATGGCTGAACTTAAATTCCAGCATGGTCCGCGGCAGCATCCAGGCGCTGGAAGTGCAGCGCAACACCATCGCCACCTTGAAGTCGATGGGCAAGTCGATGGCGGCCGCCGTGCAGCAGTCGGGCGACAAGGACAAGGATACCAAGTCGCTGTTTGAATCGATCCCTTACGCATCGGCATTTTTCCAGCATGCGGCCGAAGCGCTGCAACCGGGCGCGCCCGGCCCGGCGCCCAAGGAAGCCAAAACGGAAGCCAAGGCAGAACCCAAGCCGGAACCGGTGCTGAAACCAGCAGCGCAGCCGGCGCAGGAAGCGCCTCCCGCGGCCCCGGCAGCCGCCCCGGCCAACAGCGGCGCCGCGCCGGCGCAAGCCCCGGCCGGCGCCAACGATGCGATGGCCGCTGCCGGTATGGCCAATCCCTCGGTCTGGTGGAACCTGCTGCAGGAACAGTTCAAGCAGGCGGTGTCGGGCGCCATGTCGGCCGAAGCCATGACCGGGGCCGCCGCGCGCGCCACCGAGGCGGCCACCAAGTTTGCCCAGGCCGCCACGCAAGCCGCTACCAAGCCGCTGTCGAAAGCCGCCGCCGCGGCACAGGCAGCCGCTGCCGGCGCGCAGGCCGGCAACGATGAGGAGCCGGCCAAAAAAGCCGCGCGCAAGCCGGCCGCCAGGAAGGCGGCCAAGCCGGCAGCGAAATAGCCCTCGCGGCCCGAAGGTGGAACAGCCGGCCTTGCCGTCTGTTCCGCCAGAAGCGCGGCTTGAGCCGGTAAAGCCCAAGGCAGCGCCGGGTGCACCGCGCAGCGGCTTGCCGTTGCCGGGCCGCGCTGAATCAGGCCAGCCGCTGGATGCGGATGGCCTCGATCAACCCGTCTTCCTGCCGCTGCACCTTCACGATATTGATCAAGCCTTCGTCGGCCAACAGTTTTGCGCTGTCATGCGCCGACTGGAACGAGGCGATGGTGTCCCCTTTGGCGCTGACCGGCCGTATCCACGCCGCCGCACCGATTTTCATCTTGCCGTACACTTCCTTGGCGATATCGCGCATGTAGGTCTCCTTGTTTTACCAGCCCGCGGCGCCGTTGCCGCGCCTGGCCATGACCGTCGTGAAACAGCCGCTCAGCTCCCGCCCTCCTCGTCGAAACCGAAGTTTTCAACTGGCGGCGGCTCCTTGCGGGGCATCAGCAAGGCCAGTTGCTCGATCAATTGTGCAAAGCGCTGCTGGCCCGGGGCAATGTTATCGACGTGCATCAGCACACCATTGGCTTCATCCATCAAATCGCGGTTATAGCCATGCTGCTGCATGTGTGAAATCAGGATCTGTGCGGAGTTGAACAAAATCCGCATATTGTTGGGCAGCGCTTCGCGCGCCGTGCGCATCCACGCCACGGCTTCGGCCAGCTTGCCGGTCTTCCACAACAGCACGCCCTTGTTCATCATGTCGGCAGCTTCCTTGCGGGAAGCCTTGATCAACTCGGCGCCTTCTTCGCCCATGCGGGCTTTCTCGAAGATTTCCTGCACTTCGTCCAGCAACACCATGTTGTCGTGGTTGTTCTTGATGACATAGCACAGCAAGTCCACCGGTGCATCCTTGACGCCCACGGCAAACAGCAGCGTCGCCAGTTCCATGCAGGTGGGCGTATCGGGCCGCTCGGGATCGTCGTTCAGCATGCCCTCGAGTTCATCGCCCGTCTTGCGCGCGCGGCGGTAGTCGCCGCTCTCGTGGTATACCAGCCCTTCGGTGATCTTGGCGCGCAACTGCACCAGCTCGCCCGTGAATTCGCGCTGCGCCGTGGCCAGTACTTGCAACGCTTCCTTCGCGTCATTTTTCTGGCCGCAAATGCGCGCCAGGCCAAAGTAGGCATCAACGGTTTTCATGACGGAATATTCGCCAATCGCGATGCACTTGCGGAATGCCCGTTCCGCCAGCGGAATATTGCCCAGCTTGAGCGCGGCCAGGCCCAGGCGGCGCTGGCGCACCACGGAATTGGGTGACAGCTTGGCGGCTTTTTCCAGCACGTCGCACGACTCTTCCATCTTGCCCATCAATTGATACGCGGTGGCCAGCTGGTCATAGGCATCGATATAAAAACGGTTTTCCGCAATCACGCCCTGGAACATCTGGCGCGCGGCTTCATGGTCGCCATTGTTCATGCGGATCTTGCCCAGGCCGGTACGGGCCCAGTTATAGTCGCGGTCGTCCAATACCTGCTCATACACGGCGCGGGCTTTTTCCGGTTCGCCGGCTTTCAGCAACAGCGTGGCTTTCATGCGCAGCAAGTCGATCGCATGCAATTTGTGGACCGCAATCTGGTCGTCGCACAGCTTGGCCGCGCGCAGGTAATCCTTTTCCACGAATGCCTGGTCGATTTCACGAAAGATCTGCTTTTTTTGCCAGACGCGGTTCAGCCGCGTCAGCAGCACGCCTTCGGTGATCGGCTTGATGATGTACGCATCGGGCTGGTGTTCGGCGGCGCCCATCACGGATTCCACGCTTTTCTCCGCCGACACCATCAGGAATACGCTCGATGGCGTCAGCAAATTGCGGATGCGGCATTCCTCCAGCACTTGCTGGCCATTCTTGCCGTCGCCCAGGTTGAAATCGCACAACACCACGTCATAGTGGGTCTTGCTCAACATGGTCATGGCTTCGCCGCCGCTGGCGGCCTGGTCGAAATGCTTGGCGCCCAAATTGCGCAAGGTTTCGCGCAGCAACTGGCGGATGCCGACAAAGTCATCGACGATCAGGTAGCGCTTTTCCGTCCAGTCGATATTGGCCGCGGCCGCCGCCACCGCGGCGGGATGCAGCGCGCTGGTCAACGCGTTATGCATCGTCACGGCAGTCTCACCATGAAAACACCGCCGCCCAGCTTGCCGCCATTTTCCAGCCGGATACTACCGGTACGCTGGCGGTACTTGTGCATTTTTGCCACTTCGCTGGCGAAATACAGGCCTAGGCCACTGCTGTTGGTCATGAAATTCACGCCGGCCGTGTTGCCGCTCATGGCCGATTCGCCGGCATCGATCATCGATTGCGGGAAGCCGGCGCCATTGTCTTCCACGCGGATTTCCAGGAACCCTTCGTTTTCCGCCACGGCAATGCGTATCGTGTCATGCGTGTAACGCACCGCGTTGTTGATCGCTTGGGTCAACATCCCGATGATGAGGTCTTCGTCGAACGTCCATACCATGTCCTGCGGGAAATCCGCTTGCAAGATGATTTTCTTGGATTCAAGCAGGACTTTTGCCTGGGAAGCAACTTGCTGCACCAGTTCGCCGATGTGCTGCGGCCGCGGGTCAAACGGATATTCCGGCTTGCCGACTTGCTTGTACAGCGCGAGCAGCTGGATCAGGTTGTCATTGAGGCGCTTGGTCTGGTACAGCATTTGCGCCAGTTGCGGATAGGCGGGATGGTTGACTTCCTGGTCGTCGGCGCCGGCCAGCAATCCTTCCAGCGTGCCGGTCAGGACGCTGATGGAATTTTTCATGTCGTGCGCGGTGGATGCCAGGAACAGGAACAGCTCGGGTGCACCTTCTTGATCTTCCGCTTGATCTTCCATTAAGTTTCGCTCCGGGACCTGTCAATACTGATCAGGCATTATACCGAGTGCGGCAAAACGGGCGGACAACCATGTGAAATCAGGTGATGCCGGGATGCCACAGTTGAGGCGGACAGGCCGGCTCACGGTTTGCGCCGGGACTTCAACACGAAGCGTCCCGGGTCAAGCGCGGCCGCCAGCGCGGTTTCCAGCGGCAGCGGCTCGTTTTCCAGTTGCGCCGCGAGCAATTCCGCCGCCAGCGGCGCCCAGATCAGGCCGCGCGACGCATAGGCCAGCGCGGCGTACAGGCCCGGGTGGCGCGGCACGTCGCGCAGGCGCTCGACTTTATTGGCGCCGGCGTCGCCGGCGACGCCGTAATCGGGCAAGGCGCCCACCAGCGGCAGCCGGTCCGGCGCCATGCAGCGGAATCCGACCCGCCCGGCCAGCGGCGCGCCGTCCGGCAGGCGTTCCAGCGCGCCGGGCAGGATATCGGCCGCGCGCTCGAGGTTTTCCTGCTGGCTGGCCGCGCGCAGCGCGGCATCGGTATCGGTGTCATAGGTGGCGCCGGCGCTGACGATGCCGTGCACCGGCGGCGTGATGTACGCTTCGCGGCACACCACCAGCGGCAGCGCGGGAAACGCTTGCGCATCGAGGTGCGTGACCTGGCCGCGCATCGTGTACAGCGGCAGCGGCGCGGTTTGCTCCAGCGAACGCGCACCGGCGCTGTTGGCCAGGATCACGTTGGGCGCCCGCGCCAGCAAGCCGCCCTGTGCATCGAGCACGTCCCACTGCCCGCCGGCGCGCCGCAGGGTGATGGCTTCGCGGTGGTAAATGCGTTGGAGCCGCGCGCCGCACGCATCGAGCATGGCGCGGCACAGCGAACCGGGATTGGCCCAGCCGCCCTGCGGGAACAGCCAGCCGCCATCGGGCACGGGCATGCCCAGCAAGGCGCCTGCTTCGCCTGCTTCGAGCCAGCGCACGTACGATTCCGGATAGCGCCACGCCGCCGCCACGTCGCGCTGCAACCGCGCATGGTCCGCATCGCGCGCCAGTTGCAGCACGCCGCACTGGTGGCCGGCGATCGGTCCAACGGCGTCGGCGCCGACCGGCGCATCCGGATGCAGGCCGCCCAGCGCCTGCCAGCGGCGCTGCGCATACAGATACGCGGCGCGGGCCAGGCGGGTGGGAATATTGTCGTCGCGCGACAGCAGCGGCATGAAAATGCCGGACCGGTTGCCCGACGCTTCCTGCGCCGGCAAGCCCTGGCGCTCGACCAGCACCAGGTCCCAACCACGCGCCGCCAACCGTTCACACACCGCGGCCCCGGCCATCCCGGCGCCGATCACGATGGCGCGCCGCTGCGGCGCCGGCGCGCGCGGCGGCTGGGGCTTGCGGCTGGTGAATTCCGCACATATGGCGGCGCTGTCGGCCAGCCATGGGAAGGCTGCGGCGTCATATGGTTGTTGCGTGAAACCTGCCGGGCGCAGTGCTTTCAGCAAGCCATCGTTGGGGTCTTGCGTGGCCGCCTGCCCGTCAGTCGCCACGTGGACATCCGGCATGCCGCCACCGATGCATCCGATCGCCAGCCGCGCGCCGGGCAGCGCCAGCCGGGCCAACGTGCGCCAGTTCACGCCGGGCTCCGGCACGTGCAGCGCGTCCACGCGCGCCTGCAATTGCTGCAGGCAGGTTTCACGGTCTCCCACCAGCAAGTCCAGCGTGATGGCGCCGCCGTCGAGCACCAGGCGATGGAAACCCGGCACGCCGGCCGGCCACTGCGCACGCAATTCCTCCGGCGCCAGCGAACCGGCCGGCGGCAGCGAAGGCAGCGCGGCAATGTAATGCAGCGCGCCGGCGCCATGCCAATCCTGCGCCCGCGCGCCTTCCGGCATGGATTCAGCGGAAGCGGCGGGCGGGCGGCGCCGCCATGCCGCCACCGCGTGCGCAAAATGTTCGCCGGCGCCAAACGCTGTGGCCAGCAACACAAAGCGGCAAGACGGCTGGTGCGGCGTCACGACAGGCATGCGGCGTGGCGGAAGCAGGTGGCGTCGTGGTCATTGACCATGCCGATGCCCTGCATGTACGCATAAATAATGGTCGAGCCGACGAACTTGAACCCGCGCTTGCCCAGGTCCTTGGAAATCCTGTCGGACAATGCGGTTTTCGCCGCCCGGTCTTCCTGGCGCGCGACGTGGTTGACGATGGGTTTGCCATCGACCCAGGCCCACAGGTAATGGTCGAGGCTCGAGCCTTCGGCGCGCAGCCGCAAATACGCCTGGGCGTTGGCGATGGCCGCCGCGACTTTCAGCTTGTTGCGGATGATGCCGGGATTGGCCAGCAATTCGGCCACCTTGTCCGGCCCGTAGGCGGCGATTTTTTCCGCATCCCAGCCATCGAACGCAATGCGGTAACTGTCGCGCTTGTTCAACACGGTTTCCCAGCTGAGTCCCGCCTGCGCCCCTTCCAGGTTCAGCATCTCAAACAGCCGCAATTCATCGTGGCACGGCACGCCCCACTCTTCATCGTGGTAGGCGATATAGCGCGGATTGTTGGGGTTGGCCCAGCTGCAGCGGTGGAGTGGCTTGGTCATGGCGGTTTGAATGTGCGGCAAGACCGTGCAGTCTACATTAAGATGTCGGCTCGATCACCTGGAGGCAGTCATGGAATTCGAAGCAAAACTGGAATGGCAGCGCAACGGCCAGCACTTCCTCGACCAGCGCTACAGCCGCGCCCATGAATGGATCTTCGACGGCGGCTTGCGCGTGCCGGCGTCCTCGTCGCCGCTGTCGGTGCCGCTGCCGATGTCGAACGCCGACAATGTCGATCCCGAGGAAGCCCTGGTGGCCGCCGCATCGAGCTGCCACATGCTGTTTTTCCTGTCGATCGCGGCCAAACGCGGGCACGTGGTAGAAAGCTACAGCGACCATGCGGTGGGGCTGCTGGAAAAAAATGCCGAAGGCAGGATGGCGATGACCAGCATCACGCTGCGGCCCAACATCGTCTTCAGCGGCGACTGGCCGGACGAGGATGAACTGGCCGCCATGCACCATGAAGCGCATGACAAGTGCTATATCGCCAATTCGCTGAAGGCGGAGGTGGTGGTGGAGCCGGCGGTGGAACCGCCTATGGTATAGGGGCCCCGTCACGTCGGCGCGTCAAGCCAGATCGCTCGACAACCCCACCCTGCGCCGCTCCCCGCGCAGCATCGGCGGATGAATCAGGTTCGTGACCACGCGTACCTCGCCGCTGGCCACAGTCTGTTCCAGCTGCTGCATCATGCGGCGGAACAGGCCGTCGGGCCGGGTGGTTTCCGTGCAATACAATGCGGCCCAGGCGTTGCGGCCGGAATTTTTTGCGATGTACAGGCCCATGTCGGCCAGTTCCACGACCTGGCTCCACGTCAGCAGGCGCGGTTGCGACGGCATGAAGGGGAAGCAGGCGTAGCCGATCGAACAGGTCTTCGACAGCGTGGTGCCGTCGGGCAGCACGAAATCGCGGTGCGCCACGGCGCGGCGGATGCGCTCGGCCACGACCTTGGCTTCTTCGCGGTCGGTGGCGCGCGCCAGCACGAGGAATTCCTCACCGCCCCAGCGCACCAGGTAATCGGATTCGCGGAACACTTCGCGCAAGCGTTCCTGCATCTGCACCAGCACCGCGTCGCCGGCCGCGTGGCCATAGCGGTCGTTGACTTCCTTGAAGTGGTCGAGGTCGACCATGAAGAACACCAGGTCCTTGTCGGGGGACAGTTCCCGCTCCGCGCTCAAGCCCGGCTGTTCGTGGCGGCGCAGCGCCATCGCCACGTCGGCGTCCACGTGCTGCAGGAAAAAGCGGCGGTTGCGCAAGCCCGTCAACTGGTCGGTCAGGCTGACTTCTTCCAGCGTGTGGTACGCGCGTTCCAGCTCGATATTCTTGTCCAGCAGTTGCGCGCGGGTGGCCGCCACTTCGCGGTAGGCGCTGGCGTTGTCGAGCGCGATCGCGCCATAGGCGCACAGCGTGGAAAACACCAGCCGTTCGCGCTCGCCATAGGCGCGGGCGCGCAGCGATTGCACGGTCATCGCGCCCAGCACGCGGTCGCCCACGCACAGCGGCGCGAACAGCAGGCTCAGGGTCGGCAGGGTGCCGGGGATCAGGTTGGGCGTGGCGCCGTCTTCATCGAGCTCGATGAGGATTTCGCGCCGCTCGCGGATGCAGCGCGCCGAATTCGCGTGCGGGTCCGACAGCGCGTAACAGGTCGGCGGCAAGTCCTGGCCGGCTTCCTTGCCGAACGCGCAGCACAGCGTGGCGCCGCCCGGCTGCAGCAGGAAAATCGAAAAATGCGTGGCGTCCAGCAAGCCGTGCACGTGCCGGTCCAGCACGCGGTAGACCGCCGCCGCATCGAGGTGCGCCGTGATTTCCTGGCCGATGGCCGACAGGTGCGCCAGCGTGGCGTTGGTGCGCTGCAGTACCTGCGCGCGCTGCGCCTCGGAAGCGGCCAGCTGGCGGTGATGCTCGCCCTCGGTCTGCGCCCGCTCCGTGCGGTATTGCACCTGCATGGCGACCGCGCGGCTGGTGGCTTCCTGGCTGTGGGTCTGGTCGCGCACCGCGTTGGCCTGCAACGAGATTTCATACGCCTTGCGGTAGTCGCCGGTGGCCGCGTATTCGCGCGCCGCCGCGTCCAGCAGCGCGGCCGGCACCGGATAGCCGTCGATGGTCGAAGCCAGGTTCATGGCCGCTTCCAGGTAATGCAGCACGGCGTTGGGCGCGGCCATGCCTTGCGGGCCCGGCAAGGTGTGGCCGTGGCGCGCATGGATTTGCGCCAGCACGCGCAGTGCGGCAATCTGGTTGCCGACGTCGCCGGCGCCGCGCGCCAGGTCCAGCGCCGACAACGCGACCGCCTGGGCGTCGCGCGGCCGGCCCAGCTGCGACAGCGCGTGCGCCTGGCCGCGCCGAGCGCTGCTCTTGAAATCGCTCTGGCCCAGCTGGTCGCCGCGCAATTGCAATTGCTGGAAACTGTCCAGCGCCAGTTGCGCGTCGCCGAGGTCCAGCGCCAGGTCGCCCTGGTATTCCAGCGCCACCGCATAGGCGCGCGACGACGCCAGCGGCGCCAGCGCCAGCAGCGCTTCATGCAACAGTTCGCGGGCGGCGGCGCCCTGGCCCAGGTGTCGCAGGGTTTCCGACGTCTGCATCAGGCACAGGCCCACGCACATCGGCCAGCCGGTCGGTCGCGCCAGTTCCAGCGCACGCTGCATCCATTCCAGCGCCGCGTCGTGCGCATTCAGGCTGGTAAAGCCATTGCCGATATTGGTGGCGATCGTGATGGCGCGGCGCAGCTGGCCGGTCGCCATGGCCGCCTCGAACGACAGCATCAACAGCGCCACGGCGCGGCCGTAGTCGGCGCCCTGGAAGGCGCTGATGCCGGCATAGTCGCGCACCCATCCCGCCACGGCCGGATGGGCATTGTCGTCGTCGGTGAACCGCTGGCCCCAGCGCGCATTGGCTTCCTGCAGGTTGTGGAAGACGCAGAAAATCGCGGCGGCGGCGTCGATGATGTCGGCGCGCACCGGGTCGCCGGCGGCGCGCGCATCGGCCGACGCGATCGCCAGTTCGCTGTTGCTGGTGGCGCAGTCGCCGCGGTCGTTGGCGATCCACGCCAGCAGCCAGTGCGCATCGGCGCAGCCGAGCGCATTGCCTTCCATGTCGAACGCCATCAGCGCCTGCTGCGCCAGCCCCTCCCCGACTTCCAGCTTGCCGGCCAGCCATTGCGCTTCGGCCTCGATCAAGGTGAAGCGCGCGCCCAGCAGCGCCGCCGTCAGCTGGCCTTCGCTGCCCGCCAGCCCGGCGGCCAGTCCGGCCGCCTCCTGCGCCAGCAGGCGTGCGCGTGCGACGTCGCGCTGGCGCAAATGCCAGGCGAGTTCGGCCAGCAGCAACAGGCGGGCGTTGCCTTGTGCTTCAGGCAGCTGCACTTCCCATTGCGCCAGCACGTCATCGGGCGCGAACATTTCCAATTAGTTAATCCTTGAACAGATATTGCCGCAGTGCACTATCGGGAAGTCGCATTATTCCACAAGTTCAGCGCACCGGCTCAGCGCAACACCGCGACCGCGCCGGAAAACGTCAAAAACGACAGCGCGGTCGAGACCAGGATGATGCGCGCGATCCGTCCCGTGTTGGCGCCAAAGCGTTCGGCCAGCATGGCGACGTTGCTGGCGCTGGGCAGGCACGCCACCAGCACGATGACATCGAGCGCGGCCGGATCGAGCGGCAAGCCCAGCCGCAGCGCCGCGTGGCCGATACACCACATCAGCAACGGATGCAGCGCGAGTTTTTTCAACGCCACCGGCACGTATTCGCGCAGCGGCGTGGCGTCGGCCGTGCTCATTTGCGAGCGCGCCAGCACCGCGCCTATGGTGAACAGCGCCACTGGCGACGCCGCGTCGGCCAGCAATGCGATGGTTTTCGCGGCCGGCGCCGGCAACGCCAGCCCGGACACCGACGTCAGCGCGCCCAGCGCGATGGCCCATGGCATGGGGTTGCTGATCATGCCCCTGAGCGCATTGGCGACCGCCGCGCGGCCGCTGCCGCTGCCCACGCGCGACAGCGCAATGCACAACGACGCCGTGATCACCATGTCGATCACGATGGTGAGGATCACGGGCCCGGACGAGCGCGGGCCGACCAAGGCCAGCAACAGCGGCACGCCCATGAAGCCATTGTTGGGAAATGCCGCTACCAGCGCGCCGAAGGCGGCATTGTTCCAGTCGATGCGGTGGCTCAGGGTGGCCGCCATGGTGATGCCGACCATCAGCAGCGCGCTCAGCAGGTATACCGTGAACACGCCCGGGTCCAGCAATTGCGCGATCGGCGTGCCGGCGCCGAAGCGGTACAGCATGCACGGCAGCGCGAAATACAGCACGAAGGTATTCATCCCCGGTATCGCGACCAGCGGCAGCATGCCGCGCCGTACGGCGAGATAGCCGCACAGCACGAGCGCAAAAAAGGGAAAGGTGACGGCGAAAATGGCAAGCATGGGATTGCCATTGTACCGGCGATGCCGCAACGCGGCATCAGCACCGGCTGATTACCGCCAGCCGACCAGCCGCCTGTACATACCGGCCGCCGGATAGGCGGCCGGCCGGCAGTCATGGCACTGCCGGAGACCGTGGGTGGCTGTGGGATACTGCCCGATGGCTGCCCGGTTATTGCTTGACCGGCGGGTGCACGTCCTTGTTGGCCGGGTTTTCCGGATGGTCGGTATTGCCGCTGGTCTTGTCGGCCTTGGTCTGCGACTTGCCCATGGTTTTGCCCGACGAGCTGGCGTCCGGGCTGGCGGCGCGGCCGGCGCCGGTATTGCCCTGGGAACCCGATGCGCCGGTCGCGTCCATACGGCCCGAGGCGCCCGAGGTACCGGCAGTGCCCGAAGCACCCGTGGTGTTCGACGTGCCCGACGTCGCCGCCGTGCCGGACGTCTTGCCGCCGGCGTCGCTGGCGGTGCCCGTGCCGGCGGTGCGGGAATTGACCCCGTCCAGGCTGGCGCTCAGCGTTTCAACGTGGCTCAGGTGTTTGGCGACAGTCGGCTCCAGCTTGGCGGCCAGCGCCTTCACATCGGCATCTTTTGCATCGGACTGGACTTTTTGCACGTAGGCGTGCGTCTTCTTATGGTCGCTCACGCCGGCCTGGGCCGCATATTCGCGGTCAAACGCATCGCCGGACAGGCCCTTGAGCTTTTTCGCCATGGCCTTGTGCTTGGCGTCCGGCTCGGTCGGCAGGGTCACACCCTTGTTTTGCGCCACGGTCTGCACTTCCTGCAAACCCTTGGTGTGGTCGTCGATCATTTGCTGGGCAAATGCCTTGACCTCCGTATTTTGCGACTTTTGAAGCGCGATCTTGCCGGCTTCGATTTCCGCGATGTTGGCTTGCGCCAGGTGCTTCAGGATTGCCTGGTCAGCCTTGGCCAGCGATTCGGCCTGTGCGCCGACCGCGCCCAGCAGGGCTGCCACTGCGACTGCGATTTTCAGTTGTTTCTGCATTTGTTTCATTGCGGTCTCCTGTGTGGATAGAAGCGCCGCTTTCAGGACTGTTATTTTATGCTCTTAATGTACACGCGCATGATGGCGACGGGCCGCAGCTTTCGGACAAGCAATGGCATACTGTTGCTACGTGTGCCCACCATTTTGGAAGGAACCGCCATGCCTGATGACAGCAACAGCCTGGTCGCCTGCATTCCCCGCCTGCGCCGCTATGCGCGCGCGCTGATGGGCGACAAGGCGGCCGCCGACGAACTGGTGCAAGACACCATGGAGCGTGGCTGGCACCGGCTGTCGACGTGGCGCCGCGGCAGCGACATGCGTCCCTGGCTGTTCGGTATCCTGCACGGCTTGTATTTCGAACGGCAGCGCCACGGCCCCGCGCCCGCACCCTCGCCGGAGCGGCTGGAAATGCGCGACATGCAGGCCGCCCTGCAGCAATTGCCGCCCGAGCAGCGCGCCGTGCTGTTGCTGGTGGCGCTGGAGGAAATGCGTTATGACGAAGTAGCCGAAGTACTGCAAATCCCGCCCGGCACCGTGATTTCGCGGCTGTCGCGCGCGCGTGAACGGCTGCGCCTGATCATGCTGGGCCAGGCGCCGGCCTCGCCGCTGAAGGTGGTCAAATGAACCCGGTCACGGAAATGGAATTGCAAGCCTGGGTCGACGGCAAACTGGACCAGGCGCGCCAGGGCGACATTTCCTCGTATTTGAAAACCCATCCGCAGGAAGGCGAGCGCCTGCGCGCCTACCGCCAGCAAAACATCGCGCTGCGGGCGCTGTACGGGCCCGTGCTCGATGAAGCCATCCCGCGCACGATGCTGCGCACCCGTAACCTGTCACGCTGGCTGTGGCCGATGCGCCGCTATGCGGCCAGCATGGCGCTGATGCTGTCGAGCGCGGCGCTGGGCTGGGTGGCCCACGCCTACCTGGCGGAACAGCCGTTGATCGGCAGCGCGCCCGGTCCTGCGCTGGCCGCGAGGGCGCTGCAGGCGCACGCCGTGTATTTGCCCGAAGTGCGGCATCCGGTGGAAGTGGGCGCCGACGAGACCGGACACTTGACCGCCTGGCTGTCGAAACGCATGGCCACGCCGCTGCAGCCGCCCCGGCTGGCGCAGCAGGGATTTGACCTGGTGGGCGGACGCATCCTGCCTGGCGATAACGGACCGGCCACGCAAATCATGTATGCGGACGCGGCCGGCCAGCGGCTGACTGTCTATATCTCCGCCGTCAAGGGCGAACGGCGCGACACGGCCTTCCGCTTTGCGCAAGACGGCCAGGTCGGCGTGTATTACTGGATCGATGGACAGTGGGGATATGCGGTGTCCGGCGTTCTGGACAAACCTACCCTGGCCAGGGTGGCCAGGGCGGTCTATGAACAACTGTGATTACTGGACGCCGCGGCGGCCCATATCGGCCAGCCGCATCTTCATGCCTTCGTTGGCGGCCGGACCGGCGGCGAACATATAGTCTTCGTCATTGATGGCCAGGCCGGTACGGGCGTCGACCAGCACCTGGTCGGCCGGCTTGCCGGTTTCGCGGCTCACCACCAGCAGGCTGGCCCCTTCCGGCGCCAAGTGTTCATTGCCCCAGGCGATGAAGGCCAGCAGCACGGGTTTGAAGTCGCGGCCGGCTTTGGTCAACACATATTCATAGCGCGGCGGACGGGTGCTGTATTGGCGCTTTTCCATCAAACCACCTTCGACCAGGCCTGCCAGGCGGCGGGTCAGCATGTTCGGGGCGATCTTCAAGCTCTTTTCAAACTCGTCGAACCGGGTTAGCCCGTAAAATGCGTCACGCAGGATCAGGATGCTCCACCACTCGCCCACCTTACCCAGGCTGCGGGCGATCGGGCATGGCATACGGCCAAAATCGGTATGTTTCATTGCACTTTCCTCCTTAGGGAACAATGGATTTCCACTTTCCAACTTAGAAGCCATTATTTGCCAGGTAAAAAAAACCTGCTTTTGTCGGAGGTGACAATCCTTTTGCAAGCGGAGAAACCGGCAAATTTTTTTCAAAGGGAGGCATAATACGCAACACTGCGTTAATGCTTCATTAAGTCTCCAGTAGAACATGTACCTTTCCAGCGATGCCAACGTGCGCAAGATCCTGATCGTGGACGATTCCGCGTTCGAACAGCGCATGCTGGTGGACTTGTTGAGCGAAATGCCGTACCGGGTTTCCGTGGCGTTCAATGGCTTGCAGGGCTACCAGCTCGCGCTGTCCCAGCAACCGGACCTGATCCTGCTCGACGTGCGCATGCCCAGCATGGATGGCTATACATGTTGCCGTTTATTAAAAGCCAACCCGGCGACGCACGACATCCCCGTGATTTTCCTGTCCGGCGCCGACGCGGCCGAAGACCGCATCATGGGCTTGTCGATCGGCGGCGTGGATTTCGTCTCGAAACCGTTTACGCCGGGCGAACTGGCCGCGCGCATCCATGTGCACCTGAACCTGATGCGGCGTACGCCGCGCGAAGTGCCGGAACAGCCGCCCGCGCCGGCGCTGCCGGCCAATCCGGACGCCGTCATTGTCAGCGCCGCCAAGCGCTTGATCGCCGACAACCTTGCGGCCCTGCCCAGCCTGTCGGAAATTGCCCGCAGTGTCGGCACCTACCGTGAAAAACTGTCGCAACTGTTCCGCGAACAGACCGGCATGACGGTGTTTGCCTTTATCCGCGAAGAACGCATCCGCCGCGGCGTGCAATTGCTGCGGGAAACGGAAATCGACGTCCAGGACATTGCATTGCTGATCGGGTTTAACAATGCCGGCAATTTCTCCACCGCCTTCCGCGAACGCATGGGGGTGACGCCAAGCGCCTACCGGGCCGCGGGAGCGTCGGGTGCGCAGGATGGGGGCGGCACCGCCGGCAAGGAATAGAAGCCATTCATGTTGCCGCCTGCATTTGTTGGCGCCACCAGCGCCATGACACCAGCGCATTGACGAAATAACCGGCATACAGCAGCGCGGTCAACTGCAGGCCGCGGCTGAAATACAGCGGCACCGACACTGCATTGACCAGCACCCACACCGGCCAGGTTTCAATCCGCCGCGCCATCAACAGCAATTGCGCAACGATGGAAAACGCCAGCACCGAGGAATCGATGAACGGCGCATAAGCATTCGTATACCGGTGCAGCATCCAGCCATAGGCTGCCGTGCCGGCGATCCCCGCCGCCGCCATCCATGCCATCGTGCCGGGTTTCACGGACGTGATCGGCATGGCCTTGCCATGGTCGCCAGCCGCCCACTCGCGCCAGCCGATCAGGCAGGTAATGATAAAAAATCCCTGCAGCGCCACATCGGCATACAGGTTGACGCCATAGAACAGGATACCGAACAGCGCGCAGCCGACGATCCCCAGCCACCACGAATGGATATTGTTGCGGCCGGCCAGGATGATGGCCAGCGCCATGACGATATTGGCAACGATTTCAAGTGGACTCATAGTGCGCCCATTCTTGACGACAACGCCCGATCCCGCAAGCCGCCGTGCAACTGATACCGAACTGACACTGCGCTGTCCTGTCGCAGCAAGCGGCGGCGCGCGATACTGGCGCCATCTCTGTGACTGATACCGCCATGCAACACATCGAACATGACGCGATTGCGTCTCCGCCCTTTCCAGCCCACGGCGGCCGCCGCTTCACCGGCAGCCTGCCGATGAACCAGATCCTGCAGGTGGGCGATTGCCTGGTGTCGGCCAACGGCCTGTTTTTCGCCACGCTGGCGGGCGACGGCACATTCCGCGTCTACCGCGGCATCGATACCGATGAGGAACAGGGTTTGTTGTGGAGCAGCCGCAAGGCCGGCGAGCGGGGCCGCTATTTCGCGCTGGTGCAAAGCGACGGCAACTTCTGCGTCTACCAGGGCTCCGACCTGGCCCACAATTGCGGCTGGCACTGGGGCACGCAAATGACGGCGCAGGGCCAGCAGTTTTATGCGGCCATGCAGGATGACGGCAATTTCTGCATCCGGGCCGGTACCGGCCCGGAAGACAGCCGCGGCATGGTCTGGGCTACCAGCGTGAGCGACCATGTGCTCAGCATCGAAGAAGTGTTGCATATTGAATACGATTTCGCCCATGCGTGCGTGCTGCGCACCAGTCCGGCCAGCCAGTACAGCGAAGTGGTCACCAACCATGGCGCGATTGCCGCCACCCATACGCTGGCCGGCTCGATCGCGATCACGGAAACGTCATCGTGGACCAACACGCCGGCCGCCAGCCTGGGACCGGACGTGGAATACCGGCACGGCGTGCCGGGCGTGTCCGGCGACGATTTCATCCTGTCCGATGAACCGGTCGATTATGCCGCCAATTGCGCGGTGACCCGCCTGACCGACTGGGCGTTCGACACGCCGTACAACGTGCCGCCGCGCACGGCCATGCGGGCCGCCATCGCGCTGACGTACTCGACCGTCTCCGTGCCGTACGTGCTGGTGGGCCAGTTGCGGTTTGAATCGGGCGCCCGCGTGGTGGGCGCCATCCGCGGCAATTACCTGGGCACCAATGCGCACAGCCTGACCGCGAGCTTCACGCCGCACGACCCGGCGCCCAATCCCGGCAAGCGGATCTTGCGCCCGCTGCGGCCATTGTCCGGGATGATTGCTTATTGAAAGTAACGCTCCGTGCCACGCTCCCCGGGCCGGCAGGCGATGTTAATATGCCTGAGCCATGAGCCTGGACGATCCCTACGTTACCAATCCTGAAACACCGCTGCCGCAAGACGGGCGCGTGCTGCTGGATGCCACCCTGCTGAAACGCTTGCGCAAGGCGCGCGGCCTGAGCCAGGAGGCGCTGGCCGACCTGTGTTTCCAGCGCCAGCTGTGCGTGTCGATTGCCTCGATCAAGCGGGCGGAAACCGGCAAGATCGTGCTGTACCGTACGGCGCGCCACCTGGCGCAGGTATTCGAGGTGGAACTGGACCAGTTGATGGCGCCGCCGCCGGCCGGTATGGACGCCGGCCCGGCGCCAGCGCCATCGGCGGGTGCAACCGGCATGCCGCACGGCGCCGCGATCCCGGCCCGGGCCCACGGTCTGCCGGACCGCGCGACGGCGGCCGGCATGCCGTCCAGCACCCTGGCACAGCCGGCAAGCGGCATGTCCGTGGCGGCTGCGATCCCAGCCGCCGCCGTGATGCCTGGGCAAGGCCCGATGTTCCCAGCCGCCATGTCCGCGACGCCGCCGGCGGCCATGGCGCTGGCGGCCGGAATGCCCGCGGCTCCGATGCCGGCGTCCCCCATGGCCCCGGCCGCCGCGATGGCGGCGGCGCCGGCCCATGGCGACGCCACGGCCATCCCCGCCGGCCTGGCGGCGCCGTATGGCCTGCAATACGACGACGTGGTGCGCTATGTCGTGATGCTGCACGTGGAATTGTCGGCGCCGGCCGGCGCCGACAGCCTGGCCGTGCGCGATATCGCCGCCATCGTGCAGCAATTCGGCGGCAAAATCACCGGCGCCGATGGCTGCACGGTGTCGGCCGTGTTTGGCTTGCCGCAGGCATACCGCAGCGATGCGGAGCGCTGCATGCGCTGCACCATCGAATTGAACCGCCATCTGCTGACCCATGGTGGCCGCGCCATGGCGCTGCGCCTGGCGCGCTGGGAACAGGGCGCCGCCGCCGGCGCGCCGGACCTGCGCCAGCCGCCCCGCGCCGGCGTGTCCGTGCTGCCGTTCCGCCTGCCCGTGTATGTGGAGCGCAAGCTGGCGCCGCTGCTGGACCACCGTTTTTTGTTTGCCGACGAAGCCGCGCCCGACCAGGCCTACCTGTTGTTCAGCAAACCGGCCGCCAGCGACGCCAGCCAGTTGCCGCCGCTGATCGGCCGCTATGCGGAAACCCGCCAGTTCAAGGCCGTGGCCGAAGGCGTGCTGGAAAGCCAGGCCGGCCATATCCTGTATGTGCGCGCCGTGGCCGGTGTCGGCAAGAGCCGGCTGGCGCAGGAATTCATGGACATCGCGCGCGCCGCCGGCATGCGCTGCCACGCGGCCGGCGTGCTCGATAACGGCGTGGCGCACGCCGAGCCCGGCGGCGCCGACCAGGGCTGGCGCGCCCCGCTGGAACAATTGGCGCGCAGCCTGCTGGGGCTGGGCGCCACGCCGGCGCACGGCGATTCGCCCGCCATCGCCGAGCTGGTGGCGCGGCTGTACCTGCCGCAGGAAACCGCCCTGTTCTACCACGTGCTGGCCAATGCGCGGCTCGACGCCGAGCAGCACGCGCTGTATGCCGCCATGAGCCAGGACGTGCGCGACCAGGGCTGGGCGCGCGCGCTGCAAATGCTGGTGCTGCGCCTGGCCATGACGGAACCGCAACTGATCGCGCTGGAAGACGTGCACTGGGGCGACCCTTACCTGTTCGAAGCGCTGGGGCCGCTGTTGGCGCTGTCGCGTGAAGCGCCGGTGCTGTGGGTGATCACGTCGCGCGTGGAAAACGATCCGCTGGAAACCGCGCTGCGCCAGCAAATGGACGACCTGGGCCTGACCGTGTTCGACCTGGCGCCGATGCCGGCGCGCGAAGCGCTGGCGCTGGCAGGCCAGTTCACCGACGTCGATCCCGCCTACCGGGCGCGCTGCGTGGAGCGCGCGCAGGGCAATCCGCTGTTCCTGACGCAATTGCTGGCCAGTCCCGGCCAGCAATTGCCGGACAGCCTGAAACACTTGATCCAGGCGCGCCTGGACAGCATGCCGCCGCAACACCGCCAGGCGCTGCGCATGGCCTCGGTGCTGGGCCCGCGCTTCGAACTGGCCTTGCTGCGCGATGCGCTGGGCGACCCGGATTATGTGCCGCCGGCCGCCGGCCGCGACAGCCTGCTGCGCGCCACCGACGGGCAGGCCTACGGCTTCGTGCACGACCTGGTCATGCACTGCATCTACGACACCATCGATCCCCAGCAATTGCGCCAGTTGCACGCGGTGGCGGCGCTGGCGTGGCGCACGCGCGATCCGGCGCAGTGCGCGCACCACCTGTACCGCGCCAACGATCCGGGCGCGCTCGACATGATGCTGCAGGCGATCCGCCAGCGTCTGTTGCGGCACCAGTTCGAAGCGGCGCTGGACCTGGCCGCGTCGTGCAACGCCTATGACTCCACCAGTTTTTCCAGCTTCGCGCTGGCGCTGCTGCGCGCCGACGCCAGCGCCGGCATGGGCCACATGGCCAATGCGCGCCAGTATTACCAGCACGCGATCATGCTGGCCGGGCGGCCGCAGGAAAAGATCGACGCGGTGATCGGCCTGGCGGGCGTGCTGAACATCCTGGAAGAACTGGAAGAGGAAGAGCGCCTGCTCGATGAAACCGTGCCGCTGGCGCTGTCGGTGGGCGCGGAAGCCGCGCTGGGCAAGCTGCTCTACCTGAAAGGCAATATCTACTTCCCGCGCGGGAATTACACGGAGTGCCGCCGCTACCACGAAGACGCCGCGCGCTATGCCGAAGCGGCCGACATGAGCGAAACCCAGGCCCGGGCCCTGTCCGGCGTGGGCGATTCGTATTATGCGCAGGGCCGCATGTGCAAGGCGTTCGACCTGTTCACGCAATGCCTGGCCATGTGCGAACGGCACCGCTACGTGCACATCGAAGCGTCGAACCGCGCCGCGCTGGGCTCGACCCGCATCTACCTGGGCGATGCCGAGGGCGCGGTGGCCGATGCGCTGGCCTCGGCGGCCCTGGCCAACAAGGTCGGCAACCGCCGCGCGGAAACCTTTTCCCGCATGACCGCCGGCTGGGCGCTGGTGGCGGACGGCGCGCTCGACGCCGCCACCGAACAGGTGGAACTGGGCCTGGAACTGGCGCGCACGCTGGGCAGTTCGCGCTTCGAAACCTTCCTGATGGAGAGCCAGGCGCGCATCACGTGGCTGCTGGGAGACCATGCGCTGGCCGAGCGGCAGATCAACGCCACCGTGCAGCAGATGGAGCGGCTGCAACTGCAGAATTTCATCGGCCCATGGGTACTCGGCACGCAGGCGCTGTTTACGCGCGACGATGCGGTGCGCCGCCGCGCCCTGCTGCAAGGGGCCGCTTACCTGACGCGCGACTGCCTGGCGCACAACGCCTACCGCTTCTACCTGAGCGCGGCCGAAGTCGCGCTGCTCGACGGCGACCTGGTGGCGGCGGGCTTTTATGCCGACCAGTTGCTCGCCACGGCCGCGCAGGAAAGCTGCGCCTGGGCCGAACACCACGTGGCGCTGCTGCGCACCTATGCGCAATGGCTGCGCGAACCGGACGATGCGCTGCGGCGCCAGCTGGCCGAACTCGATGACCGCTCGGTGCAATACGGCTATGGGCAGGCGGCGCCGCGGCTGCGGCTGGCGTTGCAGGAAGCGCTGCAGGTGAAGCTGCGCCGCACGGTGTGATGGCCGTTTGCCGGATTACGCTGCGCTAATCCGGCCTACGATCCTCTGCGCGGCTTTTTATGCGGCGCGCGACATGACGACGATATGGCCCGCCACGTCCATCCCCGCATCCTGGCGCAGCGTATGCGTGGCCATGCTGTCCAACGCCAGGCCATGCGCGTGCGCCAGGGTGCGCAAGTAGGCGGCGCTGTGCGCATAGCGGCCGCTGGCGCGTAACACATAATCGTCCCCGCTTTCGTGCCCAGCTTGCTCCAGCGCTTCCACGGAAAACACGAACAGCCCGCCCGGACGCAGCGCCTGGCGCACGGCGCGCAGCAATGGCTGCAAGTCGCCCAGGTAGACCAGCACGTCGGCCGCCGCCAGCAGGTCGGCGCTGCGGCCTTGCAGGGCGGTGGTGATATCGGCGCAGGCCAGCTCGTCGTACACGCCGCGCCGCAGCGCCTGTTCCAGCATCTGCGGCGACAAGTCCACGCCCACCAGCGTGCGCGCATGGGGGCGCAGCAGCGGACCGCACAGGCCGGTGCCGCAACCGAGGTCGATGGTGTCGCAGGCACGAAGACGCAGGCGCCCTTGCAGCGCGTCCATCAGCAGGGCCGGCACGCGGTACTGCAGCACGTGCTGCAAGTGGTGGTCGAAGCCGTCCGCATACTGGTCGAACAGCGCCGCCACGTAATGCGCTGGCGGAGCGGCGGGCGCCGGCTGCGCGCCCAGCGCGGCCAGGTGGTAGGACACCGCGTCGGCAGCGGCGCCGCAGGCCAGCGCGTCGCGGTAGGCGCCGATGGCTTCGTCGTGCTGGTTCAGCGCGCGCAGCGCATGGGCGTATTGCAGGTGCGCCTGCGCATCGCCGGGCCGCAGGGCCAGGGCGCGCTGGTGGCAGTCGAGCGCATGCTGGCTGTCGCCCAGGCGCAGCAACAGGGTGCCATACGCGCTCCACGCCGCGGCGTTGTCCGGGTCGGCCTCGATCGCGTTGCGGTAGGTTTCCCGGGCTTCCTCATAACGGCCCAGGCTTTGCAGGGTAATCGCGGCGCCCGCATACGACGGGCTGTGGCCGGGCGCGGCGGTCAATGCGCGGCCATAACTGCCGAGCGCCTCGTCCGGGCGGCCCAGCCGGTGCAGCACCGCGCCGCGGTTGCACAGCGCTTCCACATACCCCGGCTGCAGCGCCAGCGCGGCGTCGTAATCGGCCAGCGCTTCGTGCCACCGGCCCAGCCGGCGCAAGGCATTGCCGCGGTTGGCCAGCGCCATCGGGTAGCGCGGCTGCAGCGCCAGCGCGCGGTTGAAACTGGCCAGCGCTTCGTCCGGACGTTGCGCGTCCTGCAGCGCCGCGCCGAGGTTGCAATGCGCGATGGCCTTGCCGTCATCGATGGCGATGGCTTGCCCGATCAGGCGCACCGCCTCGTCGCACGCGCCGGCCTGGCGCGCGATCACGCCCAGCAGGTGCAGCGCATCGAAATTCGCGGGATCGAGCCGCAGCACTTCGCCATACAGGGTTTCGGCCTGCGCCAGGCTGCCGCGCTGGTGCAGCGCGACAGCCTGTTGCAGCAGGGACGTGGTGCGGGAAGGATTCGAAGGCATGGCGGCGGATCGGACAATCGGGAAAAACAGCACATTAACAGATGCGCGGCCCGCCGTCCCTGCGCCCCATCCGCCGCCGCCATGGTGTGGCCGCGCCGGCCACGTACTGCGTTACTGTTGCTGCGCCTGGCCTTCCTGTTGCTGGTTGCGTTTGGCGATTTCATTGCCCAGGTAACCGCCGCCGATCGCGCCGGCCACGGTGGCAAGTTTCTTGCCGTTGCCGCCGCCCACCTGGTGCCCGATCAGGCCGCCCACCACGGCGCCGATGCCGATGCCGAGCGCGCTGTTTTGCGGCGCGGGCTGGGCCGCCGGCTGTGGCGCAGGGGCCGGCTGGGCCGCCACTTGCGGGCCCTGGCTGCGTACGTCATCGCGGGCATCGTTGCGCGGTTCAGTGCGCGGCTCGCGGCGCGCCACCTGACCGCTTTCGGCCCGTACCGCGTCGCGCACGGTTTCATGGCGGCGCGGCGCGTCGTGGCGCACCGCGGGTTTCGGCGCCGGCGCGCTGTCTTGCGCCACCAGGCCCTGCGCGTTGGCGGGCGCCATGGCAACCGCTGCGCCTGCCTGGCCTGCGCCCTGTGCATAGCCCGGCGCGTTGGCCAGCGCATTGCCTTGCGCATTGACCAGGGCGTCAGCGGGCGCCGCCTGCACCACGGCGGCAGGTTCGCCGTGCGACTTCGGCAGCAGGCCCGTGACGGCGGCAATGCCGGCCAGGCTGAAGACCGTCAGCGATACGGCGGCGGTGGCGACCAGTGGATGCAGGCGTTTAGGGGTGGCGTTTTCCATGTTGTTCTCCATAAGTGAAGCGCGAAGTGCAGCGCTGTTACCACCTTAACGGCCAGGCCTCGTTGCGGGCTGTCAAGAAACTGTATCGACAGTAAGCACTTGTAACGCGGTATTTTGACTTTCCTGCGCAATAGTTCTATTATTTCTGTAACGACAGAAATTTCGGAAAACACTATGCGCATCCTGTTGATTGGCGCCAGCGGCTTTATCGGACGGCATTTACTGCATACCTTGCGCGGCGCGGGCCATGACGTGACGGGCGCCGGGCGCGGCGTTCCGGAAGGCGCCGATGGGCCCTGGCGCGTGCTGGAAATGGACACGCTGCACCACGCGGCAGCCTGGCTGCCCGTGATCGGCGGCTTCGACGCCGTGGTGTACTGCCTCGGCGTCTTCCGCGCGGCCGACAAGGCGCTGTACGAACGCCTGCACCATGCGGTGCCGGCCGCCCTGTTTGCCGCCTGCGCGCAGGCCGGCGTGCGCCGCGTGATCCACCTGTCGGCGCTCGGCAGCGATGCCCGCGCCGGCACGCCGTACTGGCGCAGCAAGGGCCGGGGCGACGATACGCTGCGCGCCGGCAGCCTCGATTACACCATCGTGCGCCCGTCGCTGGTCTATGGCGACGATGGCGCCAGCAGCCGCCTGTTCCTGGCGCTGGCGTCGCTGCCGGTGGCCGCGCTGCCGGCCGGCGGCGACGTGCAGCCGGTCCATGTCGATGACGTGTGCGGCGCCATTGCCGCCCTGTTGCGGCCCGAACACCGCGCCGTGCGCACGCTCGACGCGGTCGGCCCGCAAGCCATGCCGCTGCGCGCCTACCTGGCCGACCTGCGGCGCGGCATGCAGGCCGGGCGCGCGCTGGTGCTGCCCGCGCCGGCATCGCTGGCGCGCCTGGGCGCCGGCCTGGCGGCGTTGCATCCGGAGAGCCCGATCACGCCCGACGCGCTGGCCATGCTGGCTTGCGGCAGCACGGCCGACGCCTCGGCCATGGCTACCCTGCTCGGCCGTCCGCCGCGCGCGCCGGCCGCCTTTGCCACGCCGGCCTTGCGTGCCGGCGCCGTGCTGGCGTGGGCCTTGCCGCTGGCGCGGCTGGTGCTGGCCATGCTGTGGCTGTGGACCGCGTACGTCTCGTGGTTTGCCTGGCCGCACGCCGACAGCGCGGCGTGGCTGGCCGCGTGCGGCGTGCCGCAGGCATGGCAAATCCCGATGCTGGCCGGCGCCAGCGTGCTCGACGCCGCCATCGGCTGCGCGCTGCTGTTCACGCGCTGGCGCTGGCTGTGGCCGATGCAGGCCGCGCTGGTGGGCGGCTATACCGCCATCATGACCATATGCCTGCCCGGGTTCTGGCTGCACCCGTTCGGCCCCCTGTCGAAAAACCTGCCGGTCCTGGCGCTGTTGCTGCTGATGTGGCGCCTGCAACCGGCCGCCCCGCGTTTGAAGGTTGCTTCAAAATGAGCGCAGCCGGTGCGCATGGAATTGACCGCCTACAAAGGAAAATCAAATGGAATACCTGACCACCAAATGGCTGCACATCCTGTCGGCCACCTTCATGTTCGGCACAGGCTTCGGCACCGCGTTCTACATGTTCGTCGCCAACCGCAGCGGCAACGTGCAAGCCATTGCCGTGGTCACGAAATGGGTGGCGCGGGCCGACTGGTGGTTCACCACGCCATCGGTCATCATCCAGCCGCTGTCCGGGCTGTGGATGATGCACCTGGCCGGCTATCCGCTGGCCACCGGCTGGATCGCCTGGTCGCTGGCCCTGTATGGGCTGGCCGGCGCCTGCTGGCTGCCGGTGGTATGGCTGCAATTGCGCATGCGCGACATGGCGCAGCACGCGGCGGCGCGCAATGAGACCACCCTGCCGGCGCGCTACTGGCGCTATGAGCGCTGGTGGACGCTGCTCGGGTTCCCGGCATTCAGCGCGCTGGTCGTCGTGTACTGGCTGATGGTGAACAAACCGGCCTGACGGCGCGCCCCGGACTTCAGCCGCTCAGTCCTTCTCCGGCCGCCACACCGCCACCAGCGCCTTCATCTTGGTCCAGAACGGCAGGCGTTCATCGGACAGCACGTCGAGGAAGTCCGACAGCCGCTTGGACTTGATCATCGTGTAGGCCGTCAGAACGGTAGTGACGATGAAGGTGACGGCGAAGATTTCCAGCCGCCGCTCCATCGGCGCATCGGCTTCGGCCAGCAGGTTCATGCCGAGGAAGCCGGTGGTGACGGTGCCGATCAGGCCAAAGATCGTCACCACGGTCAGGCGCACCACGGTATTGGCCTGGCGGCGCAGGCTGTCCGCCTCCAGGTAGCCATTCATGTCTTCCACCCGCACCTTGACTTCGGCATGCAATCGCTCCAGCCCCAGTTGCGACGAACACATGCCGAACAGCGCGCGCACCAGGGCCTGTTCGGAAATGTCCTTGAACCAGTAGCGGTGCGTGAAGCGCAGGAAGCCCTCGAACGAGGCGCGGATGCGGCGCTTGAAGCGGCGCACGCTGTTGGCGTCCATCACGTTCAGGCAATTGAGGGCTTCGGCCAGCCGGTCGGAAAACATCAGCAGCGACGACTTTTGCAGGTGCGCGATCAGGAACAGCAGGAAGTGCTGGTGGCGGAATTGCGCCAGCACGCCCCGGTCGCGGCAGCAGAAATAATCGGATTTCGCGTCGCCCACCACCACCAGCGACAGCCCGCTGCACAGGTAGCGCGTGTACGGCGCCGGACCGGCGCCGCTCCAGAAGCGGTCGTAGCACACCATCTGTTCGAAATCCTCTTGCTGGCGCGCGGTGTAGGGCGAGGCGCCATTGCCGTTGCCCATCACGTGGCCGAGGCGAATGAAGTCGTCGCGCGACAGCGCCTGCGGATCGTCCACCGACAGGAACGCCATCACCGGCATGCGGTAATACTCGATCTGCCGGTAACGCAGCGCGCCCGGCTCGGCCACCGGATCGTACACCAGCGGTTCGAGCAGGAATTTCCAGTGCGAGGCGATGCGCGGCGCGCGCTTTTCACAGACGTGGGCCAGGAACAGGTCGCGGTTTTGCGCATCCGACATCGCCAGCGGGTTCCCGTGCGCATCGAGCCATTCGACCTTGTGCATGCAGTGCAGCGCGTGACCGGCCTCGTCCCAGCCGGCCGGATAACCGCGCCCGAAGCGGTACAGCACGTCCTGCGCCTGCGCCAGCGGCAAATTGCTGGCGCCCACTTCCACGTTCAGCATCACCACGTCGACGTCGTAGAAAAAATACAGGTCGACGTGGATCACGTCCAGCACCAGCGGCGCGTCGCCGGGACGCTGCGTCACCCGCACCTGCGCCACGTCGTGGCGGCGGAACACGCGCATGCCGGCCTCGCCGCTTTCACTGCGCCCGGTGCGCGCTTCGCCATACAGGAAGCGCTGCACGTATGGCAAAAATGTGACGAATTCGTTGTAATGGCGTTCGTGGAAGTTGGCGGCGTCGCCATTGAATTCATCGATGACCTTGCGCCATGGCGAGGTTTCCCCGAGCGCCTGCAGCACTTCCCATGGCCGTCGGCTGGTCTGGTCCAGGCCCGTGCCCGGCATGAGGCGCAAAGGCCACAGTAGTACCTGGCGCAACTGGTGGACGTGGGGGCCGGATGGGTGGGCTGGCGTCATGCGCGCGTCTCCTGATGTTTTGCCCATGATAACAATTCCGATATCGCTTGCTCAAAAAAAGTGATTGGCTGACCGGCATGCCGCGTCCTACCCTGATCCCCGCAGTACCCAAAAAAACCATAATCTGGAGACGACTTTGAAGAAATTGCTGGCATTCCTGTGCCTGGCGGCGGCTGCCGCCCTGGCTTCCCTTCCCGCCGCGGCCATCAACCTGCAAGGCCTGCAAAACGCCCACGATCCGGGCACGTTGACCAAGGATGGCGACACCTGGTTCAACTTCACCACCGGTACCGGCATCTGGTACTCGAAATCCACCGACATGCTGAACTGGAGCGGCGGACCGGGACCCGTGTTCACCACGTATCCGTCGTGGATTACCAACAAAATCCCGGATTTCGCCGGTTCATTCTGGGCCCCGGACGTGATCCACATGAATGGCCAGTACTACCTGTACTACTCGGTGTCGAAGTGGCACACGTCGATTTCCGCCATTGGCGTGGCGCGCTCGCCGTCGTTGAAAAATCCCACCTGGACGGACCTCGGCATCGTGGTGGAATCGTTTGGCGGCGCGTCGGAAATCAACGCCATCGACCCGGCCCTGTTCCGCGACCATGACGGCAAGGTGTACATGTCATACGGCTCGTTCTTTGGCGGGATCGGCGTGGCGGAAATCAACCAGTCCACCGGCAAGCTGGCCAGCAACGTGACGAAAATCCTCGGCGGGAACAGCATCGACATGGAAGCGCCGTACATCGTGCGCGAAGGCGGCTATTACTACCTGTTCGTCAACCGCGGCGTGTGCTGCGATGGCGCCAACAGCACGTACTACGTGGAAGTGCAGCGCGCCACGTCCGTCACCGGCCCGTATTCCGGCACGCGCACCATCCTGCCCAACGTCGATGGCCGGTACAAGGGCCCAGGCCATGTCGGCGTGCTGAAACAGGACGGCTGCAATTTCGTCTCCACCCACTATTACGACCTGAACGACGGCGGCAACGCCAAGCTCGATATCCAGCGCATGACGTACAGCGGCGGCTGGCCTGTCCTGACGCGCAACTTCACCAACTTCAATGGCTGCGGCGGCATCAGCGACGGGCCCTACGTGATCAAGTCGCGCCTGTCCGGCAAGGCACTGGCGGTGGCGGGCGGCTCGACCGCCAATGGCGCGCTGGTGCAGCAGCAAACCTATACCGGCGCGAAAAGCCAGCAGTGGTATGCGGTCGGCCACGGCGACGGCCAGTACAGCATCATCAACGCCAACAGCCTGCTGAGCCTCGACGACTACAACAATTCCACCACGGCCGGCACCAATATCGCGCAGTGGGGATACTGGGCCGGCAATGGCCAGCACTGGAGCTTCGCCAGCCCGGCGGCCGGCTATTACACCGTGAAAAACCTGCTGTCCGGGATGGTGCTGGACGTGGCCAGCAAGAGCACGGCGGAAAACGCGCAAATCATCCAGTATCCGCTCAATAACGGCACCAACCAGCAGTGGAGCTTGACGCGTCCGTAATGCGCGGGCGGCCGGACGCCCGGTGCCGGCCGCCTGATCCACCATCGCCACGGCTTGCCGGCGGGATGAAGGCACTTGAATTCATCGGCCGCATCTGTCACATTGCAACTTTCCGGGCTGTCCAGTTTCAACCATGCGCGCAAGCCCCCTACTTTTTGCCGCGCTGTGCCTCGCCGCACTGCCGGCACGCGCCTGCCAGTTGCGGATGGCGCCTGAATCGTGGCCGCCGTATATCTACAGCGGCCACGATGGGACATTGGCCGGCGCCGACGTGGAACTGGTGCACGCCATCGCCAGGGAAGCCGGCTGCACGCTGCAGGTGGTGGCGGAACTGCCGACGCTGCGCCGTGAACTGCTGTTCCGGCAGGGGAAGCTCGATTTGATGCTGGCCGCGTCGCGCACCGATGAACGGCGCCGCTATGCGCGCTTTTCCGCGCCCTACCGCCACGAACGCGTCGGCCTGTTCACCGCGCCGGACAAGGCGGCGCGATTCGCGCACCTCGCCGGTTTCGACATGATTGCGCGCCAGCGCATCGCGCTGCTGGCGCCACGCGCCGGCTGGTATGGTCCCGATTATGCGCGCGCCGCCAGCGCCCAGGATGCGGGCGCCTGGCGCAATACCTTTGGCAACTTCCGGCAGGGGATCCAGATGTTCCGCGCCGGCCGCGCGGAATTGATCATGGGCGATACCGCGGCCCTGCAGCATGAGGCGCGGCAGCAGGGCGTGACGCTGGCGGCCCTGCCCTACGTGCCGTTCAGCGCCCCGGTGCATTTGATGCTCAATGCCGCCAGCACCACGCAAGACCAGCTGGCCCGCATCAACGGCGCCATTGCGCGCCTGGAGCATCGTGGCGCGTTGGCCACGATCCGTGCACGCTACGGGTTGCACTGACCTGGAATGGCTATTTCAACGACGGCATCGACCATGTTCCGCCTGTTCCATCCGCTGCGCCGCCTGCTGGCCGGTTACCTGCTCTTCGCGGTTGCCGCGGTCCCGGCCCAAGCCGTGACCTTGCGGCTGTGTACCGATGAACAATCGCGGCTGCCGTACATCACGCCGCAAGGCACCGGCATGGCGGATTTGCTGATCCGGGAAGCGGCGCGCGAAGTCGGCGTCACGGTGGAATTCCGGCCGGCCCCGATTTCCCGCTGTCGTGAAGAAATCCGCGTCCATGCGGTCGACGGTTTTCCCACCGTGCCCTATTCGCCTTCCGTGACGGAATTCATGGCGTTCCCCATGCATGGCGCCGAACCCGATCCCGGGCGCGCGGTCAGCCATATCCGTTCGCTGGTATTCCGCCGCATCGGCACGGCCGCGTCATGGGATGGCGCGCGCTTCGTACAATTGAATACGCCGGTGCTGGTGCCGTTCGGTTCCGTGCTGCTGTTGGACCGGTTGACGCAAATGGGCGTCCCGCTGGAAAACACGGCGCGCGGGCTGGAAGCAAATTTCCAGAAATTGCTGGCTGGACGCGCGGAACTGGCGGTGGGGTCGGAATTCACCGGCGCGGCGCTGATGGCGCAGCCCCAGTACACCGGCAAGATCGAAGCGCTGCCGCTGCCTTTTTCCGACGAACCGTATTACCTGAGCGTGTCGAAACGCTTCCGCGACGCCCATCCCGACACCGTGGAAAAGCTGTGGATCGCCATGGCGCGCATCCGCAAGACGCCGGCTTACCAGCAAGCGCTGCGCAGGGCGTTCGATGAATATGCGCGGACGTTGAAGGAATGACCGGGCCGGCCGGCCAGACCCGCTACGGGTTTGTTAGAATCGCTACAATTAAATTCCCGTAGGAAATTTCATGCCCGCGACGACCGATGGTTACTCCAGCCTGGCCAGCTTTGCTCCGTTGGCCGCGACCGTCAACGACGATTACGGCGACACCCGCGCCACGGCCGCCGTACTGCCCGTGGGCGGCAGCGTGACCGGGGCGATAGGCGCGCCCAATGACCACGACATGTTCAAGGTCCACCTGGAGGCGGGCCGCCTGTACTCCGGCGCACTGAGCGACGCCACCGGCCTGGCCGCCGGCCAGTTGAAAGTCGCGCTGTACGACAGCGCCGGCAAGGCTGTTTCCATGTACGCGATCGTGGTGTCCGGCGGCGGCGCCAAACCATACACCCTGTCCGGCGCGGTCCAGGCAACGGGCGATTATTACCTCGACGTGTCGTCGGCACAGGCGGCGGGCGGCTATCGCCTGTCGTTGTCCGAGGCGCAGGACGACATCGGCTCGGCGCCCGGCAACAGCGGCACGCTGGCGATCGGCGGGCAAGCCAGCGGCACCGTCAACCAGCAATATGACGACGACTGGTTCCTCGTACACCTGGACGCCGGCCAGGCGTATACGTTTTCGCTGGGCGCTGGCGACACGTCGCGCCTGCTGGCGCTGGTTTCCCCAGAGAGCGGAATGCGCTCGTACAATCCCGGCGGCACGTATATTGCCGACGCCACCGGCGATTTTTACGTATCGGTCGGCGGCGGCGTTGGCGCCTACACCGTGCGCGCCGCCGCCCTGCCGGACGACACGGGCAGGACCGCCGACACGGCCGGCAGCATTACAGCCGGCCAGGGCACCCACGCGGTGTTCGATTACATCGCCGACCGTGACGCCTTCCTGATGCCCGTCGAGGCGGGCCGCCTGTACCAGGCCGTCCTGACCACGGACAACGGCAATACCACGCTGACCACGCTGTCGGTGCAGGAATCGGGCAGCGCCGCCATCGCCCCCATCACCGATGGTTTCAGCCAGGTTCCCGCCACCATCAAGAATTTCAAGGCGCTGGCCGATGGCGTGGTGATGGTCAGCGCCGAAAGTTTCAACAAGGCGCCGGCCGGTTATAACATACTGGTGACGCAATACGGCATCGACGACCACGGCGACAGCGAAGCCCGCGCGACCCCGCTGCCTCTGGATACCACCATCAATGGCAAGATCGAGCATCGCACCGATTACGACGTGTTCAAGCTGCACCTCGATGCGGGCGTGTCGTACCGGATCAGCGGCGGCGGCAGTTTGGCGCCGGGCGGGCAACAGTCCAGCCAGTTGCTCCTGTCGACGTCCCAGGCCGGCCCCCATACGCCCGCCAGTGCCGGCTTCCTCAACCTCACGCCAGCGGCCGGCGGCGACTATTACGTGTACGCCTATTCCCCCTACCAGACCGGCGGCTATACCCTGCTTGCCACCGTCGGCGCCGATGTGACGGCGCCCCAGGTGCTGGCCGGCGCCGCCGCGGCCGACGCCAGCCTGGACGGTACGATCCGGGTTTACTTCAATGAAGCCATCCAGCGCGCCGCGCCGGCGGTTGGCGCGGACTACCTGAATATACTGGACAGCAAGGGCAAGCTGGTTGGTGACCTGGGGACCGACCCGCAAGCCGTGAAATTGCATTACACCGACAACGCATTGACCATGAAGGTGAGCCAGGCATTGATGCCGGGCGAATTGTACCGGGTGACCATTCCGGTCAGCTACGCAGCCGACTTTGCCGGCAACCCGCTGGCAGCCGCCTTCACCGTCACGGTCCAGGCGCCACCCGGCGCCATCGCGCCGGGTGGCGGCGATGGCATCTACGCGGCAGCGGCCGACGGCCGCGTCATCGACGGTGGCGCGGGATTCGACAAGGCGGTCTACCGCGGCTATGCCAGCGACTACACGGCCAAGGCAACTGCGGCGGGCTTCACCGTCACGCCGAAGGCCGCCGGCGCCAAATCCGACACCCTGGCCGGTATCGAGCGCGTGTTTTTCACCCAGGGCAGCGACGTGCTGGCGCTCGATGTCGATGGCGTGGCGGGCCGCGCCTACCGCTTGTACCAGAGCGCGTTCGACCGCGCCCCCGACAAGCCTGGCGCCGGCTTCTGGATCGGCGCCCTGGAACACGGCATCACCCTGCAGCAGGTGGCGCAGGGCTTCATTGCCAGCGATGAATTCAAGGCCCTGTATGGCGCCAACCCCAGCGACACCGATTTTGTCACGCGCCTGTACCAGAACGTGCTGCACCGCGCGGGCGAACCGGGCGGCATGGAATTCTGGACCGGCATGTTACAGCTGGGGGTACAGCGGGCGGACGTATTGGCGGCGTTCAGCGAATCGCCGGAAAACGTGGCGGGCGTGGCGCCACTGATCGCCAACGGCTTCTTGTATACGCCCTATGGCTGATCCATATGCCGGCACCGGCAGGCCGGTTCAGCGCCAATCCCATGGCTGCGCACGGCCTTCGCGCTGCACTTCCAGGTCGTGTTTCAGCGCATTCTTGTGCAGGAAGGCGCTGCGCGAGAAGCGCTCGCGCGTCATTTGCGACAGCAGGCCGATGATGTTGGTGCTGATGAGGAAGAACAGGTTGGCGATCAGGCTGGTGACGCCCGGTTCGGCGCCCAGCCGCTGCCAGAACACGGCCAGCATCAGGTAACTGTAGGCCAGCGCGGCGGCCAGCAGGCAGGCGTGCAGCGGGCGCACATAGGTCCAGGTGTACAAGGCCATCGTCACCAGGGTCAGGCCGGCGTAATACACGGTGTAGGCCGGCTCGCCGGGGCGCGCCAGTGCAATGATGGCTTCGATGCCGGCGCCCCACAGCGCCATCAGTGCCAGCACCACGATATCATAGGCGCGCACGAACGCATCGGGCCAGCGGCGCACGCAGACAATGGCGGCCAGCGTGACGCCCACCACCAGGGCGCGCACGGCCCAGGCTTGCCGCACGGCGGAAGGGATGGCCCAGATGTCGAGTACACCGAACGCGGAATACAGCACCACGCACAGCCCGCACGCATGCAGGAACGAGCGGCGCTTTTCAGCGGCCAGGTCGGCCTGGTAGGCGCTTTCCAGCGCTGGCGAAAAGACCCGTGGCAGGTCGCGCATGAGGTACCTTAACAGTAATTATTCCCTTGCAACATTATCCACCAATACGCTGATTTGTGGCGCGCCGGCCGTGGCTGCTTTAACACTTGCCAGACTCTGCGGCGCGGGCTGTTGAAACAGCCGCTCAGGCGAACTTGCTGAAGTCCGGCTTGCGTTTTTCAAAGAACGCCGTGAATGCTTCCTTGGCTTCCGGCGATTGCAGCATTTCGCCAAACAATTTGCCTTCAGTCACCAGCACGCTTGCCAGCGCGTCGGCGCCGTTGGCCTTCATCAGGCGCTTGGTGGTGCGGATCGACGAGGCCGGCAGCGCCACCAGCTTGGCCGCCTGCGCCTGGGCATAGGCCAGCACTTCCCCGGCCGGCATCAGTTTGGAAATCAAGCCCATGTCGTACGCTTCTTTTGCCAGGAACGGTTCGCCCAGCATCAGCTTTTCCGCCGCGCGCGCATGGCCGCCGAATTGCGCCAGCAAGACGCTGGAGCCGAATTCCGGGCACAGGCCCAGCGGCGCGAACGGCACCGAGAATTTCGCGTTGTCGGCGGCATAGACCAGGTCGCAATGCATCAGCAAGGTGGTGCCGATGCCGATGGCCAGGCCGGTCACGGCCGCCACCACGGGCTTGGTGGCGCCGGACAGCGCCAGGATGAACTGGAAGACCGGCAGCTTCAGGAACTCTTCCGCCTGGCGCGGGGCGGACTTCAGGAAGTCATCGAGGTCATTGCCAGCGGTGAAGACTTCCGGCTTGCCCGTGATCAGGATGGCGCGCACCGACGCGTCCTGCTCGCCATCGTTGATGGCGTCGGCCATGGCCTGGTACATGGCCGACGTGATCGCGTTCTTGCGCTCCGGACGGTTGAATTCGATGGTGAGGATGCCGTTGGCCTTGCTGGTGAGAATATCCATGTTGTCTCCGGTGTGATGAACCAAATTTTTTGACGAGGCAACCGTAGGGCGGATTAGCGGGCGCCGCCCGCGTAATCCGCCATGCGTACGCCGCCGTGCGGCTTGCCGGATTACGCGCAATGCGCTAATCCGGCCTACACGTCAAACGCCCCGATGTAAAAAAGGCGCCGGGTTTTCCGCGGCGCCTTTCTTAGCAGTTTAAAGCGGTACTTAAACGCGCTCGATGATACCAGCCGCGCCCATACCCGCGCCAACGCACATGGTGACCATGCCGTACTTCAGGCTGTTGCGGCGCAGTGCGTGCACCACGGTGGCGGCGCGGATCGCACCGGTGGCGCCCAGCGGGTGGCCCAGCGCAATCGCGCCGCCCATCGGGTTGACCTTGCTAGTGTCCAGGTTCAGGTCGCGGATCACGGCCAGCGCCTGGGCGGCGAACGCTTCGTTCAGCTCGATCCAGTCCAGCTGGTCCTGGGTGATGCCGGCCGCGGCGCAGGCCGCTGGAATCGCGACTTTCGGGCCGATGCCCATGATTTCGGGCGGCACGCCGCGCACGGCGAACGAGGTGAACTTGGCCAGTGGAGTCAGGTTGTGTTCCTTCAGGATTTTTTCCGACACCACGATCAGCGCGCCGGCGCCGTCCGACATCTGCGACGACGTGGCCGCCGTCACGGTGCCCTTGGCGGCAAACACCGGCTTGAGCTTGGCCATGCCTTCGATCGACGCGTCGGCGCGGGCGCCTTCGTCCAGGTCCACGGTGCGCTTGCCGATCTTGATTTCACCAGTGCGCAGGTCCGGCGTGCGGGTGATGATTTCCACCGGCGTGATTTCATCCTTGAAGAAACCGGCCTGCTGGGCCGCGATGGCCTTGCGGTGCGATTCCAGGCCAAACGCGTCCTGGTCTTCGCGCGACACTTTCCATTGCTGCGCGACTTTCTCGGCGGTCAGGCCCATGCCGTACGCCAGGCCCACGTTTTCATCCTTGAACGTGTCCATGTTGATCGATGGGTGGTGGCCCATCATCGGAACCATCGACATCGATTCCACGCCGCCGGCAATCATCACGTCGGCTTCGCCAACGCGGATGCGGTCGGCCGCCATCGCCAGCGCGGTGATGCCCGATGCGCAGTAGCGGTTGACGGTCACGCCGCCCACGGTGTTCGGCAGGCCGGCCAGCACGACGGCGTTACGGGCCACGTTGAAGCCCTGCTCCGCTTCCGGGAACGAGCAGCCGACGATGGCGTCGACGATCAGGGCCGGGTCCAGGTTCGGCACGGCGGCCATCGCGCCCTTGATGGCGGCGACCAGCAGGTCGTCCGGGCGGGTCTTGCTGAACATGCCGCGTGGCGCCTTGCCGATCGGGGTGCGGGTCGCTGCGACGATGTATGCGTCTTGGAGTTGTTTGCTCATTTTGTGCTTTCGAGAATTGTGTGTTCGATCAGCTGCTTTTCACTGTTACCGTTTGGCCGACAGATACCAGTCCACCGTCACCTGCGCCGCCAGGGTGCCTTCCTGGTCGACGATATCGACGTTGACGGGGAAGGCGATCTTGCCCTCAAGCGCCAGCTGCGCCTTCAGCGCGGCCAGGTCGCCCGGCACGCGGCCGGACGCGCGCGTCGCGCCCTTGGCCACTTTCAGGTACTGGATGCGCGATTCCTTGGCGACTGGCCGCAGTCCCATGATCAAGTCCGCAAAACCACCTGCCATGGCCGCGCCGGACGCGGTTTCCGCCAGCGTGAACAGGGCGCCGGCGTGCGGCGTGCCCAGGTGGTTGTGCAGCTTGCTGTCGTCCGGCATCGA
>CBIHOX010000003.1:0-102727 GCA_966211685.1 uncultured Pseudoduganella sp.
GGTCGCAGAACGCGGCGAATTCGTCGGCCGGGCAGCCCAGGTCCAGCGAACAGGTGGCGTCCAGGTCCGGCATCAAAATGGTTTTTTCCGGGCTGAGGATTTTCGCGGTTTCCCCCATGAAGCGCACCCCGGCCACCACCAGCGTCCTGGCCGGATGGTCGCGGCCGAAACGGGCCATTTCCAGCGAGTCCGACACGCAGCCGCCGGTTGCCTCGGCCAGGTCCTGCAAATCGGCGTCGACATAATAGTGGGCCACCAGCACGGCGTCGCGTTCCTTCAGCAGGCGCTTGATGCGGGCAATGAGTTCGGTGCGTTCCTGCGGCGACGGCGTTTGCGGCGTGCGCGCCCAGGCGCGCGCCACGCAGCTGCCGCCTTCCTGCGGATGTTCGTATTCGATAGGCTTGATAGCGAGATTCTGTTGCATGATGCTAAGGCGCGTAGGCGCTGACAGTAATGAATGGCGACACTATCGCACAATGCGGCAATGTCTGCCGGACCCGAAACGACGCGGGGCGCCAACCCTCAGGGCTGGCGCCCCGCGAAGTTCAGGACAGGAAAAAGGGATACACGCCGCGGGCAGCTTAGGCGATGCCCTGGCTGGCCAGGTATTCCTCGTAATTGCCGCTGAAGTCGACGATGCCGTCTTCCTTGATTTCAATGATGCGGTTGGCCAGCGAGGACACGAATTCACGGTCGTGCGACACGAAGATCAGGGTGCCCGCATATTTTTCCAGCGCAATGTTCAAGGATTCGATGGATTCCATGTCCATGTGGTTGGTGGGTTCGTCCAGCAACAGCACGTTGTGGCGGCCCAGCATCAGCTTGCCGTACATCATGCGGCCTTTTTCACCGCCGGACAGCACCTTCACGGATTTCTTGACTTCATCGCCGCCGAACAGCAAACGGCCCAGGATCGAGCGCACGGCCTGGTCGTCGTCGCCTTCCTTGGTCCACTGGCCCATCCAGTCGGTCAGGTTTTCACCGCCGGCGAATTCCTCGGTCGGGTCCTGCGGCATGTAGCCGACGTTGGCGTTTTCCGCCCACTTCACCATGCCGGTATCGGACGACAGGCCCGTGATCTCTTGCCCGCCGATGCAGCGCAGCAAGGTGGTCTTGCCGGCGCCGTTGGCGCCAATGATGGCGATGCGTTCCCCGGCTTCCACCATGATGGAGAAATTCTTGAACAGCTGGCGGTCGTATTTCTTCGACAGGTTCTCGGTTTCCACAGCCAGGCGGTGCAACTTCTTTTCGCCTTCGAAGCGCACGAACGGATAAGCGCGCGACGATGGCTTGATGTCGTCGACCTTGATCTTGTCGATCTGCTTCAGGCGCGACGTGGCCTGGCGGGCCTTGGACTTGTTTGCCGAGAAGCGGCGCACGAAGTCTTGCAGTTCGGCGACTTTTTCCTTGGCCTTGGCGTTGTTGGCCAGTTGCTGGTTGCGCGCCTGCGTCGAGGCCAGCATGTAGTCATCGTAGTTGCCCGGATAAATCTTCAGCGTGCCGTAATCCATGTCGGCCACGTGCGTGCACACCTGGTTCAGGAAGTGGCGGTCGTGGGAAATGATGATCATGGTGGAATTGCGCTCGTTCAGCACGTCTTCCAGCCAGCGGATGGTATTGATGTCCAGGTTGTTGGTCGGTTCGTCCAGCAACAGGATGTCCGGATCCGAGAACAGGGCCTGGGCCAGCAGCACGCGCAATTTCCAGCCCGGCGCCACGGCGCTCATCGGGCCCTGGTGCAGGTCGATCGCCACACCTACGCCCAGCAGCAGTTCGCCGGCGCGCGCCTCGGCCGTGTAGCCGTCGTACTCGGCAACCTTGCCTTCGAGTTCGGCCGCCAGCATATAGTCGTCGTCGGTGGCGTCCGGGTTCGCGTAGATCGCGTCGCGCCTGGCCATCGCGTCCCACATTTCCGTGTGGCCCATCATCACGACGTCCAGCACGCGCATGTCTTCGTACGCGAACTGGTCCTGGCGCAGCTTGCCCAGGCGCTCATTGACGTCCAGCGACACGTTGCCGGCCGACGGTTCCAGGTCGCCGCCGAGGATCTTCATGAAGGTCGACTTGCCGCAACCGTTCGCGCCAATCAAGCCATAACGGTTGCCTTCGCCAAACTTGACGGAAATGTTTTCGAACAGCGGCTTGGCGCCGAATTGCATCGTAATGTTAGCAGTGGATAACACTTGGGAGTTTCCTAGTTGCAGTGGATTCAGTAACCTTACATTTTACCACGAACGCACTCTATCCAGTGGCGCCTCCCCGACTATTGCCATGCCGGTGCGACGCGGCGCCTGCCGTCGCCGCCGTGCTATTGCCGCATCCAGTCCCGCAACCCGTAATACCAGTACGTCAATTGCGCGGCCAGCAAGCCGGCTGGCCCGCCGGTGGTCGGCAAGCCCCATTGCGCGAAGCGCGCCAGGGCGTCCATCTCGCCGCTGATCGCGGCCGCCAGCACGTCGCCGCACAGGGTGGTCGGTCCCACGCCGTGACCGCCGAAGCCCATGCCGTACCAGATGCCTTCCGGCAGCCGGCCCAGTTGCGGCATCTTGTGGCGGCCATAGCTCATCATGCCGCTCCACGCATAGTCGACCCGGGTGCCGGCCAGTTGCGGATACACTTTCAGCATGTCGCCGTACAGCAGGCGCGCCACGTCGGCGGCGCCCTTGTCGAAGATGGAAATGCGCCCGCCCCACAGCAGCCGGGTATCGGGCAGCGGGCGGTAGTAGTCGAACGCGAAGCGGGTGTCGTAGATCGCCGCGTCGGTGGCGAGCGCCTGCCCCAGGCGTTCGCCGAGCGGCTCGGTCACCATCACATAGGTGGCGATCGGCAGGATGGCGCCGGCCAGCTTCGGATACAGCCGCTCGATATAGCCGCCGCAACACACCACCACGTCGCGCGCCTGTACTGTGCCCTGCGCGGTGGCGATGCGCCAGCCGGTGCCGTCACCCCGGCGATCGCCGGCGCGTTGTCCCTCGGTCCGGCTGATGGCGCGCACGCGGCTTTGCTCATGCACGCGCACCCCGCCCGCGGCCAGCGCACCGGCCAGGCCTTGCGCATATTTCAGCGGGTGAAAGTGGAACGCGTTTTCCTCGTACAACGCGCCGAAGTAGCGGTTGCTGCGCGATTTCTGCGCGAAGTCTTCCTTTGACACGCGCTGCCATTCCACGCCCAGCGTCTCGCGCATGAAGCGCTGCTGGCGGTCCAGGATGGTTCCGTCGTCGAACCAGTTGGCGAGGTAAATGCCGCCGTCGACCGCGTCGCAGTCGATGCGGTAATCGCGGATGCGGCGCCGGATGGTCTGCACCGCGTCGAGCGTCAGCTGGTACAGCTTGCGCCCCTCGTCCGGGCCGGCCGACTGCACCAGCGCGCGCTCGCCCAGCGAATAGCCGCCAAACACGAAGCCGCCGTTGCGGCCCGACGCGCCATGGCCGACGGTTTGCGCTTCCAGCAACACGACGTTGCGCTGCCCTTTTTCCATCAGCGACGCCGCCGTGGCCAGCCCGGCAAAGCCGCCGCCGATGATGCAGACGTCGGCTTCGGTATCGCCGTGCAGCGGCGCAAATCCGCCGTGGGGCGCGGTGGCGCGGTAATAGCTGGATTCGCCCGGCAGGCGGCTGCCGTCAGCCATGGCCTTTGCCGCCTGTTAAGCCGGCGTCGCCTTTCCCGCGTGCGGCTCCGTGATCGGTGAGATCGGTATCCGCGTCATAGGGCGGCAACGACGGATTGGCGCGGCCGGCCAGCGCCGCCAGCGTCGGATACCCGGACGCCGTCAGCGTGAAGCCCTCCGCATCGGACACCAGGCGCGCCGGCGCGCCGAACGGCAAGGTGCAGCGCTCGCGGATATGGCCGAACGGCAGCCCGGCGACCACGGGGATGCCCAGGTGGGCGCGCAGGTAGGCCAGCATCGCGTCGAAATCATAACCATTGTCGGCGGCGCTCAGGCGGTAGCCGGAAAAGTCCCCCAGCACCAGCGCGCGCTGGCGTTCGAGCACGCCGGCCTGCTGCAATTGCAGCACCATGCGCTCCACGCGGTAAGGATGTTCGCTGATGTCTTCAAGGAACAGGATGCCGCCGTCGATCCCGGCGAAATACGGCGTGCCGAGCATGCTGGCCAGCATGGCCAGGTTGCCGCCCCACAGCGTGCCCTGCACGTCGACGGCGGGATTGCCCTGCGCCGCGCCACGCACCGCATGGACGGGGCCGCGCAGGCAATCCCACATCTGGTCCAGCGTATAGGCCACCGGTTCGGGGCGCGTGAAATCGTCGCACACCATCGGCCCGGCAAAGCTGATGGCGCCGGTGGCGGCATACAGGCCCATATGGAAGGCCGTGATGTCGCTGTAGCCGACGAACAGCTTGCCGCTGGCGGCCATCGCATGGAAATCGATTTGCGGCAGCAGCCGTGTCATGCCATAGGAGCCGCGCAGCATCAATACCACCTGTGCGTCGGGATCCTGCGCGGCGGCGTTCAGGCCGGCCAGCCGGCCCGCGTCCGTGCCGGCAAAGCGCTGGTGCACCTGGTCCGGGTCATAGTAGTTGCGCACAGCGACGCCCTGCGCCTGCAGGCGCGCGACGGCGCGTTCGAACAGCGCGCGGTCCGGCGCGTAGCCGCCAGGCGCGGCAATGGCAATGCAAAGATCGGTGTGGTTCATGTGCGGCGGCTTCCAGGTAGCCCGGTTGGCGCGGGCCGCAGCAAAGGATTGCGCGGCCTCAGCCGGTGACGGTTTGAGGCGCAATATTACTATTCAGATAAGGCTTGAGCAAGGCCAGGAAGCGTGGAATCAATTGCGGCGGCAAGTCGTGGCCCATGCCGTCGATCACGTGCAGCGCGGCGCCGGCGATCCGCCGCGCGGTATCGATGCCGCACGCGACCGGCACCAGCGGGTCGGCCGCGCCATGGATCACCAGCGACGGGCGGATGATTTGCCGCAGCAGCGGCGAGCGGTCGCCGCTGGCGGCAATGGCGACCAGCTGGCGCGCCACGCCTGCCGGGCACAGGCTGCGGTCGATCGATCGGGCGATGCGGTCGCGCAGCTCGGCTTCCGGCATCGGGAACGCGGGACTGCCGATCACGCGGAAGGTTTGCGCCATGTGCTCGATCAGGTGTTCGCGCCGGGCGCCGCGCGGCGCCGGTTCCATCAGCGCGCGCCGTGCCGCGCGGGTGGGGCCCGGCAAGCCGCGGCGCCCGCTGCTGGACATGATCGACGCCAGGCTCAGGGTCCGCTCCGGATAGCGCGCCGCGAAAATCTGCGCAATCATGCCGCCCATCGAGACGCCGATCACGTGGGCGCGCTGGACCTGCAGCGCATCGAGCAGTGCGCAGGCGTCGGCCGCCATGTCCGACAGCAGGTAGGCCGAGCGCAGCGGCCAGCCCACCACGCTTTTCACATAGGACAGCGGCAGATTCGGTACGCCGGCCTGGTCGAACTTGGTCGACAGGCCGCTGTCGCGGTTGTCGAACCGGATCACGCGGCAGCCCTGCTGTTCCAGGCCGTGCACGAATTCCGCCGGCCACGACACCAGCTGCATCCCCAGCCCCATCACCAATAATACCGGCGGGCCGGCGGGATCGCCGCTGGTTTCATACGCGATGTCGATGCCGTTGGCGGAAACGATGGGCATGGTGGCGCTCCTAATCAGTAGAGTCCGAACAGGTGCTTGAACAACGGCGTGCGCTGCGGATCCCAATACAACAGCTTCTTGACGCCGGTATGGGCGTCATGGTCGAAGCGGCGCCATTGCCCTTCCGGCTGCGCCAGGCGGTCGGCGACCGCGAACAGCGCGGTGGGATTGGCGCCCATGCCGATATGGCTGGCGTGCACCTCGATGTTTTCCGACAGCGCGGTTTCCTCCTCGATGCTGCATTGCCACGCCACCACGCCATCGGTACGGCTGAAGATCGACGTGGTCGGGACCGGCGGACGGACGGCAAAGCGGTCGAAGCCGACCGTGTCGACCTTGTCGCCGGACACCAGCTCATACAGCCGCCATGCATTGTTGGCTTTCGGGTTGCCGGTAAACGGCGTGCCCAGCGACACCACGACACGCGTGGACTGCGGCAGCAGCTTGGCGATTTCGCGCGCAAACACGCCTCCCAGGCTCCAGCCCACCAGGCTGACCGTGCGGCCGGTGCGCCGGTGGATGTCCTGCACGCGCGCCACGCAGGCTTCCAGCGCGCCGTTGTTGGGGCCGAAATTCAAGCCCTGTTCCCACGCATAGGTATCGAAGCCGCGTTCGGCCAGGAATTTGCGGATCACGATGGTGGTCATGTCGCCCGACACCAGGCCGGGGAACACCATGACGGGATGGCCGTCGCCAGGCGCGGCCAGATGGGCGAAGGGATAGGCCACGAGCGCCGCGCCCAGCTCCCACGGGGCGCGCAATTCGAGAGCCAGGCGCACCACGCCGGGCGCGCCATGATTTTTCTTGCTGGACCGCATTAGCTCTCCTACCTGCACACGACTTGCAAAACGCTTTCTCCCCAGCATAACACCCGGGGTCACACAGCCGTCAAGCGTGCGCCCCGAGGGCGGCCTCTAGGAAGGTTAAATGGCAACAGTCGTTGGCGCCGCCAGGCGCATCAGCTCACCTGGCGCGCAGCGGCAGACGGGAGAGCACGGCCAGGCCGCAACGGACGCCCGAAGCTGCACGAACGGGTCAGACGGCGACCGTGCCGGGCGCCGCTGCGCCGGTGGCGCCGGCCGCCCTGCGCGCTTCCTGCGCCGCCGCGCGGCGCGCAGCAAAAAAGCGTTTCAGCATCCCGGCGCAGTCGTCGGCCAGCAGCCCGCCCTGGGTGGTGGCATGGTGGTTGAGTGTTTCCTGCGCAAACACGTCGATGACGGAACCGCAGGCGCCGGTCTTCAAGTCCGGCGCGCCATAGACGATGCGGCTGATGCGCGCGTGCATCATGGCGCCGGAACACATCACGCACGGTTCCAGCGTCACGTACAGTTCGCAGCCGGGCAGGCGGTAGTTGCCGAGCGCTTCGGCGGCCTGGCGCATCGCCACGATTTCCGCATGCGCGGTGGGATCGTGGCGGCCGATCGGCTGGTTGTAGCCGCGTCCGATGATGACGCCATCCTTGACCACCACCGCGCCCACCGGCACTTCGCCGGCGTCCCACGCCAGTTGCGCCTGTTCCAGCGCGGCCCGCATGTAGATGTCCGGGCCACCGGCAGCCGGGACGACGTCAGTCATCGGTGATCTCGGCCCAGCAGTTGGGCGTTTCATGCAGCACCAGCTTGTGCAGGTGCAGGCCGGTGCCGTAGCGGTCCTGGTAGGCCGCCTTGAGGATGTCGAACGCGACTTTCGCGAGGTTTTCCACGGTCGGGATACGGTCGATCACCACGGTCTTGTGGTTCGGCAGCGACGCCAGGAATTCCTTCACGGCGGTGTCCTTCTCGTACACCAGGAACGAATGGTCCCAGACGTCGACCAGGTGTTCCTTGGCCAGCGCCTTGACGTCGGAAAAGTCCATGATCATGCCATTGTCGGAATTGCCCTCGGCATCGATGACGTTGCCAACCAGGGTGATTTCCAGCGTATAGCGGTGGCCGTGCAGGTTGCGGCACTGGCTCTTGTGGTCGGGAATGCGGTGGCCGGCGTCAAATTCCAGCTTGCGGGTGATAGTCAGCATGTGATCGTTCTAGTCTTGTCTTTGTCGGTTAAGGAATTTGCAGCAGCTTGTGGGTCTGCAGGCTCAGTTTCCACTTCGGGTTGCGCCTGCACGTCTCGATGGCCAGCCGGGTATTGAACGACGCCAGCGGCCCATCCATCGGCTGCACGAAGAAATGGTCGAAATCCAGGCCTTCATAGGCAGCCAGGTCCTGGCCGGTTTGCGGGATCACGACCTTGATTTCATTGCCCTTGTGCACAACCAAGGTGGAACCCATTTTCGGGCTCACGCATACCCAGTCCACCCCCGGCGGCACCGGTACGGTGCCATTGGTTTCAATCGCGATTTCAAAGCCTCGTGCATGCATCGCGGCAATCAGCGCTTCGTCGAGCTGCAACAGCGGTTCGCCGCCCGTGAAGACCACATATTTGCTGGCGGTGTACGCGGCCGGCCACAGGCTGTCGATTTCCGCGGCCAACTCCGCTGGCGTGGCGAACTTGCCGCCGCGCTCGCCATCGGTGCCGACAAAATCCGTGTCGCAGAATTGACATACCGCGCTGGCGCGGTCGCTCTCGCGGCCAGTCCACAGGTTGCAGCCGGCAAAGCGGCAGAACACGGCCGGACGGCCCGCATGGGCGCCTTCGCCCTGCAAGGTATAAAAAATCTCTTTGATGCTGTAGGTCACGGTGGCTCACTCGTCAGGTAACCCTCTATTTTACACGCTCGCCGGCTGTTGTATAAAGGCCCCGCCGGCTGGCGCCTATTCATTATTGCTTATAGTTAAATTGATAATTAGCAAAACTTCCTGGCAGCAACGGTAATAAGTTTCTATATGTCATGTATGCAAGGAGATGCTTATGCAGTCCAGCCATGTGCACATGCTGTCCGGTTCGACACTCTTATTGGCCATGTTGTTGCTGTGCTGGCGCTGCTACCTGCAGGGCCTGGCGGTGCGCGCACTGCGCGCCCAGTGCGAGCGCGCCCTGGCCCAGGAACGGCGCCGCATTGCCGCCGATATCCACGATGACCTGGGCCAGAACCTGCTGACCCTCAAACTCGACGTGGCCGCGCTGCGCCGCCAGGCGGGCGGCCCGGACTTGCCGGCGCAGCTGGACCGCATGGCCGCGCACATCGACATCACCAGCCGCTCGCTGCGCGCCATCGTCAACGGTCTGCATCCGGTGGCGCTGGAACAGGGTTTGCGCAGCGCGGTGGAGCGCCAGCTGCACGAATTTTCCCGCGCCAACCGGATCGACTTCAACCTCGAGGATGCGCGCTACCACAGCGACGGCGCCGGGCCGGCCGAGGCCACGGTGTTGCGCGTGCTGCAGGAATCGCTGTCGAACATCGCGCGCCATGCGCAGGCGTCGGAAGTGCGCATCGCCTTGGCGCGCGACGAGCATGAATTGAGCCTGACCGTGCATGACAACGGGGTCGGCTTGCCGGACGGGCCGGTGCGCCGGGGACTGGGCTTGCTGGGCATGGAGCGCCGCGTGGCCGACGCCGGCGGCTGGCTGGCATTGGCCAGCACGCCCGGGCATGGCACGGCGCTGACGGTGGCGGTGCCGAATGCGCCCGGGCTTGCTCAGCATCAAGCATTCAAATGATTCCAGAAAGCAAAATGTTTGCAGTGCTCACAGCCAACAAGGACCCCGCCATGCCACAGGAACAGAATGTGATGCACCTTCAGCCGGGTGGCCAGGCCGGCCTCCCCGCCCCCGCCGCCCATGCGGCCCCTGCCGGCCATGCGGCTTCTTCCGCGCCGGCGGACCACGCAGGCCATGGCTTTGCGCTGCAATTGATGGAATTGCTGGCCATCCCCACCTTCGTGATCGATGCGCAGGGCAAGGTGCTGATCTGGAACCGCGCCTGCGAGCGCCTGACCGGGGTGCCGGCCGTCAGCGTCCTCGGCACCGACCAGCACTGGCGCTGCTTCTACGCGCTGCAGCGCCCCACCCTGGCCGACCTGCTGCTTCAGGACCGCCACGGCGACGTGCCGCAACTGTACGACCAGCACGTGCGCCGCAGCGCCGACGGCGACGGGCTGACCGCGCAAAACTGGTGCGACATGCCGCGCCTGGGCCTGCGCCGCTACCTGGCGGTGGACGCCAGCCCGATCCGCACTCCGGACGGCGCCCTGGTGGCGGTGGTGGAGACCCTGCGCGACATGACCGATGAAAAACAGGCGCAGCTGGCGCTGGAACAGCTGGCCACGCGCGACGGCCTGACCGGCCTGGCCAACCGGCGCTGTTTCGACCATACGCTGCAGGCCGAATGGCAGCGCGCGCTGCGCCAGCAGCAGCCGCTGTCGCTGCTGATGGTGGACGTCGACAATTTCAAACAGTACAACGATGCCTATGGCCACCTGGGCGGCGACGAATGCCTGCAGCGCATTGCCACCGCGGTGGCCAGCGAAATGCGCGCCAACGACCTGGTGGCGCGCTACGGCGGCGAGGAATTCGCCGTGATCCTGCCCAACCAGGCGCTAAAAGGCGCGGCCATCGTGGCGGAGCGGATCCGCTGCCGCGTGGAACAATTGCAATTACCCAACATGGACCGGCACGTCACTGTCAGCATCGGCGCGGCCACCGCGCTGCCCGCGCCGCACAATGAAATCAGCCAGCTGATCGGCACGGCCGACGCGGCGCTGTACCGCGCCAAGCACATGGGCCGCAACCGCATCAGCCTGACCGACGCGTGGGACTGGGCTTCACGCCATTACGAGAGCCAGGGCACGTAGTTGATGCCGTTGGCGATCAGGGACGCGGTGGCCGCCACGTTTTCCGGGCTTTCACTGAATGCCGCCAGCACGTCGGCGCGCGACACGCCCTGGCCCAGCATGGTATTCCAGAACGTCACGCCGCCGGTTTCGCCGGCGCGGTGCAGCACGTTCTGGTACAGCAGGTCGACGAACGCCGCGTCGGTCGGATGATCGCCGTATTTTTGCCGGAATTCCGGGCTGCCGACGAAGGAGCGCGACACGTCGATCAGCCCGATGCCGCGGTCCATTTGCGTGATCCAGAAACCCAGGCCTGGTTCGTCCGGGGCGCGGTCGAACGCCGCGCGGTACAGGCGGTATGCCTGGGCCGCCACGCCGCCGGTGTCGAACGCCAGCGCGCCATCGTCAAACACCAGGCGTTCGATCGATACCAGCGTATCGGTGCCGCCGATGCCGTCCACCTGGAGCGCGGGGCCGCTGGCGCCGGCCGCGGCCGTCCCGGCCGTGATGGCGTAACCGGCGCGCAAGCCGCCATAGACCACCGTGTCGACGCCGATGCCGCCGTCGAAATATTCATTGCCCGCCTGCGCGACGAACCGGTCGTTGCCGTTGGTGCCGCCGGCCACCTGCGACACCAGGTCCAGCACATTGACGGTGCGGTCGGCAAATTGCAGTATTTCCACGCCGGTCAGCGTGTCGCGCCCCTGTCCCGTCACCACCACGGTGCCGCCCGCACGCGCCACCGTGTAGCTGGCGAAGTTGCCGGAGAATACAACGGTATCGACGCCATTGCCGCCATCGATCGCGTCGTCGCCACCGCCCACGTACACCAGGTCGACGCCGCTGCCGCCAGCCAGCGCGTCACCGGCGTCGTTCATGCGCACGGTCGAGCCGCCCGCGCCGGTCACGACCGCCTGTACCGTCACGTTGTACGCGATCGACACGTTGTATACGGACGGGCGGGTGCTGCTGAAGGCGCCCGCGTGCAAGTCGATCACGGTATAGCCGGAGCATGTGGAAAAATCGAACGTGTTGTAGCCGCCCGCGTCCCAGATGCACAGCGGCGCCTGGCTGTCGGTGAATTTGTAGGCATCGTTGCCGGCGTGATATGACATGTTGGCGCCATACAGGTACTGGATGGCCTGGATGTCGTACAGCATCGGCGTGACCGGATAGGTGCCACGGTTGGTGACCGACTGGCGGTACGACATTTGCGTATAGTCGAGGTTGTCGGTCGCGGTTGGCAAAAACGGGCCGTTGATGGCCTCCCCGGTGGAATTGTAGTCGCCGGGATGCTTCAGCCCCAGCGTATGGCCGATTTCATGCAACAGCACCGAAGGGCCGAAGGCGCCGGGCGTGTAGTCATTGTTGTATGACCCGGCATTGTTGAGGTACAGCTCGACCTGGGTGATGCCTTTTTCCGGTTCAGGCAGGTACGAGTAGCCGCTGCTGGTGTCACCCTGGTAATTCGTGCCGAGGCGGATGTTGGCGCCGGACGTCACTTCCGTGAACGTGATGTTGGCCACCGACGACCATTGCGCGAACGCTTCGCGCACGGCCTGCTTTTGCACCGCCGTCATGGCCTTGAAACCGTTGCGGTCGCCCGCGTCCGCGCCGCTGGGCGGGGACGTCAGGAACTGGTATGTCACGCTGGCCGGCACCCCGGGCGAGCCGCTCCAGCTGCTGAAGACAAGGGAATCAATCGCGTTATTACCGGAAACGAGGCTCATTGCAATGTCGGGTGTAAGGTTGGGCTGCGCCATGGTAGCACGGGGTATGGCCTCGTGGATGCCCTGGCTGGCCGCCAGGCCCAACTTGACCGGTGCGGATGCCTGAAATGGTGGCCCATGTGTGGACACAGTGGTAATCTTGCGCCCGCTGTCCCGCTACCCGCAGGGATGGCGCCCTCCACTCTTTTAAAAAATGATAAGGAGCAAACGTGTCCCTACCGACCGTGTCCCGACTGACCGTGTCCCGACTGACCGTGTCCCGACTCACCCAGTCGCTTGCACCGTGTTTCCTGTTCGCCGTCGCGGCGCCCGCCGCCCTGGCCGCCCCCGCCGGTTCTGCCGGCGCCGACCTGCTGCCGTTCAAGGCCACGGAAAAAACCCTGGCCAACGGCTTGAAAGTCATCGTGGTGCCGACCGGCTTCCCCAACATCGTTTCGCTGCAAATTCCGGTGCAGACCGGGTCGCGCAATGAAGTCGAACCGGGCAAGTCCGGCTTTGCACACTTCTTCGAACACATGATGTTCCGCGGCACGCCCGACTATCCGCCGGAAAAATACCAGGACATCATCACCCGCGCCGGCGCGCGCCAGAACGCCTACACCAGCGACGACCTGACCAATTACTACACCACTTTCGCCAAGGAAGACCTGGAAACCGTGCTGAAGGTCGAAGCGGACCGGTTCCAGCACCTCTCGTACAGCGAAGACGTGTTCAAGACCGAATCGCGCGCCGTGCTGGGCGAATACAACAAGAACAGCGCCAACCCGATTTCCAAGCTGTTCGAAGTCACGCGCGACGCGGCATACGACCGCCACACCTACAAGCACACCACGATGGGCTTCCTGAAAGACATCGAGGACATGCCGAACCAGTATGCCTATTCGAAGGTCTTTTTCGACCGCTGGTACCGCCCCGAGCGCACCACCGTCATCGTGGCCGGCGACGTGGAACCGCAAAAAGCCATCGCCATGGTGGAGAAGTACTGGAGCAAGTGGCAGCGCGGCAGCTACAAGGCCGAAGTGCCGGCCGAACCGGCGCGCGCCGGCAAGGGCGCCACTTACCGCCATGTGCCGTGGGCCACGCCGACCCTGCCGATGGTGATGCTGGCGTTCCACGCGCCGGCGTTCTCGGAAAAGAACAAGGACCAGGCCGCGCTGTCGCTGCTGCTGTCGCTGTCGTTTGGCCGCACCTCGCCGCTGTACAAGCGCCTGGTGCAGGACGAGCAGAAAGTCGACCAGCTGTTCGACAGCACGCCGAACCGCGTCGATCCGACGCTGGCGATGGTGGCCGCGCGCGTGAAAAAACCCGAGGACGCGGTCTATGTGCGCGACCAGCTCTTGCAGACCGTGGCGAAGCTGCGCGCAGAACCGGTCAGCGACAAGGCGCTGGCCGATGCGAAATCCGCGCTGAAATATGGCGTCATCCGTTCGCTCGACAATACCGAACAGATCGCCGGCACGCTGGCGTCGTACGTGCACTTCAACCGCTCGTACGCCACCATCAACAACTACTATCGCGTCATCGACACGCTGACGCCGGCCGACCTGCAGGCCGCCGCCCGCAAGTACCTGCAGGACGACGGCATGGTGGTCAGCACCCTGTCCAATGCCGCGCTGCCGGCGGGGATCGAAACCTTGCCCAAGCTGGCCAACCTCGAGCCGCAGGCCGCCACCGGCAACATCGCGGTCACCGTGCAAAAGTCCGCGTTGCCGCAAATCCGCTACAAGCTGCTGTTCTCGGCCGGTTCGGCCCACGACCCGGCCGGCAAGGAGGGCCTGGCGGCGCTGACGGCGGCCATGGTCGCCTCGGCCGGCTCGTCCGACCGCAAGATCGATGAAATCACCAAGGCGTTCTTCCCCATGGCCGGCAGCTTCAGCGAGCAGACCGACAAGGAAATGACGACCTTCACCGGCACCATCCACAAGGATAACTGGAAAGCGTTCAACGACATCGCGCTGCCGATGCTGCTGTCGCCGGGCTTCCGCGAAGAAGACTTCCGCCGCCTGAAGGATGCGCAGCGCAATGCGCTGCAGACCGACCTGAAAGACAACAACGAGGAAGAACTGGGCAAGGAACGCCTGCAGGCCAATGTCTACGCCGGTACGCCATACGGCCACCCGGCACTGGGCACCGTCAAGGGCATCGAGTCGATCACGCTGGACGACGTGCGCCAGTTCTACCGCAAGGCGTACACCCAGGGCGCGGTCAAGGTCGGCATTTCCGGCGACGTGTCCGACGACATGGTGGCGTCGCTGAAACAGGCGCTGGCCAAATTGCCGCAAGACGCCGGCCTTCCCGCCACCACGGCGCCGCAGGGCCGCCGCGCCAATGGCCTGGAAGTGGAAATCGTGGAGAAAAACACGCGCGCCACCGCGATTTCGCTGGGCCTGCCGCTGCCGGTGACCCGCTCGCACCCGGACTTTGCCGCGCTGTGGATGGTCAAGACGTGGCTGGGCGAACACCGCGCCTCAAGCGCCCTGCTGTACCAGCGCATCCGCGAAGTGCGCGGCATGAATTACGGCGACTATGCCTACATCGAAGCGTTCCCGCGCGGGATGTTCCAGTTCTTCCCGAACCCGAACCTGGGGCGCAAGTCGCAACTGTTTGAAATCTGGATCCGCCCGGTGGCGCCGGAAAACGCGCACTTCGCGCTGCGCATCGCACTGTCCGAACTGGACAAGGCGATCCGCAACGGCATGACGCAACAGCAGTTCGACACCACCCGCGGCTACCTGATGAAAAACGTGTTCGTGATGACGTCCACGCAAGACCAGCAGCTGGGCTATGCGCTCGATTCGCAGTGGTACGGCACGCCCGAATTCACCCGGATGATGCGCGGCGCGCTCGGCAAGCTCACGGTGGACGACGTCAACGCCGCCATGCGCCGCCACCTGTCGGCGCAAAACCTGTCGGTGGTGATGATCACGAAAGACGCGGCCGGGCTGAAGGACAAGCTCGTGACCGATGCGCCGTCGCCGATCAAATATGACGGCAACAAGCCGAAGGAGGTGCTCGAGGAAGACGCGATGATCGGCAACCTCAAGCTCAACATCAGGCCGGACGCCGTGAAGATCACGCCGGCCGCGCAAGTGTTTGCCGAGTGAGGAAGTGACCGGCGCCGGGCGGGCCCCACGGCAGGGCCGGCCTGGTCCGGCGGCCGCCAGGTATCGCCCGGGATTGCCAGCGATTGCCAGGGATTGCCCGGTATCGCCCGGTGCCGCGGCGTCCCGCTGGTGGCCCGCTTCGGCAGCCTGGCATGCCGCCCTCCCCGTGTGCTTGCGCTATACGGCGGCGATGACTGAAAAGTAAATCCGCCGCCGTACCGCGAACCCCAGCTTTTCATAGACCCGCTTGGCGCTGGCGTTTTCCGTCTTTACGTGCAGGAACGGCGTCTTGCCCTCCTGCCGGATACGGGCCATCAATGCCCGCATCAGCGGCGCCGTCAATCCCCTGCCCCGCGCATCCGGATGGCTGCACACGGCGCTGATTTCACGGTAATGCGTGAGGTTCATGCGCTGGCCGGACATGGCCACCAGCCGGCCATCGGGATCGCGCACGCCGAGGTAGTCGCCCATGTCGCGCGTGTGCGCCTCGAACGGCCCCGGTTTCGTCAATTCCACCAGCGCCGCCATGTCGGCCACGTCGGTGTCACCCAGTTCCAGGAAACTGGAGGCGGCCGCGCCGCCACCGTCGTCATCGCCCTGGTGCACCATCTGGTCGATGAAACGCGCCCGTACTTCGCGCCAGCACGGCGGCAAATCCAGCGGCGCCTCCGACAGCAGCCACAATTGCTCGCCCGGCTGCGCCAGCGCGCGCAAATCCTCCAGCGCCGCGCGCGTCGGTTCGCGCAAACCCGCCAGCGGTGAAATGTCGGGGCGGTAGCGCGCCGCGAGGCCCTGCATCCGGGCCATGCCGCGCTGGGCTGAAACCAGCGCGTGCCAGACCGGGTTATCCAGCACCGCGTCCGGCGGCGGCAGGATGCGGTAGTAATACGTGGTGTCGCACAAGCCGCCCTGCGGCAGCAGCGCGTAGCCGGGAATCACGCCGAGCCGGGTCCAGCCCATGCGTTCATACAGGCGCTCGGCATCGGCGCTGGCGGTATCGAGCACCAGCAAGGTCTTGCCGCAGGCGCGCGCGGTGTGCTCGGCCGCTTCCATCAGCAGCGCCCCGACGCCATGGCGGCGCGCGGCGCGCGCCACCAGCATCTTGGAGACGTCGCCGCGGTGCGGCTGGTTGTCCGGTTGGGCCAGCACCACCTGCACGGTCCCGACGATGGCGCCCGCGCATTCCGCCACCAGCAGCGCCCGCTCGCCGCGCGCCACCGATTGCGCCACGCCGCGCCAGAACGCCCCGGCCTGCTCCTGGGAAAACGGCAGCATGAAGCTGACGGACGCGCCGCCTTCCACGCAATCGCACAGCACGCGCGTCAAGCCTTGCAGCTCGGCGTCCGTGACGGCAGAGAGGCGGCGTACGGTAATGGTCTGTGGCATGGCAAGTCCTAATGGTCGGTGGTGAGGACGACCGCATAGCGCGCAGGCGTATCGGCCGGGTTGTAAAAGCCGGTGGGGCGGTCCAGGCCCATGGCCAGGCAATCGCCCCGGTGCAGCACGTGCACGTCGTGGCCGTGCGTGATCTCCATGGTCCCTTCCAGCATCCACACGTACTGGTGGACCCGCGAAGGGCGCGCGCCGGATTCATAGGTCACGCGCGCGCCAGGCGGGAACGTCACATCGACGATTTGCGCGTGGTTGCCTGGCGTTGCGGGCGAGACGTTGCGCCGCACGTAGCCGGAGTGCGGGTCGCGCCACGCCGCCTGGTCGGCGGCGCGCAGCACGGGGCCGGGCGTGGCTTCCGGCGCATCGAACAGCGACGCCAGCGGCACGCCCAGCCCGCCTGCAAGTTTTTCCAGCACCACGGCGGTGGGGCTGCTTTCGCCGCGCTCGATCAGCGACAGCATCGAGCGGCTCACGCCGCACTGGCCGGCCAGCGCTTCCAGCGACATTCCGCGCGCTGCGCGCAAATCGCGCACACGGCGGGCAATACGGTCATGGATGGATTCTTCTGTCATAGTGGAATCAGTATCCAACATACTGGATCCACCGTCAAGCGCCCGGTTAGCACCGCATGTATGCGTCGTGTCCGCCTTGTCCGCGTGCGGGTGCGTTCAGCCGGCCGCCGTGCCCGCCAGGCCCGCCAGCCCTGTCACCAGCGACCAGCAGGCAAAGCCCAGCAGCGCCACCCCGGACACCGCCTCGATCCAGCGCAGCGCATGCGGCGGCAGCGCCTTGCGGCTGGCCGAGACACCGCCCACCAGGATCATCCACCACGCGGTCGAACCGCCAAACACGCCTGCCACCAGCAACAGGCCGCCTGCCAGGCTGCCGTCAGCCGGCGCCAGCGCGGCCAGCATGCCGGCAAACGACAGTATCGTCATCGGACTGGACGCCGTCAGCGCGAACGTGCTGCCGAACGCGCCCAGCAAGCCGCGCGGCGTGGCCGGCGCGGACGAGGCATACGCCTGCGGCGCGACGCCCGGACCACCGCCTCCGCGCGCGCGCCGCAAGGACGACACGCCCAGCACCAGCATCAGCAGTCCCCCCACGATGCGCAGCGCCGTGGCATGCTCCAGCAAGAGCGACGCCGCCGCGCCCACGCCCAGCGCGGCAACCAGGCCATACATGGCGTCGGCCGCGGCCGCCCCCAGTCCGGTGGCCAGTCCGGCGGACGGACCATGGGCAAACGTGCGGCGTATGCACAGCAGCCCCACCGGCCCGACCGGAGCGGCAATGGCAAAGCCGACCAGCGCGCCGCGCGCCACCGTCATGGCGACGTCGCTCACGGCGCCCCTTCCCCGGCGGCGGCCGGCGCGGCGAACGCCAGTTCCGAGGTTTCCTTGGCCGTATCGAGTGCAATGATGGTTTCCGTGCGCAACACGCCTGGCGCGGTTTTCAGGCGCTGCGTCAGGAACACCTGCAGCGCGGCGGTATCGCGCGTGCGCACTTTCACCAGCCACGAATGCGGTCCCGTGATGTGGTGGGCTTCCTGCACCTCGGCCAGCGCGCGCAGGGCGGCGGCAAAGGCGGCTTCGTCGGCGCGAAGCTCCAGGTCGACGAAAATGAAGGCGCACGCCGTCATGCCGACCCGGGCGGGGTCGATGACGGCGCGGTTGGCGGCGATCGCGCCGGATCCGTTGAGCCGCCGCAGGCGGTCGCTGACGGCGGACACCGACAGGCCGATGGCGTGTCCGATGTCGGCGGCGGAGCGCCGGTTGTCGGACTGGATCAGCTGTAAAATTTGCAGGTCATGAGTATCCATGCGATAAATATGCTTTATAAAACATAAAATATCAAGCATTTTTACCGACAAGGACACGAAAGTCTGCAACAATTCCTGCGTCATCCTTGGCGCGGCCGGCGGGCGCCTGGCGTCGTGGCGCTGGCCGGCAGGCCGGCGCGACGGCGTCGCGGTTTGCCTTATTCGAGTACTTCCAGGCGGACGTTGCGCAATTCAAAGGGCGCACCTTCGAGCTGGAAACCGATCCTGCCCTGGTCGGGCTTGCCGCCGCTGATACGGTTTTGCGGCACGCCATTGATGGCCACCTCCACCACGCCGTCGCGGCAGACGATGTCGGTGCTGTTCCACGCGCCGGCCGCCAGCTCGCTATCGGACGCCATCCGCGCCTTGACCACGGGAGCGGCGCCTGGCGCGCTGGTGGCAGGCTCCGCGAACCGGTAGCCGGCCATGGGCAGCAGGTCGCCCGCGCTGCCATGCCTGGTTTGCACTTGCAAGCTCAGTGGCCAGACCCGATCCATCGGACCCGGAGAAATATGCAGCAGGATGCCGCTGTTGCCCGGCTTGCCCGGCCAGCGCCATTCGACATGCAGCCGGTAGTTGCGGTAACTGGCGGTGGTGGCAAGAAACCCTGCTGGCTGGCCCGATGATGCGATGATGCCGCCGGCCAGCGCCGTAAAGGCGCCCTCCGGCGGCATGTCTTTACCTGCCAACAATTCCCAGCCCTCGAAGTCGCGCCCGTTGAACAAGTCCACCGTGCGCATGGTTGCCACGGCGGCCGTCCCGCCGGGCGCCGCGCTGTCCGCCTCCACCGTAGCAGCCCCTGCCGCCTGCACCTTCCACACCAGCGCCAAGGCTGCCGCCTGCGCCGCGCGTTTCAAAAAAATCCTGTAACCTGCCATGGTCGTCCCTTAGTCAACACCTGTTCTTGTCGATTGTCCAGATCATGTCCCCTTTGCCTGACGCGTGCGCGGCCAGTCCCGCCGAACCATTGTGGCCCGAAGGCGTTCCCGGTGCCGCCCGCGCCCGGCTGCAGCCCGGTCCCGAACTGTACAACGATGGCTGCATCGCCAACGTCGCCGTTCCCACCCTGACGAGGGTCTCGCCGCCGGCCGGCATGGCCAACGGCGCGGCCGCCATTATCTGTCCTGGCGGAGGATACGTGCGCCTCTCTGCGGAAAAGGAAGGCTTGCACTATGCCCGGTGGCTGGCCGGCCTGGGCGTGACGGGCTTCGTGCTGAAGTACCGGCTGGCGGAATTCGGCCACCCAGCCCCGCTGCAGGACGTGCTGCGCGCAATGCGCCTGCTGCGCAGCCGCGCCCCGAACCTGGGCCTGGACCCGGAGCGCATCGGCGTGGTCGGCAGTTCGGCCGGCGGCCACCTTGCCGCCAGCGCAGGAACCCTGTACGGCCACCCCGACGGCCGCACCGGCGCCGCGCTCGACGCGGTCTGCGCGCGTCCGGACTTCATGGTGCTGCTGTATCCCGTGATCGCCATGGAAGGCCCGGCCGCGCATGCGGGTTCGCGCCGTGCGCTGCTGGGGGACGATCCGGCGCCCGAACTGGTGCGCCGCCTGTCGCTGGCAACGCAGGTCGGGGCCGCCACGCCGCCCGCCATCCTGTTCCACACCCAGGGCGACGCGGCGGTCCCGGCCGATAACAGCATCGCGTTTTACCAGGCGCTGACCCGCGCCGGCGTGCCGGCGGAATTGCACGTCTTTGAACGGGGCGGCCACGGCATCGGCATGGCCGAAGGACTCGGCACCGCGTCGGACTGGCCGCGGCGCGCGGCCGAGTGGCTGAGGATGCGCGGCCTGCTGGACAAGGCCCGGGCCGCAACCGCGCCGGCGTGACGCCGGCGCCATGGCCAGGCGCCGGTTACGGCATGGTCCCGCCGGGGCCGCCCGTGCCGGACTACCTGGCGGCGTTGCGGGCGGCAGGACGCGCCGGGTCGAGCGCCGCATCGGGCACCGGGTCGCCAAAGTACGGCGTGCCGTCGGCAAGCCAGGTGAACGCCTGCGCGCGCGTGTGGCGGTCCGGGTTGTGCAGCGGATCGCCCACGATGTCGCGGTAATTGCGCGCGTGGTAGACGATGACGTCGGTCTTGCCGTCGGGCGTGGTGGTAAATGAATTGTGCCCGGGACCGAATTGTCCGGCCGCCTCGCTGGTGCGCAACACCGGCTCCGGCGACTTGCGCCACGAAGCCGGATCGAGCAGGTCGGCTTTTTCATCGGCGGCCACCATGCCCAGGCAATAGTTCGCATCGGTGGCCGATGCCGAATACGTCATGAATACCCGCCCGTTGCGCACCAGCGCGGACGGCCCTTCATTGACGTCGTGCTTGACCTTTTCCCAGGCATACTGCGGCTGCGACACCAGCACCGCCGGCTGCACGATCGACCATGGGGTGTCCATCTTCGCCAGGTAGATGTTGGTGCCGTGCACCTTGGCGCCCGGCGCGCTCTGCGTCCACGCCAGGTACCGGTGGCCATTGGCCACGAACGTGGTGGCATCCAGCGCAAAGCTTTCCCACCCGGTTTTCAGCTGTCCGCGTTCGGTCCACTTGCCGTGCAGCGGGTCGGCCGCGCTGTTTTCCAGCACATAAAGCCGGATGTCGAACGGCGCCTCCGCGCGTCCCGCAGTGAAGTAGAGATACCACTTGCCATCGATGTGGTGCAGTTCCGGCGCCCATATGTTTGCGCTCATCATGCCGGTGGCGTGCTTGCGCCACACCACTTGCGCCTCGGCCGCCCCGAGGCCGTCCAGCGTCCGTGCGCGCCGCAGTTCGATGCGGTCATATTCCGGCACGGTGGCCGTGAAATAGTAGTAGCCGTCGCTGTGCAGGGTCACGTGGGGATCGGCGCGCTGGCGCACCAGCGGATTGGCGAACGCCACAGCGGCCGCCGCGTACGCCGGCACGGCGGTGGGCCCCGGGCCGGCCTCTTGGCGCAGGGCGCAACCGCCAAGCCCGCAGGCGGCCAGCAGCAGGCCAGCCAGGGACAGCGGCCACGCGCGTCGAATTGAAAGGTGCGGGCGGTGAAGCATAAGTCTCCTTGTCGATTTTTTATGGTGCGGCACGGACGCCGGCCGCCGTATTGCCCCGGCAGCCAAACCGGATACACGGTTTTCCGTCATGCCCGTGCAGCGGGCCGCCTATGGCGCCGTGCGCGTATGATGGCGATTGGCGCCCCGGCGCGCCAATCAAATTAATCGGCCCCGCGATACCGGTTCCGATATCGCGGGACCACCGCCAGCGCCGCGCCCGCCTTTATTCCCGCGCGCCCCATATATACGGTTCCCATATATGCATATGCCTATTAAATGGTAACCATACGGCCGTTTATCAGGCAAAAATCCGTCAAATGCCTTAACATATCGGTCATTGTTGTACACACCAGCATTAACCCGCACTGTAATTCCAGCCCAGCAGGTTGCCAGGCCCGGTTTTTCGGGGATGGACAGTGCTTGCCTTTGAGTCAGGATTGAATACATGAGCAATATGAATGAAGAGCGCGTTCTGAGCGTGCACCACTGGACCGATACCCTGTTTTCGTTCACGACGACGCGCGACCCTGGCCTGCGCTTCTCGAATGGCCACTTCACCATGATCGGCCTGCGCATCGATGGCAAGCCGCTGCTGCGCGCCTACTCCATCGCCAGCGCGAATTATGAAGACCACCTGGAATTCTTCAGCATCAAGGTGCCGGGCGGCCCGCTGACGTCGCGCCTGCAACACTTGAAAGTGGGCGACACCGTGATCGTCGGCCGCAAGCCGACCGGCACGCTGGTGTCCGACTACCTGTTGCCGGGCAAGCGCCTGTACATGCTGTCGACCGGTACCGGCCTGGCGCCATTCCTGTCGATCGTGCGCGATCCGGAAATCTACGACAAGTACGACCAGCTGATCCTGGTGCACGGTACCCGCCAGGTCGACGAGCTGGCCTACCACGACTTGCTGGTGGAACACTTGCCGAACCACGAATTCCTCGGCGACATGGTCTCCTCCAAGCTGCGCTACTACCCGACCGTGACGCGCGAAGCGTTCAAGAACACCGGCCGTATCACCGACCTGATCGAAAGCGGCAAGCTGTTCGCGGACCTGGGCGTGCCGGAACTGAATCCAAACGATGACCGCGTGATGATTTGCGGCAGCGCCGATATGTTGCGTGACCTGAAGGAAATGCTGGAAGCGCGCGGCTTCAAGGAAGGCAATACGTCCACCCCGGGCGATTTCGTGATCGAGCGCGCCTTCGCTGAAAAATAAGCGGATCGCCGCTTTCGCCACGACAGCGCCAGGCATGCCCTGGCGCTGTGCTTTTGCGGTGGCTGATGCATATGGCTTGCGACATGCAATTGTTGCCTAGTAGCATCTAGTTGTCGCATAGCAGGATTTTCTGTGCTACATTGCTGAAAACGGTCCAGATCGACCCTGCATTTTCCGCCACGCCCCACTCGCGTTGCACGGCCTTCGCGCCACTCCCTGCGGCCCCTGTCCCCGGTTCGCGCTGCTATTTCCCCCTTGGTCATCAGGAGAATTGCCATGCGCACCAACGCAACTGTCACATCCATTACCTCACGCAAGCAGCCAGCCGCAGGCCACCCTGCCATTGACGGCCTGCCGCCCCAGGCCCGCCCGCAGCCGGAATACGAAACGGCGCTGCTGGCGCTCGCGCTGCGCCGCAATGCAAGGCGCCGCCTCGCCGCGGTGGTCCAGGCGGGCGCCGCACTCCTCGTGGTCGGGCTGCAAATCGAGAGCGTACAACAGCACGGCTGGAACTGGATCATCGCCGCGGCGCTGGTGGCGCTGGCCGACGCAGTCTACGGCTGGCGCCTGCCGTCGCGCGCGCTGGCAGCCTTGCGCGGCCGCCACTGACGCGCGGACTGCGTCCGCGGGCGTACGCCGCGGCGCAAGCGCCCGCTTTACCGTTTGTCTCCTCGGCCTTATTCACAGGGCTTTGCCCGCCTCCCGGCGGGCTTTTTTTTGGAGGCGGTCTCCGTCACTGCGTATGCGCGAGGTGCAGCCTGGGCGCTTCCTTGCGCGGCGACCCGTGTGTGTCCGGATCGGACTTCAGGCGGAATGTGCTGACCGCCTGCGCCAGCCCCTGCGCCTGTTCGCGCAGGCTTTCCGCGGCAGCGGCGGCCTGTTCCACCAGCGCCGCGTTTTGCTGGGTGATGGCGTCCATTTGCGTGACGGCGCGGTTGACTTCCAGGATACCGGTGCTTTGCGCCGTGCTGGCACGCGTGATGCCGGCCATGATGCCTTCCAGCTGCCGCACCGCCTGTACCACCTGTTCCATGGTCTTGCCGGCCTGGTCCACCATGCGCGCCCCGGCCTCCACACGGCCAGTGGAATCGCCGATCAATTCCTTGATTTCCCTGGCGGCGGCGGCGCTGCGCTGCGCGAGCGACCGTACTTCCGACGCCACCACGGCAAAGCCCCGGCCCTGCTCGCCGGCGCGCGCGGCTTCCACGGCGGCGTTGAGCGCCAGGATATTGGTCTGGAATGCGATGCCATCGATCACGCCGGTGATGTTTTCAATACGCGCGGAACTTTCGCGGATCGATCCCATGGTGCTGATCACTTGCGATACGACTTCCCCGCCCTGGGCGGCAATGGTCGAGGCGCTGGAAGCCAGCCGGTTTGCTTCGCCGGCGTCGGCCGCGTTGCGTTGCACGGTATGGGTCAATGTTTCCATCGAACTGGCGGTCTGCTGCAACGAACTGGCCTGCGACTCGGTCCGCGCCGACAAATCCGCATTGCCGCGTGCGATTTCACTGGTCGCCACCGTCATTTCGTCGGTACTGTCGTGGATCTTGCCGATCATGCCGGCCAGGTTGCCGTTGATGGTGGCTATCGCACGCATCAGCGTGCCGACTTCGTCGTCGTGCGCCACGCGGATCTCTTCCGTCAAATCGCCTTCGGCAATGCGGGCCGCCGCGGAGGTGGCGCTGGCCAGGTTGCGCTGGATATAGCGGTACACGAGCTGCAGGCACACCACCGTGCCGGTCACCGACAACGCCAGCAGCACCACGGCCACGACAAACGCGGTACGGGTTTCATGCTCGGCCAGCGCCACGGCGGCCGCGGTCCGGCTGTCCAGCAAACCCAGGAATTCATTGAGCGGCTGCATGATGCGGGCCTTGTTGCGGTGGTACTCGCCGTCATGCATGATGCGGCGCGCCATGTCCATGTCCGGCGCATCCTGGCGCGTGAAGTTGCCGCGCCCATCGTCGAACAGGCCCTTGACCGCGTTCATGGCAATCACTTCGGTCTTCACCAGCCCGTCCGAATTGGCTTGCGCCACCTTCAGCTTGGCGAATTCCTGTTCAGTGAAACCGGCCTGCTTCATCAATTCCTGCAACGCCACGGTCTGCCCGCTTGACGGCGGCACCGGCATGCCGCCCGCAACGAAATCCCAGTAAATGCGCTCGTAATGCGCGGGACGCGGCTTCCTGCCATTCCGGATATCGAGGATATCCATATACTGCCGCTCATAAGCGGCATCGCCGGACACCACGTAAGTGCGCGCCAGCCGCGTCAAGTCGTCCGAACTTTGGCGCAGCTCGTCGGCCAGCAGGTACGAATGATAGCGGGCCTGGCTGGCGGCCGTAGCCGCCGCCTGTTTATCGGATACCCGCAACAGCGCCCACAGCGTCAGCGCTGCCAGCACCAGGGTTAAAAGAAAGGTTGCGGTGAATGCTTGCTTGATGGACAAATGGCGCATGGGAGCCTCCGGCGCGGCGGGCAAGTACGGGATACACGTACTTAACAGTAGCTCCTATTTTGCAAGCGGCCCAGGCAAGTCGAAGCGAAAGATGCATTCGCGTGGCCGGTTTTCCACGATATTCACAAATTGAATGTGCAGTATGTGAAATTAAAATTGGACGAATATACCGCGATGCAGCATCATTACACCTGTCTCCTCCAACTCTCAACAAGAATTGGATTCAGCCCGCTCCCGAAGCGGGCTTTTTTTGGGGGCCGTCACGCGACTTCGGCAGTGCGCCGCCCTATTTCTCTTTCCCTGCGCTGGCAAGCCCTTGCGCCAGCAACGCATCCCAGCTGTCGAGGTGCTGGCGGAACCAGCCGGGCAAGGCGCGCAACGCCTGGTGGCAGACGCTGCTGCCGGCATTTGCCGCGATTTCCAGCCGCGCCAGCAAATTGGCGTGTTCATCGGTGTGGCCCGCCATCGACGGCGTGCCCAGCGCCGCCATCATGCGTTCCTCCGCCACGAAGTCCTGGCGCAAGTCGTCAAGCAGCTCCGCCATCGCGGCGCGCAGCGGTTCGCCCGTCAATTCCAGCAATCCGGCCACCTGGTCCAGTACCGCATCGTGCACTTCCGCAAACAGCGCGATCGTGTCCGTGCCGGCCACCGGCGCTTCCATCACTGCGTCTTCCATGGTTCAACCCTCCTTGCCATCGATCCTCGCGCCGGCCAGGTATGGCAGGTACACCAGCACATACAGGGCAAACGCCACACTCCAGCACGCGGCGCTGGCCACCAGCAATACCGCGGCAGGCTCCATCCACAAGGCCGCCGCCACGCGCGCCAGCGCGCCGGCCTGCACCAGCACGAACATCGCGGTTTCATACGGTCCGGCGCGCAGCGGGCGGCCCGTATGGCCCAGTGTGGTGCGCGTCATCATGCCGATCACCAGGCCCGCCATGGCCCCTACCGCCAGCGCATGGAATGCCGCGCTGGCGGCGGCCAGGCCCAGGGCCGCCGCCGCCAGCAACAGCATGCCTGCGCCGATCCACGCATACGACAAGTGCAATATCCACACCAGCGGGTGGCGCAGCGTGCGGTGCGGCTGCCAGCGCGCCACGCGCACCAGCACCAGCACGCCGGCCGCGGCGGCCATCGGCGCGGCCAGCCAGGCCGGCGCACGCAAGGCCCAGGCCAGGGCCGACAGCGCCAGCAGCGCCAGCGAGGCACGGTCCAGCGGCACCGAGACGGCCGGCTGGCAACCCGGCACGCCGTTGCGGGTGAACATGGGAATGATGCGGGTGCCGATGGCCGCTTCCATCACCGACACCACCAGGATCGCGCTTTGCACCGCATGCGCCGGGTCCAGCGCCAGCCAGCCCGCGGCGCCCGCGTGGAAGGCGCCGTTGGCCAGCGCCATCAGCGCCAGCAAACCGACCAGGAAGTAATTGCGGCGGTTGCCGGACTGGCGCAACACCGTCGCCAGCGGCCATGCGGCCAGCGGCAGGAACAGCCAGTCCACTGCGGCCGCCACGGCCGGCGGCGCGCACAGCATGGCGACGCGCCCGGCCACCCACAGCGCGGCCAGCGCGGCCAGGCGGCCCCGCACCGGCGTCCACAGGCCGGTCCAGTTGCGGCCCGCCGTGTACAGGAAACCAATGATGACGGCGCTGGCCATGCCGAACACCATTTCGTGCATGTGCCACAGCGGCCCCACGCGCAGCGCGGCGCTGGCCGGCAATGGCACTCCCCATCCCGACACCGCGGCGATCCACAGCGGGATGGCGAGCGCCGCGAACAGGCCGGTGGCCAGGTAAAACGGCCGGAAGCCGAGCCGCCAGAGCGGGTGTTGCCAGAATGACGGCGCCGCTTGCGGCACGGGTTCCTCGATGTGCAATAGGTTCATTTGATGGTCCGAAAAATCACAGTGCCAGGACCATTTTGTGCGCCCGCTCAAGGCGTGGAAAGTTCCGTTGCGCGATTAGATGATCTTCATCAAGAAAATCAAAAATTCTCCCGCCAGTGGCAGGAAAACCGTGGCACCGGCGCCGCGCATCCCGTACGCTGCAGTCATTCCTTCTCACATCACGGAGTTCCAAATGCAAAACGCCATCCTGAAAATCGAGAACATGACCAGCGAAGGCTGCGCCGACCTGGTGTCGTCGCTGCTGTCGGGTATCACCGGCGTCAACAGTGTGCGCGTATCGCTGCTGAACTGCCTGGCCAGCGTCCAGTACGATGAGCGCCATACGACGCCGCAAACGCTGGCGGGCAGCCTGGCGCGCGCCGGCTATCCGGCCGAACAGGCCGGCACGTCGGGCGGCTGCTGTGGCGGCTGCTGCGGTTGAGATGAGGCGGCCGCGCTGAAAGCTCAGCGCTCGCCGCCGGACATGCCGTGTTCGACGGCAAACACCGCGGCCTGCACCCGGCTGTTGAGCTTGAGTTTTTTCAGCACGTTTTGCACGTGGATTTTCACTGTGCTTTCCGACAAATCCAGGTTGCGTGCGATGATCTTGTTGCTTTCACCGCGCGCCAGGCCCGCAATCACTTCCCGCTCGCGCGGTGTCAGCTTGTCCAGGTCGGACGCGGTGGGCGCGCCTTGCGGCCCGCCCTGCAGTTGCGCCACCAGCTTGGCCGTCATGGCTTCGGCCACCACGGTCTGGCCCTCGGCGGCGCGGCGGATCGCCCGCACCAGTGCATCGGTATCGATGTTTTTCAACAGGTAGCCGGACGCGCCGGCGCGCAGCGCCGCGGCCAGGTCTTGCGCATCTTCCGACACTGTCAGCATGACGATCGCGCTGTCCGGGCAATCCTGCAACATCAGTTGCAGCGTTTCCAGGCCCGACATGCCGGGCATGTTCAAGTCCAGCAACACCACTTGCGGCTGCAGCTGCTGCGCGCGCTTGATGCCTTCCACGCCGTCGGCCGCCTCGCCCACCACGGAAAATTCCGGGTGGCGCTGCAGCAGCGAACGTACGCCGCTGCGGAACAGCGTGTGGTCATCCACCAGCAGTACGGTGATCGGCAAGTTGTCCTGTTCCATGTTCCTCTTCCTGTGTTGTCGTCACGCCGCGCGCCGCACCGCCCTGGGCAGGCGCAGCTCGACCCGTGTGCCGGCGCCGGGCCGCGAATCCACGCGCAATTGCGCCTCGATGCGCTGCGCGCGCTCGCGCATGATGTGCAAGCCCACGTGGCCTTCGCCGCGCGCCGCCAGGCTGGCGGGATCGAAACCGGCGCCATTGTCTTCGATGCTCAGCACGAAGTCTTGCCGGTCGTGCAGCCGTACCGTGACTTCGGTGGCGTCGGCGTGCTTGCGGATATTCGACAGCGCTTCCTGCGCGATGAACAGCAGTTGCAGCTGCTGTTCGCGCGGGAACGGTGCGCCGTCCGAATCGGCTTCCAGCCGCACCGCGATGCCGGTCTGGCGCTCGAATTTTTCCACGGTCTCTTTCAGCGAGGCCGCCATGTTACCGTCCGGCAGGCGGGTGCGGAAGTTGTTCAGCAACTCACGCACATCCTGGTAGCTTTCCGCCACCCCGGCGCGCAGCGCCGGCACGATGGCCTCGGCCTCCTGCAGCTGGCCGCCGCGCACCGACTGTTCCAGCATCTGCACCTGCAGGTTCAGGAAGTTCAAGCCTTGCGCAATGCTGTCGTGCAAACCCTGCGCCACCAGGTTGCGCTCCTCCGACACCGCCATTTCCCGTTCGCGCGCCGCCAGCCGCTGGTTTTCAATGGCCGTGCCCAGCAACTGGCCCAGCGTATCGAGCAGCGCCCGCTGCGCCGCGTTGAACACCATCGGGTTGCGGAAATGCAGGTTGAAAAAGCCCAGGTGCTGGCCATGCGCGTGGATGTGGAAGACCGACACCGTGGCGTAGCCTTCGCGGTGGCAGCGCAACTGTTCACGCTGCGCCATCGCGCGCATGTCGTGCACCACTGACACTTTCTTTTGCACGGCGTCGCCGCACAGGCATTCGCCGACCTTGATGCAATGTTCGGTCTCGACGATTTCCTCCGACAGGCCGCGATGCGCCAGCATGTGCAGGTTGCCGCGCGCGGCGTCCAGTACGCGCACCGAGCCGCCGTCGGCCTTGAAATAGTCGCACAGCCTCCGCAGGAAGCCGTCGCACAGCACTTCGGCGGATTGCTGCTGCTGCACGAACGCGGCCGCGTCGTACAGGAGCGCGAGTTCGCGGTTTTGCTCTTCCAGCGCGGCGGTCTTGTTGCTGACCAGCTGTTTCAGTCCGCCGTACAGCCCCTGCAGGCGGTCCGCCATCTGGTTGAAGCCGTGCGCGAGCTGCCCGAATTCATCCTGGCTTTCCACCGGCAGGCGTACTTCGAAATCGCGCTCGCGCATGCGGTCCATGCCGGCCTGCAGCCGCTCGACCGGCGCCACGATCATATTGAAGAACAGGTAAATCACGCTGACCGTGCCCACCAGCGCCAGCGCCAGCAGCATCAGCTGCGAACTGCGCAGCCAGAACGTGCGCTGTTCGCTGTCGCGTTCTATCATGTTGACCAGCCGGTCCGCTTCGCGCACGAACGCGTCGATATCGCCGCGCATGGCCGCGAGTTTTTCCACGCGCTGCGCCTGCGGCGCATCCAGCAGGCCGCGTACGCGCGGCGCCAGCTGCTGGCGCCACGACCGCGTGACCTTGTCGAATTCGCCGCGGATGTCCGCCGACGGCGGCAGGAACAGCGGGCGGCGCGGATCGCCCTTGCCCAGCAGCGTGAGGATGGCGTCCATTTGCGCCAGTTGCGCGCGCACCTGCTGCGCCGCGGGCGCGGACATGGCGCTGTCGGCGGCAATCTGCATGCCAAGCCGGTATGAGTTCATGCGCAGGCTGCCCGCGACATTGATGGCGGCGGCGCTGCCCTCCAGCTGCCAGGACAGCAACAGTGTGCCGCCGATGGCCGCCATGGCGATGCACAGGAATCCCGCCAGCACGCCGACGATGCGCGTGGACAGTTTCCGCCATGCGGGGAACGGCTTGCCGCTCATGCGGCGGTCCGGGCCGCGGCCCGGCGCGTGCGGCCGCCAGCGCGCGTGGGGCGCGTGGAGCCCGCGGGGCTCGCAACACGGGCGGATTGGCAAGATGCCATGATGGTCTCCTCTGGCGGTTGGACTGCGTGTCCAGTATACATGGCGCCGGTTGCCGCACGTTAGCACCAGGGCCGCTCAGCCGCCGGTTTGCGACATGAAACGGATGATTTTTTCAGGCTGCCGGTTGAAATCGTGTTCGCGCGGCTTCAGTTCGATGGCGGCGCGGATGGCCTGTTCCAATTCCTGGTCCGACGCGCCGCCGCGCAGCAAGGGCCGCAGCGGGTAAGTCTGTTCCTGGCCCAGGCACATGTACAGCGTGCCGTCCACGGACAGGCGCACGCGGTTGCACGTGGCGCAGAAGTGTTGCGACAAGGGCGTGATGAAGCCGATGCTGGCCTTGCCGTCCGCCGTCGACCAGTAGCGCGCCGGCCCGCCGCCCAGTTCCGCAGCCTGCGGCCGCAAGCCGAATTTGGCTTGCAGGCGGCGCTGCACGGGCCCCAGGTCCAGGTAGGACGCGTCCTGCCCGGTGGCGCCCATCGGCATGACTTCGATCAGGCGCAGCAGGTAGCCGCGCTCGATGCAGAACGCCGCCATGGTGTCGATCTGGCCATCGTTGACGCCGCGCATGGCGACCATGTTGATCTTGATCGGATCGAAGCCGGCCGCATGGGCCGCTTCCAGTCCGGCCAGGATGGACGGCAGGCAATCGCGCCCGGTAATGCAGGCCATGGCGTCGCGGTCCAATGAATCCAGGCTCACATTCAGGCGCGTGACGCCGGCCTCGCGCAGCGCCTGCGCATGGCGCGCCAGGCGGGTGCCGTTAGTGGACAGCGACAAGTCGCGCACGCCGGGCAGCGCCGCCAGGCTGGCGGCAAGTTCCGGCAGCCGCCCGCGCGTCAGCGGTTCGCCGCCAGTCAGGCGCACGCGGCGCGTGCCCAGCCGCGCAAAGGCCGCCACCACGCGGGTGATCTCGTCGTACGTCAGCCAGTCCGGCGGGTCTTCGAAGCCGCGGTAATCCTTGGGCATGCAATACGTGCAACGCAAATCGCAGCGATCCGTCACCGATACCCGCAGGTAATCGATGGTGCGTCCAAACCGGTCGCTCAACATGGGATACTCCTCGTTCGACAATGGCTCGATTGTAGCGGCGCCCCCGCCGCCTGCCATTGCTTCCGACGGCGTAGGCGGCCTAGTCCGGAATGACTAGGCGCGCCCGGGGAACACCCACAGTACGCGTCACTGCACCAGCGGCGTTTCAGCGCCTTCCAGTTCCACGCCTTCGATGTCCGCCCTGCCGGCCAGGATGCGCAGGTACTGGTGCAGCGCGCGGTGCCACGACTGGCGCTGCAGCTCGTCCGCCACCTGCGCCTGCACGGCTTCGAACGGCACCACGCTGCCGGCAATGCGGCGCTCCACTTGCACGATGTGCAAGCCGAAGCGGGTTTCCAGCAAGCGCTTGCCCAGTTCACCGGCCTGCATGCGGAACACCGGTTCCTCGAATTCCGGCACGCACTGGCCGCGTCCCACCTGCCCCAGGCTGCCGCCGACGGCGCCCGACGGGCAATTCGAATACGTGCGCGCCAGTTCGGCAAAGCGTTCCGGGTTGGCTTGCAATTCCGCCAGGATGGCTTCGCCGGTGCCGCGCAACAAGTCCAGCGGCACGGTCGGCGTCACCTGGAACAGGATATGGCGCACTTCCACCAGTTCGCCGCTGGTGAAACGCGCCACCTGCTGCTGGTAATAGCGGCGGCAGGCCGCTTCGTCCGCCGCCGGCACCGCGACTTCGGCCGCCAGCAGCGCCTCGATGCGCGCTTCGTCATCGTCGCCGGGCATCGCCAGGCGTTGCGCTTCCTGCAACAGCAACTGGCGCAGCACCAGTTCATGCACCGCGTGTTTCAGCGGGTTGCCGGACTGGCCGTGGTGCGGCAGCTCGGCTTCAATGGCGGCGTCGGTGATATCGACGCCGTTGACGGACAGTCCCATGGTGGTTCCTCGGTAGATGGATTGAGCCGCAGGGCCGGTCAGGCTGCACGCCGTGACCCGCCACGGCGTGCGTACCCCTATTGCCTGCGGCGTAACACGGTTAGCGGCTGCGCACCAGCTGGAATGCGCGGCCCAGGTAGCCCACCGCGCCGAAACCGCTCCAGACGTGTACCAGCCGGGTGAACGGGAACAGCACGAACAGCGACATGCCCATGAACAGGTGCAGCTTGAACACCATCGGCGCGTCGGCAATGAAGCCGGCGGCGTCGCCGCGGAACGTCACCACGTGCTGCGCCCACGTCATCAGGAGCACCATCATGTGGCCGTCGGTATGCGAGGCCGACACAAAAATCGATGACAGGCCAAGCAGCAGGGTCGCCAGGATCCACAGCAGCACCACCTTGTCCTTCAGCGACGTGACGCCGCGCAGGCGGTCGCTGGCGACGCGGCGCGCCAGCAGCAGCACGATGCCCGCGAGGCACAGGGAGCCCATCAGGCCCCCCGCCGCCATCGCGAACAATTGCTTGGCGCCGTGTTCGACGCCGAGCGCATCCCACACCGCCACCGGCGTCAGCAGGCCGACCATGTGCCCAAAGAACAGGCCCAGGACGCCGATATGGAACAGCGGGCTGCCCAGGCGCAGCACGCCCCGGTGCAGGAATTGCGACGATTCGGACTTCCAGCTGTACTGTTCCCGGTCGAACCGCACCAGGCTGCCCAGCAGGAAGATCGCCAGCGCGATATAGGGATAAATCCCGAACACGAATTGATGCAGGTAACTCATGGTGTTCTCCTTTCGTTCCTTGTTACGCCGCGGCGGCGGCCGGCCGGCCCGCTTGCGGATAAAACTTGATCGGTTGCGGGCCTGCCGCCAAACTGGTGTTGAGCAGCGGTTCCACGCCGTCGGCGCCGGGCCCGAAGGTTTCCATGGCTTCATCCATGTCGCGCACCGGCGGTTCCGACAGGGTTTCCGCCGCCACCGGGCTGGCTTCCTCCAGCAGCGCAAAGACCGGCGCGTAGGGATTGCCGGCGGTGGCAAGCTTGCGGCCCACGTGCGCCAGCACGTGCACCGCGTCGCCCAGCAGCGGCATGGCGTCGGCTTCGTCCAGCTGCGCCAGGAATTCCAGGAACAGCGGCACATAGTCGGGCAAGTCGTTGCCGACCATCTCCAGCCCATGCTTGCGGTACTCGGCCAGCAAATCCACCATGGCCTGGCCGCGGTCGCGCGACTCGCCGTGGATATGCTCGAACAGGTGCAGCGAATGCGCCGGGTTGCGGTCGAACGTGGCGACGTAATCCTGCTGCAGCGTGATCAGCGGGGTATCGGCCAGGTGGGCGAACAGGCCATCGAGGCGCAAGCCCCACGCGGGCTGCTGGCGGGCCAGCGCCTGCCGCAATTCCGGCAGCGCGGCAATCAGTTCGGGTTCCGGGTACAGCAACAGGGCGGACAGGACGCGACAGGCTTTCATACCTCCTCCATGTGTTTTTTCTTGCGCGATTTCGGCATCTGCACGAAGATCACCGACCCCTGTTTCTTCTTGCCGAACAGGCTGGCGTCGCTGACGCCGTCCGAGCAACCGTTGCCGAAGCTGAAGCCGCAGCTGCCCTTGTCGTTGAAGCTGTCTTCCGCCATTTCCTTGTGGCTGCTCGGGATCACGAAGCGGTCTTCATAGTTGGCGATCGCCATGATGTGGTACATGTCTTCCACCATGGCCCGGGTCAGCCCGACCTGCTTGAGCACCTCGAGGTTTTCCACGCCCTCCACGCTCTTGCCGCGCATGTAGGCGCGCATGGCCAGCATGCGGTCCAGCGCTTTCAACACCGGCACCGTGTCGCCGGCCGTCAGCAGGTTGGCCAGGTACTGCACCGGAATGCGCAGGCTGGCCGTGTCGGGCAGGATGCCGTTGCGGCCGAGCTTTCCGGCTTCCGCGGCGGCCTGGATCGGCGACAGCGGCGGGATGTACCACACCATCGGCAGGGTGCGGTATTCCGGGTGCAGCGGAAACGCGACTTTCCACTCCATGGCCATCTTGTACACGGGCGACTTCACGGCCGCGTCCAGCCACGCGTCGGGAATGCCCTGGCGGCGCGCCTCGGCAATGACTTCCGGGTCGTGCGGATTGAGGAACAGGCCCAGTTGCGATGGATACAGGTCGCGCTCGTCGGCCACCGACGCGGCCTCCTCGATGCGGTCCGCGTCATACAGCAGCACGCCGAGGTAGCGGATGCGGCCCACGCAGGTTTCCGAGCACACGGTCGGCTGGCCCGCTTCGATGCGCGGATAGCAGAACGTGCACTTTTCCGCCTTGCCGGTGCTCCAGTTGTAATAGATTTTCTTGTACGGGCAGCCGGATATGCACATGCGCCAGCCGCGGCACTTGTCCTGGTCGACCAGCACGATGCCGTCGTCTTCGCGCTTGTAGACGGAACCGGACGGGCACGACGCCACGCAGGCCGGGTTCAGGCAGTGTTCGCACAGGCGCGGCAAATACATCATGAACGTATTTTCAAACGTGCCGTACATTTCCTTTTGCATGTTGTCGAACAGCGCATCCTGGCTGCGCTGCGCGAATTCTCCGCCCAGGTCGTCCTCCCAGTTCGGGCCCCACTCGATCTTGTCCATCTTCTTGCCGGTCAGGACCGAAATCGGACGGGCGGTCGGCGGCGTCTGCGACAGCGGCGCGTGCTGCAGGTGTTCGTAGTCGTACGTGAACGGTTCGTAGTATTCGTCGATCTGCGGCAAATTCGGGTTGGCGAAGATATTGGCCAGGATCTTCAGGCGGCTGCCCTGGCGCGGCTCGATCTTGCCCTGCGCGTTGCGGCGCCAGCCGCCATTCCACTTGGCCTGGTTTTCCCACTGCTTCGGATAACCGATGCCGGGCTTGGTCTCGACGTTGTTGAACCACGCGTATTCGACGCCGTCACGGCTGGTCCATACGTTCTTGCAGGTGACGGAACAGGTGTGGCAACCGATACACTTGTCCAGGTTCAGCACCATGCCGATCTGTGCTCTGATTTTCATACATTGCTCCCATGGTTTGCCGGCAGGCGGCCTTCCAGCCACTCGACGTTGTTCATTTTCCGGACCAGCACGAATTCATCGCGGTTGGAACCCACCGTGCCGTAGTAATTGAAGCCCCACGACAGTTGCGCATAGCCGCCGATCATGTGCGTCGGCTTGGTGACGGCGCGCGTCACCGAGTTGTGGATGCCGCCCCGCTTGCCCGACATTTCCGCGCCCGGCACGTTGACGATCTTTTCCTGGGCGTGGTACATCAATGTCATGCCGGCAGGTACGCGCTGGCTGACCACGGCGCGCGCCGTCAGGGTGCCGTTCACGTTGAATACTTCGATCCAGTCGTTGTCGACGATCCCGGCCGCCTTGGCGTCGGTTTCCGACAGCCACACGTGGGGACCGCCGCGCGACAGGGTCAGCATGCGCAGGTTGTCCGAATACGTGGAGTGGATCCCCCACTTCTGGTGCGGCGTGATGAAGTTCAGCGCGATTTCCTTGTTGCCGTTCGGTTTTGCGCCCAGCATGGCCGCCGTGGTGCGGGTATCGATGGCCGGCTTGTACACGCACAATCCCTCGCCGAAGTCGCGCATCCAGCGATGGTCCTGGTAAAACTGCTGGCGGCCCGTCAGCGTGCGCCATGGGATCAGTTCATGCACGTTGGTGTAGCAGGCGTTGTAGCTGACTTCTTCCGATTCCAGGCCCGACCAGGTCGGCGACGAAATGATCTTGCGCGGCTGCGCCTGCACGTCGCGGAAGCGGATACTGTCGTGTTCGCGCGGCAGCGCCAGGTGGGTATGGTCGCGTCCCGTGATCTTCGACAGCGCATCCCAGGCCTTGACCGCCACGTGTCCATTGGTTTCCGGCGCCAGCGACAGGATCATTTCCGCCGCGTCGATGGCGGTCTCCAGGCGCGGCTGGCCGTGCGCGATGCCCTCTTCCTGCACCGTGCGGTTGATGCCGCGCAGCACTTCCACTTCGTGCCCGGTCTTCCAGCCGATGCCCTTGCCGCCATTGCCCAGCGATTCCAGCAGCGGGCCGATCGACGTGAACTTGCGGTATACCTGGCGGTAGTCGCGCTCCACCACCGTCATGTTGGGCATGGTCTTGCCCGGAACCGGTTCGCACTCGCCGGCGCGCCAGTCTTTCGGGTCGAACGGCTGGCCCAGTTCACCGGGGGTGTCGTGCATCAGCGGCGTCAAGACCAGGTCCTTTTGCACGCCGAGGTGGGCGCCGCCGATTTCCGAGAATTTCTTCGCAAGGCCCTTGTAGATTTCCCAGTCCGAGCGCGATTGCCACAGCGGCTGCACGGCTTCGGACAACGGGTGGATGAACGGGTGCATGTCGGACGTGTTCAAGTCGTCCTTTTCATACCAGGTGGCGGTCGGCAGCACGATGTCGCCATACAGGCAGGTGGTCGACATACGGAAATCCAGCACCACCAGCAGATCGAGCTTGCCTTCGGCGGCCGGTCGCACCTTCACGTGCTGCGGCTTGACGCATTCGCTTTCGTCGCTCATCAGCGCGTTCTGGGTGCCGAGCAGGTATTTCAGGAAGTATTCGTGGCCCTTGCCGGAACTGCCCAGGATATTCGAGCGCCAGACGAACATGTTGCGCGGGAAGTTGGCCGGATTGTCCGGATCGTCGCACGACATGTGCAGCTTGCCCTCCTTGAGCTGCTTGACCGCGTAGGCGGCCGGCTCCATCTGCGCGGCGGCGGCGGCGCGGGTGACGGCCAGCGGATTGGTTTCCAGCTGCGGCGCCGACGGCAGCCAGCCCAGGCGCTCGGCCTTGGCGTTATAGTCCAGCAAGCTCATCGGCGCGACGTCGCTGCCGGCCAGCGGCGAGGCGATGTCGCCGGTGTGCAGTTTTTCATGGCGCCACTGGCTGGTGTGCGCATAGAAGAACGAGGTGCCGTTCATCTGGCGCATCGGGCGGTTCCAGTCCTGGGCGAACGCCAGTGGGGTCCAGCCCGTTTGCGGGCGCAGCTTTTCCTGGCCGACGTAGTGGCACCAGCCACCGCCGGACTGGCCGACGCAGCCGCACATCATCAGCATGTTGATGATGCCGCGGTACGTCATGTCCATGTGGTACCAGTGGTTCAGGGCCGCGCCCACGATGACCATGCTCTTGCCGCGCGTCTTGTCGGCGTTTTCCGCGAACTGGCGCGCCACGGCCACCACGTCGGCGGCCTTCACGCCGGTGTGCTTCTGCTGCCATGCCGGGGTGTAGGGCACGTCGTCGTCATAGGATGCGGCCACGTTGCCGCCGCCCAGGCCGCGGTCCACGCCATAGTTGGCCATGGTCAGGTCAAACACGGTGGCCACCAGCGCCGTGGTCCCGTCGGCCAGTTTCAGGCGTTTCACCGGCACATTGCGCAGCAACAGGTCGGACGCGTCCTTGCCGCCGAAGTACGGGAAGCCGACCGGCACCACGTCATCGGCGCAATCCTTCAGCGACAGCAGCGGCGTGACGGGCGCGCCGCTGCCGCCTTCCTTCTGTTCCAGGTTCCACTTGCCCGATTCGCCCCAGCGGAAGCCGATCGAGCCGGCCGGCGCCACGATGCGGCCGGTCGGTTCGTCGATCAGCAGGGTTTTCCATTCCGGGTTGTTGGTTTCATCGAGGGCGCCGTCGAGGTGCGATGCGCGCAGGAAGTATTCCGGCGCCAGCGATCCCTTGTGGTCCTTCAGCAGCACCAGCATCGGGAAGTCGGTGTACTGGCGGGCATAGTCGCGGAAGTACTCGGACTGGCCACTGGTGTGGTATTCCTTGAGGATCACGTGGCCCATGGCCATGGCCAGCGCGGCGTCGGTGCCCTGTTTCGGCGCCAGCCAGATGTCGCCGAATTTCGCCATTTCGCCGAAATCGGACGACACCGCCACGGTTTTCGTGCCCTTGTAGCGCACTTCGGTATAGAAGTGGGCATCGGGAGTGCGGGTCATCGGGATGTTCGAGCCCCACACCATCAGGTACGTCGAGTTGTACCAGTCGGCCGATTCCGGCACGTCGGTCTGTTCGCCCCATATCTGCGGGCTGGCCGGCGGCAAGTCGCAATACCAGTCGTAAAAACTCAGCGCCACGCCGCCGATCAGCGACAGGTAGCGGGTGCCGGCCGCGTAGCTGACCATGGACATGGCGGGAATCGGCGAAAAGCCGACCACGCGGTCCGGACCATATTTGCCGATGGTGTAGGCATTGGCGGCCGCGATCATTTCATTGCATTCGTCCCAGTTGGCGCGCACGAAGCCGCCCAGGCCGCGCACAGTCTTGTAGCGCGCCGCGCGTTCCTTGTCCTGGCTGATGTATTCCCATGCCGCGACCGGGTCCATGGTCTTGCGGGCCGCGCGCCACATGTCCATCAGCACGCCTCGCACCATCGGGTACTTCACGCGCTGCGCCGAATACACGTACCACGAATAGCTGGCGCCGCGCGGACAGCCGCGCGGCTCGTGGTTCGGCAAGTCGGGACGGGTGCGCGGATAGTCGGTCTGCTGCGTTTCCCACGTGATCAGGCCGTTTTTCACGTAGACCTTCCAGCTGCACGAACCGGTGCAGTTGACACCGTGGGTGGAGCGCACGATCTTGTCGTGCTGCCAACGCTGGCGGTAGGCATTTTCCCACGTGCGGTCTTCATGGACGACGGCGCCGTGGCCATCGGAAAAAGTCGACTTGGTCTTGTTGAAAAAATTCAGGCGGTCCAAAAAATGGCTCATGCTGGCTCCTCGGTGGCGCTTGCGCCGGGAAAAGAACGCCGCTTTTGTGCAGGATGCAAGAAGCGGCCGATGCAAGCAGTCTACGGAGGCGGGAGCGCGCTGGGTATCGGCAGGAAGTGTGCCCGGCCGAGCGGGAAGGACTAGGCCGCTTAATCCTTTGTGACTAGGCGCACCGTGTGTTCCACCACATCGCGGTAGCGCAGCAGCTGGCCGCCGCCGGCCTGTTGCGCCGCCTGCGCCGGAGCAATGGCGGCATACGCGGCCAGCGCGCCGGGACCGGCCGCCGTGTCCGGCCGCCACAGGTAGACGGCTTTTCCGGCGTCCAGCCAGGCCGTGGGGCTATCCGCGCCTGACGGGCGCACGTAGATGGCGCGGACGAATCCCGGCTGTGGCGCAGCCAGCGCGCGGAACATGCCGTCCAGGCCCGCGTGGCAGGTACGGCCGCTGTCATAGACGATTTGCGCGGCGCCGTCGCAAAGCGCGGGATGAGGGGATGAATAAAATTGTTGAACCGCCAACAGCGCGAGGCCGGCGCCGATGGAGGCGATTTGCACGGCCAGCGCATACGGTGCGCGGCGTTCCATCTTGAATCGCATGAATTGCATGGCAAGCTCCCGGGCCACCATGGCCCCGGGCTCAGTGTGGTCCCGCCGGCGCGGCTGCCGCCATAACCTGGATCAAGGATTTCGGGTCAACGCCAGTTCAAAGCGGCTTCTTTTTTCGGGCCGCGCTCGACCACGCGGCGTTTGCTCCAGTACTGTCCTGAATAATGGCCGCACGGCGCCAGCTGCACGCGCCCGCTGCCATCGTTGACGATATCGAGGCATTTTTCCGGGCCGGTGAACTGGTTCCACAAGCGCACGCCGGGACCGGGGCCGGTCTGGTCCAGGTGCCACTGCTGGCCGGTCACGTTGGCGCACGACGCCATGCGCACCTGGCGGTTGTCCCCATCGTTGACCACGTCCAGGCACATGTCGGCGCCGGTAAAGCGCGTGCGCAGGCGCACGAAGCTGCTGCCGGGATCGGGCGCGACTTCCCACAGCTGGCCGCTATACAAGCCGCAGCGCGTCATCCGCACCTGGTCGTGGTTGCCCGCGTTGACGATATCGAGGCAGCTGTTGCGGCCGGTGAACTCGGTATGCAGCGTCACGCTGGACGGGTTGGCGGCGGCGCCGTGGGCGGCCGTGGCAAGCAGCAGGGAAAGCGGCAGGGACAACAACAATCGCATGGTCTTCTCCTTGGTGAACAGTTCATGACGGCGGCGTCAGCACCATCGACAGGTAACCCTTGTTGGGGCCATTGGACAGCTTGAAAAACAGCTTGTTGCGTCCTTTCCTGAAATGCACCGCCACCTTGCCTTCGTTGAGGTTGTAATCCGTGCTGTAATCGACGCCGGAATTGAAGACCGCATCGAAATACCATTGCTTGTTGACGTTGCCGCCCTTCCAGACCAGCTGGTCGTTCAGCCACACCTGCACGTCGTCGTCGGCGCCGATCCACATGGTCAGCTCGCGTTCACGGTCCATCATCATTTCCGTGTAACCGTAATACACGCTGTCTTCCACGATATCGGGCGGCACCAGCGGATAGCCGGCCGCCTTCACGTAGCGCCACGTGAGGAAGCGGTCGTCCTTGCCCCGGTAGGCGGCGTCCAGCACCACCGCCTGTTCGGGCGGGAAACTGTCGTTTTCGAACAATTCCCTGCCATGCTTGCCGGCGAAGGGGCCGATCAGGTACCAGCTGTTGACGTAGATGCGGTTGGCAAACTGGCCGCCCCCGCCCAGCAGGCGGCCAGCGCCCTTGCGCATGGCGGCCGTGTCGACGCGTGCCATCTGGCCGCTTCCCCGGTGGAACATGTCGTCGCTGGAAAAAGTATAACCGCGCCCCGCCCATCCTTCGAACGGCAAATTGTGGTGGAAGAATGCGGCGATGCGCGCAGCCGGTCCTTGCTGCCCGGTTGCCTGCGCGCCCGCCTTGTCCAGCTGGCCCTGCCGCTGCTGCAGCACGTCCCTGGCACGCTGTTCCAGCGCGGTGATCCGGGCCGCCGCGCCGGCGGCCGACATGCCGCCAGCTCCCCTGCCGCCGCCGCCCGTTGCGGGGACGGCGACGGCCTGGCCATCGCCGGGCGGCGAGCCGCCCGCGCCAGCCGCCGCCGCGCCTGCTGCGGTATTGGCGCCGCCGGAAGCATCGGCCGTGGCGTTCGCGCCAGCACCGGGCGCGCCACCGGCCATGGCGGGCGAAGATGCGGGCGACGATGCGGCGGAAGAAGCGGCGGAAGAAGCGGAAGCGGAGGCAGGCGATGGCGTTGGCGCCGACGCCACCGATCCTGACGCCACCGATCCTGACCCGGGAGACGATGAGGAAGGCGAAGCCGCCGCGCCCGATGCCGGTGACGACGGGGATGCCGGCACGATGGCAGGCGGCGGCACGGAAGCTGAAGCGGTGGACGGCGCCCTCGCCTGCGCCTGGGGCGGCGCGCCCGTGGCCGCCGGATCGGGCGGGGAAGCCGGCGCCCCGGCAGCACCGCCTGGCGGAGACGACGCTGCCGCGGATGCCGACGCGGCCACGCCAGCCGGGGTCTCGTCCGCCTTCCCGTTGCGCGCATCCGCCACACCCGGCCCCGCGGGCAACGCCTTCGGCTCGATATGCGCGCGCGCCGCCAGCGCATCAATGTCGTGCGCCAGCGCTTCGGCCTGCGCCAGCATGTCGCGCGGGTCGGCCGCCGTGGTGGCGTCGAAGCGCAGTGGCGGCTGCCCGTCGGGCGGCGCGTCGCCCAGGCTTTCCTGCATCAATTGCTTGATGCGTTCCATGTCGGATACCCGCGCGCGCATGGCGGCGTGGCTGTCGGGCCGGCCGCTGGCCGCCACGCGGCGCTGCTGCGCCTCCACTTGCGGCAAATAAAAGCCGGTATAGAACAGGCCCGCCAGCAGCGCCGCATGGGCGGCCAGCGACGCAACCAGGTAAGGTTGCCGCCGCACCAGGTAAGTCAGTGGCCCGCGCATCATTGCCGCGTGTGCAGTGAAATATGCGTGAAACCTTCGAACTGGCACAGGTCCAGCACGTGCACAATGTGCTGGTACGGTGTCTGCTCGTCGCCGTCGATCCGCACCGGCCGCTGCGCATTGGCGGCCGCCTCGCGTTTCAGCACGTCGTGCAGGCCCTGCACCGTGACCCGGCTGCCTTCCACGTAGAAGCGGCCCTGGCGGTCGATCGCCAGCACCAGCGGCGCGGCCGCGCCCGGCGTTTGCAGGCTGGCCTGCGCGGCAGGCAACAACACCGGCAATTCCTTGTCCGGCTTCTTGACGTCATCCTGGCGAAACGAAGTCGCCACCATGAAAAACATCAGCAGGAAGAAAATGCAGTCGATCAGGGCGATCAGGCCGATTTCCGGCGGTTCCTCGTGGCCCAGGTCAATGCGCATGGGGCACCACCTGCAATCCCGGATGGGCCGCGCCGCGCGGCGGGTAGCACGCCTGCAGCAGGCGGTTCACGTCATGCTCCAGGGCCAGCGCCAGCAACGCCGTGCGGTGCTTGAAGAAATGGTGCATGCCCAGCGCCGGCAGCGCCACGCACAGGCCCGCCGCGGTATTGACCAGCGCCTTGGAAATGCCGCCGGCCAGCAGCGCCGGGTTGCCCATGCCGTCGGCAAACGCGATCACATGGAACGCCTCGATCATGCCCAGCACGGTGCCAAGCAGCCCGACGATGGGCGCCACCGTGGCGACGATCGACAGCGCATAGAACTTTTGCTGGTGCCGGCGCAATTCCAGCGATGCGATGTCGCCGGCGCCGCCGCTGACGCGCGCATGGTCGAGGTGCCGGTGCGCCGCCATGAACGCCATGATGCGCGCCAGCGTATTGTCCTGGTCTTGAAGTTCCAGCTCGGCGGCGGCAAAGTCGCCGCTACGCCAGAGGGACAGCACCGCATCGGCCAGGCCGGCCGGCACGATGTGGCGCGCCCGCAGGTGCAGCAGGCGCTCGATGGTGACCGCCAGCATCAATACCGACAGGCCCAGGATGGCCACCAGCGCCAGGCCGCCCTCGCTGGCCTGGTCCATCAGGTTGATGTCGGCGGCCAGCGCCATGGCGGGGAAGGCGGGCATGGCCGCCAGCAGCGCGCAGCGGAAAATCGTGGATCGCATGGCGAAACGCAAAAAGTTGAGCTGTTGCAATATTGGCAGCTGTCTTTTCCCGCCACCAATTACTTTTAATGCGCCTGCGATACCGGAATCGATTACGCCTGCCTAAACTGTGGATAAGTACCCAGTCCCCTACGCCAGTTCCGCGGCCAGCGGCCTGCCCTGCCGGTCAAACGCCAACATGGTCGCGAAACTGCCGCCGCGGATTTGCGCCAGCATGCGCCGCAGCGCCGTGTCGCATTGTTCCGGCCGTGGCGGTTCGCCGGCGCTGCCGGCCAGGGTGCTGGCCAACACCACGTCCCAGTGCGCGCCCATGGCGGCGGCCTCGGTGCACAGCTGCGCAAAGCCTTGCACGTCGCGGTCGGCCTTGTCCACGCACATGACCGGGGCCAGCGTGTGACCGGCGCCACCGCCGGGCGCCGCATCGGCCGTGCAAAAAACGAACAGTAATTGCTGCGGGTTCGGCTCCAACAACGCCGCCGCCAGCAGGTGGTCGAAATGCGTGATGTTCATGGGGTTTCCTCGCTGGTGTGCTGACTGGTTTGCTGACTGGTTTGCCTGCCGGTTTGTTCACTGGTTTGCGCGCCGCCGTGCGGCCGGCGCGCGCCCGACACGGGGCACACCAGCGGCAGGAATTGTTGCTGGCGCGGCGAATACCCCATCAGCGCGCCGGTACCGATGTCGAAATACCAGCCGTGCAATTTCAGCTTGCCCTGTTCGGCGCGCTCGCGCAGCCACGGATAGGTCAGCAGGTTGTCCAGCGAATGCAGGATGCTGGCCATTTCACAGGCGCGGTGTTGCTGTTCATCGGTATGGTGCGGCAAGGTCTTGCGCACCCGCTCGGCCACCGGTTCGGCGATGTGCATCCAGCGCCCGACGAAATCCGTGTCCGTCAGCGGCCGGCGCGGCGCCATCAGTGCGCGGATGCCGCCGCAGCGCGCGTGGCCCAGCACGATGATGCGCGCCACTTCCAGGTTACAGACGGCAAACTCGATGGCCGAACTGACCCCGGGCGGCGCATTGGGCGTGCACGGCGGCACCAGGTTGGCGATATTGCGCACCACGAACAAGTCGCCCGGGTCGCTGCCGGTCAGCAGCATCGGGTCGACCCGCGAATCGCAGCACCCGATCAGCAGCGTGCCCGGATGCTGCCCTTCGCGCAGGCTGTCATACAGGCCGTTCGGTTCCGCGAAGTATTGCTGCTGGAACCGGCTGAAGCCGTGCACGAATTTTTCAATGTCTTGCATGCCCTCTCCTCACCCCGCGCACTGGCACAGCGCATCCTGGTCCAGGATCGCGACCTTGCGGCCCTTCACGGCAATCACGCGGCGCGACGCCAGTTCAGCCATGATGCGTGAAAAATGTTCCGGCGTCAGGTTCAGGCGCGACGCCAGCACCGACTTCGCCACCGGCAGCGTGATTTCATCCTGGCCGCCGCGCAGCAGGTAGCCGGCCACGCGTTCGGTGCCGCTGCGCAGCGTGTACGATTCCAGGTCGCACATCAGGCTGTGCATGCGCTGGCTCAGGCCGGCCAGCATCTTGCGCGCGAACGCCGGATCGGCTTCCAGTTCACGGAAGATCGCCGGCTTGGCCACGTGCAGCAACAGCGTGTCTTCCGTGGCTTGCGCCGTCACGATGTACGGTTTGCCCATGAACATCAGGGCTTCGCCGAAACTGTGGCCAGGCCCGATCAGTTCAATCACCTTCTCGCTGCCGCTGGACGAGGTGAACGCGAGCTTGACCTGGCCATACAGCACCACGTGGAAGCCTTCGCAAGGGTCGCCGCGCTGGAAGATCACCTGCCCTTTTTCCGCCCGCACCTCGGTGGTGCCGAGCGCGATCTGGTCCAGTTCTTCCTCTTTCAGGGAATTAAACAGCGGCACCTGCGCCAGGAACGCCTGGACCCTGATCTGCTTCCTGTCCATGGAATGCTTCAGCATGGCATTGCCGCGTTCTTGCGCGCATAGCACCACCACGTCAGCGCGATGCAGCTCACGTAGTAGCCGATGAAGCACCACAGCGCGGCGTCGGGGCTGCCGGTCAGCGCGATCGAGGTGCCATAGCTCTTGGGAATGAAGAACGCGCCATAGGCCGCCACCGCCGACGTGAAGCCCAGTACGGCCGCGCCTTCCTTGTTGGCTTCCACCACGGCCTGTTCCTGCACAGCTTTCGGCTGGCCCGCCGCCGCGCGCTGGCGTTCGGTCAGGAAGATCACGGGGATCATGCGGAAGGTCGACGCGTTGCCGATGCCGGCGCCCGCAAACAGCAGCATGAACATCCAGAAGAAGCCGGTGAAGTTGCCCGCGTCTCCGCCGTGCGGGGAAAACTGCAGCACGCCCAGCACCGCGCCGATCATGCCGGCAAACGTCCACACCGTCACGCGGGCGCCGCCCAGGCGGTCCGAAATGAAGCCGCCCACCACGCGCGCCAGCGCACCCACCAGCGGACCAAGGAACGCGTATTGCAGCGGGTCGACTTGCGGGAACTGGGTCTTGATCAGCAGCGGGAAGGCGGCCGAGTAGCCGATGAAGGAACCGAAGCACCCGGTGTACAGCCAGCACATCAGCCAGTTGTGCTTGCGCTTGAAGATCACCGCCTGTTCCGCGAATGACGCCTTGGCCGACGCCAGGTCATTCATGCCGAACCATGCCAGCAGGCTGCTGACCACGATGAACGGCACCCAGATGAAACCCGCGTTCTGCAGCCACACGGTGCTGGTCTTGCCGGCCTTGACCGCCGTTTGCGCCTCGCCGCCCAGGGCGCCGAACACGCCGGCCGTGATCACCAGCGGCACCACGAACTGCACCGCCGACACGCCGAGGTTGCCGAGGCCCGCATTCATGCCCAGCGCATAGCCTTTTTGCGCCTTGGGGAAGAAGAAGCTGATGTTGGCCATCGACGAGGCGAAGTTGCCGCCGCCGAAGCCGCACAGCAGCGCCAGCACCAGCATGGTCGGATAGCTGGTGTTCACGTCCTGCACGGCGTAGCCGATGCCAATGGCCGGGATCAGCAGCGACGCGGTGGAAATCGTGGTCCATTTGCGCCCGCCGAACACCGGCACCATGAATGAATAAAAGATACGCAGCGTGGCGCCCGACAGGCCGGGCAAGGCGGTCAGCCAGAACAGCTGGTTGGTACTGTACTGGAAACCGATGGCCGGCAGGTTCACCACCACCACGCTCCAGACCATCCAGACCGCGAAGGCCAGCGCCAGCGCGGGGATGGAAATCCACAGGTTGCGGTTCGCGGTGTCGCGCCCGCTGGCGCGCCAAAATGCGGGAATTTCCGGTTCCCATGTGTTGATCAAGTACTTGCTCATGACAGCTCCCGGTCTAAGGTCATTAAGGTCATTAAATTCATTGATGTCAGGCCGCCTTGGCCGCGGCGCCGACGGGTTGGGCGCCCCGCGGCTGCGCGGCGGGCGCACCGGCGGGACGGAACGAGTAATGCATGCACACCAGCGACACGCACACGGTGCCGTACAGCAGCATGAAGGCGCTCGAGCGCACGCCGGTGATGTCCAGCAGCGCGCCGAACATGATCGGCAGGATGAAGCCGCCCAGGCCGCCGGCCAGGCCCACCACGCCCGATACCGCGCCAATGTTGGTCGGGAATTCGTCGCCGATGAACTTGAACACCGATGCCTTGCCGATCGCCATCGCGATGCCGACGATGAACAGCAGCGCGGTAAACACGGTCGGGGTGACCGACAGTTCCACCTGCATCGGGCCATTGACGGTCTTGACGATCATCGAGGTGGGCGGGTACGACAGCAGGAAGAAGCATACCCAGCACACCCACATGACCCACCACGTGACCTTGTAGGCGCCGTAGCGGTCGGAAATCCAGCCGCCCAGCGCGCGCAGCACGCCGCCCGGCAGCGAGAAGCAGGCCGCCAGCAGCGCCGCCAGCTTCAGGTCGAAGCCATATTCAGCCACGTAGTACTTGGTCATCCACAGCGCCAGGCCGACGTAGCCGCCGAACACCACGGAGTAATACTGGCAATAGCGCCATACGCGGCGGTCCTTCAGCACCGCCATCTGCTCGGAAAACGACGTGGTCCCGCTCGTGACGTGAGACGGATCGGTGGCGCTGAAGGCCCAGAACAGCAGCGCGGTGGCCAGCATGGCAACCGCATAGACGGTGGGCAGCGCCTGCCAGCCCCACGCCGCGATGATGGCCGGCGCCACGAACTTCGTCACGGCCGAACCGGAATTGCCGGCGCCAAAGATGCCCATGGCCAGGCCGCGCCGCTCTTTCGGGAACCAGCGCGCCACGTATGGCGTGCCGACGGAAAACGAACCGCCGGCCAGGCCGATCATCAGGCCCAGCACCAGGAATTGCCAGTACTGGGTGGCGTGGCCGATCAGGAAGATCGCCGGCACCGTGGCCAGCATCAAGAGGAAGAACACGATACGTCCGCCATAGCGGTCGCACCAGATGCCGAGCGGCACCCGCACCAGCGCACCGCTCAGTACCGGTGTGGCCGCCAGCAGGCCAAACTGGGTCTCATTCAAGTCCAGCATTTTCTTGATGGGGATGCCCAGCACGGCGAACATCATCCAGACGGCAAAGCAAATCGTGAATGCGAACGTGCTGCTGGCCAGCACGCGCACCGCTTTATCGTTTGCTGTTTTGTTATTGGTAGACACCTGATTTCTCCTGGCGTGGAATAGTCTGTGGGATGACGTCAGGGTACGCGGCGGCGGGCGCGGCAACCATACACCTGACGTGTATCCGCGCGCTGCAAACTGGCTAGCCACCCCACCCGAAATGACTAGGACGGGTAGCCCGGATAACCTGGATCAATTAAACATATATTTTCCGTGCATGTTTTGTTCGACCGCCCTACAATGGTTTTCACTGCGGGCGGCGAGCGCCGACGGCCGGCCACCAGACATGGCCCCACCGTCTCCAGCCACCGCAGTCCTACACCAACAACAAAGGAACCATCATGCACGCCACACGCAAACTGTGGACCTGGCTCGCGGTGATCTGCGCCATGTCCTTCGCGGTGCTGGGCTGGGTCGGGTCGGAAATCTACCTGGCCGCGCCGCCCATCCCCAGACTCGTCACCAGTACCGATGGCCGCGTCCTGTTCGGCCCCGGCCAGGTTACGCGCGGCCAGCAAGCCTGGCTCGGCGCCGGCGGCCAGCAGCTCGGCACCGTCTGGGGCCACGGCAGCTACCTGGCGCCCGACTGGTCGGCCGATTGGCTGCACCGCGAGGCCGAAGCGCTGCGGGACATCTGGGCCCGGCGCGAACATGGCCGTGCCTACGCCACCCTCGGCCGCGAAGCGCAAGCGGCGCTCGACGCGCGCCTGCGCCATGAAATGCGCACGAATACGTACGACGCGGCCAGCGGCGCCATCGTGGTGTCGGCCGACCGCGCCGACGCCATCGCCAGGACCGCGCGCCATTACCTGGGCCTGTTCGGCAACGAAGCCGGCTATGACAGCCTGCGCACGCAATACGCGATGAAGGCCGATGCGCTGCCGGACGCCGCCGAACGCGAAGCGCTGCCGGCGTTCTTCTTCTGGTCGGCCTGGTCGGCCGCCACCGACCGGCCGGGCCACGATGGCCTGTCCTATACCAGCAACTGGCCGCATGAACCGCTCGTGGCCAACACGCCGGGCGCCAACATCGGCATCTGGTCGATCGGCAGCGTGATCCTGTTGCTGGCCGCGATAGCCGCCATGGTGTTCGTCCACGGCCGCGCCAGTGAAGCCGGCGACCCGGCGCCGGCCAAGGCCGACCCGCTGCTGAAACTTTCGGTCACGCCCTCGATGCGCGCCACCCGCAAGTACTTCTTCGTGGTGGTGGCGCTGATCCTGGCCCAGGTGGGCATGGGCGTCATCACGGCGCACTATGCGGTGGAGGGCCGCAGCTTCTTCGGCATCCCGCTGGCCGACGTGCTGCCGTTCGTGGTCAGCCGCACCATCCATACCCAGTTCGCCGTGCTGTGGATCGCCACCGCGTGGCTGGCCACCGGCCTGTACATCGCGCCGGCGATTTCCGGCCATGAACCGAAGTTCCAGAAGCTCGGCGTCGACCTGCTGTTCTATGCGCTGCTGTTCATCGTGGCCGGTTCCACCGTCTGCGGCTGGCTCGGCACCGTGCAGGGCAAGGGCAGCGCTTTTGCCTACTGGCTCGGCAACCAGGGCCTGGAATTCACCAGCATGGGCCGCGTCTGGCAAGTGCTGCTGTTCGTCGGCCTGCTGTTCTGGGTCACCCTGCTGGGACGCGCGCTGTGGCCAGCCCTGCGCCGCCCGCACGAAACGCGCGGCCTGATCGTGATGGTGTTCCTGTCGGCGCTGTGCATCGGCGGCTTCTACGCCACGTCGCTGACGTGGGACCGCGGCACCCATTATTCGATGATCGAATACTGGCGCTGGTGGCTGGTGCACCTGTGGGTGGAAGGCTTCTTCGAAGTGTTCGCCACCGCCGTCATCGCCCTGCTGTTCACCCGCCTGGGCCTGATCCACGCGGCCAGCGCCAACAGCGCCATCGTGCTGGAAACCATCGTGTTCCTGTTCGGCGGCATCCTCGGCACCCTGCACCACCTGTATTTCACCGGCACGCCGACCATGGTGATCGCCATCGGCGCCATGTTCTCGGCGCTGGAAGTGGTGCCCTTGACCATGCTGGGCATCGAAGCGTGGCATACCTACAAGCGCACCCGCGCCGCGCCGTGGGTGGCGGCCTACCGCTGGCCCATCCTGTGCTTCGTGGCCGTGGCGTTCTGGAACACGGTCGGCGCCGGCCTGCTGGGCTTTTCCATCAACACGCCGCTGGCGCTGTACTACATGCAGGGCCTGAACATGACGGCTGCGCACGGCCATGCCGCGCTGTTCGGCGTGTACGGCATGCTCGGCATCGGCCTGATGCTGTTCTGCCTGCGCGGCCTGTCGGAGCGCGCGGCCTGGCCGGAACACTTGCTGGCGCCGATGTTCTGGTGCCTGAATGGCGGCCTGGCCATGATGGTGTTCCTGTCGCTGGCGCCGGCCGGGATCTTCCAGGCCTGGGCCAGCATGGGCACCGGCATGTGGCATGCCCGCTCGCCCGCCGTGGTGCACTCGGCCGTGATGGAAACGCTGGTCTGGCTGCGCGTGCCCGGCGACCTGGTGTTCGCGGCCGGCACCCTGTTCCTGGCCCTGTTCGCATGGCGGCTGCTGCGCAGCGGTGCGCCGCGCACGGCGCCGGCGGCAGCCGGCACGCAGCGGGCCTGACCCTGATTACTGTTGTCTCAATCCTTTCAACCTGATTCAACCCGATTCAACCTGATTCAACCTTCACTCAAGGAGCCACACCATGCCACACGATTGTTCCCAGCCTACCGCATCGGGCCTGTATGCTTTCGACGCCCGCGGCATCGCCAAGCGTTTCCGCCATGCCGCGATCTTTGGCGCCCTGCAGGCGTTGCATCCCGGCGAGACCATGCGCTTCTGTAACGACCACGACCCGATTCCGCTGCTGCAGCAGATCGCGCAATTCTTCGGCTCGGCCGTGCAGGTCGCGTACGTCTCGCGCCAGCCGGGCGAAGTGCTGATCGACTTCCACGTGACGCGGGAGCGCTGAACCGTGGACTATGCCGCGCTCAAGCTGCTGCACATGGGCTGCGCCGCCACCAGCGCGGCGCTGTTCGTGGCGCGCGGCGCGGCCATGTGGCGCCAGGCGCCGTGGCCGCGCGCCTTGCGTGCCCTGCCACACATGGTCGACACGGTGCTGCTCGGCAGCGCCGTCACGCTGGCCGTGTGGAGCGGCCAGGCGCCATGGTCGCACCCGTGGCTGGCCGCCAAACTGGGCGCCCTGCTGCTGTATATCGCGCTGGGTTCCATTGCGTTGCGGCCGGACGGGACGACTCGCCGCCCGCTGGCGGTGCGGCGCGCCGCGCTGGTGGCCGCCCTGGCCGTACTGGCCTACATCGTCTCGGTTGCCGTCACCAGGCAGCCCTGGCCGCTCGCGTAACAGCTTGCCGGTACAGCGGGCTTGGCTGTAGGGCGGATTAGACGGCGAAGCCGGCGTAATCCGCCGTTGCATGCGCCGCCGATACACATGCAATGGCGGATTACGGCATTCCGCCTAATCCGCCCCACAGACCCCTGGATTTAATCCGCATCAAGTATTTCACCGCGCAGATGGCGGCCACCATCCACGATATCTAGTATGAACAACCACCAACAACACTACATTTAGACACCTGGAGGTTGCATGATCGCTGTTTCCCCCCCCGCCACCATCATCAAGCGCGATGGCGCGGACCAGCCCTTCGATGCGGCCAAGATCCACTCTGCGCTGCTGCGCGCGGGCCAGGCCAGCGGCGAATATGGCGCCGACGTGGCCGCGCGCCTGACCGAACTGGTGCTGATGTACCTGGCCACGGTGCGCCGCCCCGCCGCGCTGCACGTGGAGCAGGTGCAGGACCAGGTCGAGCGCGCGCTGTACGAAGCCGGCCACCGCGCCACCCTGCGCGCCTACATCGTCTACCGCGAACAGCACCGCCACCTGCGCCAGGACCGCAAGACGCTGGTCGACGTGGAAAGCTCGATCAACGAATACCTGCGGCGCGAAGACTGGCGCGTCAACGCCAACGCCAACCAGGGCTATTCGCTCGGCGGCCTGATCCTCAACGTGTCCGGCAAGGTCATCGCGAATTACTGGCTGGACCACGTCTATCCGCCGGAAATCGGCCAGGCGCACCGCGACGCCGACCTGCACATCCACGACCTCGACATGCTGTCCGGCTATTGCGCCGGCTGGTCGCTGCGCACGCTGCTGAACGAAGGCTTGAACGGGGTGCCCGGCAAGGTGGAGTCGGGCCCGCCGCGCCACCTGTCCAGCGCCGTCGGGCAAATTGTGAATTTCCTCGGCACGCTGCAAAACGAATGGGCCGGCGCCCAAGCGTTCAGTTCCTTCGACACCTACCTGGCGCCGTACGTGCGCAATGATGGGCTGGACGCGGCCGGCGTGCGCCAATGCATGCAGGAATTGATCTACAACCTCAACGTGCCGTCGCGCTGGGGCACGCAGACCCCGTTCACCAACCTCACCTTCGACTGGGTGTGCCCGGAAGACTTGCGCGAACAGGTGCCCCACATTGCCGGCCAGCCGATGCCGTTCACCTATGGCGAACTGCAGGCGGAAATGGACATGATCAACCGCGCCTATATTGACGTGATGATGGCCGGCGACGCCAGGGGCCGGGCATTCACGTTCCCGATCCCGACCTACAACATTACGCCGGACTTCGACTGGCACAGTCCGAACGCGGAGCGCCTGTTCGAGATGACGGCGCGCTACGGCCTGCCGTACTTCCAGAACTTCGTCAATTCCGAACTCAAGCCCAACATGATCCGCTCGATGTGCTGCCGCTTGCAGCTGGACTTGCGGGAATTGCTCAAGCGCGGCAACGGCCTGTTTGGTTCGGCCGAGCAGACCGGGTCGCTTGGCGTGGTCACGCTCAATTGCGCGCGCCTGGGCTACCTGCACCGGGGCGACGAAGCCGCGCTGCTGGCCGGCGTCGACCGCTTGCTGGAGCTGGGCAGGCAAAGCCTGGAAATCAAGCGCAAGGTCATTCAGCGCCACATGGACAATGGCTTGTTCCCGTACACGAAGCGCTACCTGGGCACCTTGCGCAACCATTTTTCCACGCTGGGCGTGAATGGTGTCAATGAAATGATCCGCAATTTCACCGAAGGGCGCGACGACATTGCCAGCCCCACCGGCCAGGCGTTCGCGCTGCGACTGCTGGACCACGTGCGGGCGCGCCTGCTCGCGTTCCAGGACGACACCGGCCATATGTACAACCTGGAAGCCACCCCGGCCGAAGGCACCACGTACCGCTTTGCGCGCGAAGACCGCAAGCGCTGGCCCGCCATCCTGCAGGCCGGCACGCCCGACATGCCGTACTACACGAATTCCACGCAATTGCCGGTCGCTTACACGGACGACCCGTTCGAAGCGCTGGAACAGCAGGATGCGCTGCAGCGCAAGTACACGGGCGGCACCGTCCTGCACCTGTACATGACGGAAGCGCTGTCGTCAGCCCAGGCCTGCCGCACCCTGGTGCAGCGCGCCCTGTCGAACTTCGGCCTGCCCTACATCACGGTCACGCCGACATTTTCCATCTGCCCGAAGCACGGTTACCTCAGCGGAAAACACGAATTCTGCCCGCGCTGTGACGACGAGCTGATGGCCCGCAAGCTGGCCGCTGCGTGAGCGGCCGGCCCCACCCGCACCACCCGAAGGAGAACCTTATGCAAAACAATCCCGCCACCAATATGGCCATCAACACGGCCACCCTGGACGACGCCGAGCGCCAGCGTTGTGAAATCTGGACCCGCGTCATGGGTTACCACCGCCCGGTCTCGTCATTCAATACCGGCAAGCAGGGGGAATTCCACGAACGCGTGGCATTCCGCGAACAGCCATCCGGACGGCACTGACATGGACGGCGGCGCGCTGATCGTTGGCGGCTACACGCCGTTTTCCGCCACGGATTATCCCGGCCGCCTGGCGGCCGTGGTATTCGTCCAGGGCTGCGCCTGGCGCTGTGGCTATTGCCACAATCCGCACCTGCAGCAGCGGCCGCGCGCCAGTCCCCTGCCGTGGGAACTGTTGCTGGAACGGCTGGCGCGCCGCGCCGGCCTGCTGGACGCCGTCGTGTTTTCCGGCGGCGAGCCGACCACCGACGCGGCCCTGCCCGGCGCGATTGCCGATGCGCGCGCGCTGGGCTTTTCCATTGGCCTGCACACCGCGTGCATTTATCCGGACCGCCTGCGGGCGGTGCTGCCGCTGGTGGATTGGGTGGGTTTCGACGTGAAGGCGCCGTTTGCCGCGTATTCCGGCGTGACCGGCGTGGCCGGCAGCGGCAAGCAGGCGCAGGCCTGCGTGCGCGCCATTCTCGACAGCGGTGTGGCCTATGAATGCCGCACCACCGTGCATCCCGGCCTGCTGCCGCCGCGCGCGCTGCAAGCCATGGCGGCCGAGCTGTCGGCCATGGGGGTGGACAATTACGTATTGCAGGCGTTCCGCGCCACCGGCTGCGCCGACACGGCGCTGGCCGCGCGCGCCACGCCCAGCTATCCCGACGCGGACCTGGTGGCGTCCATCGCGCCGCTGTTCAAGCGGTTTGCCGTGCGGCGCGACGGGCAGGATATTTCCTAGACCAGGGCGGCGTCACGCCGCCTGCACCCGCCGGACGCCCGCCACGAAGCGCTGCAGGGTGGCCGATTGCGCGCCTGGCGGCAGCATCACTTCGATCAGCTGGAACTTGCCGCGCTTGTCGAGCGCGCGCCGCAAGGTGCGCGCCAGTTCACCGCGCGTCCGCACGCGGTAACCGTCGCCGCCCAGCATCGGCGCCATGGCCGCGAAACGCCAGTCGCCCAGGTCCGTGTAGCGCGCTTCCGGCTGGAACGCGCGCAGCATTTCCCAGCCCTGGTTGTTGAACACGATCACCACCGGGTCCCAGCCGTTGCGCGCGCAGTTGCCGAGTTCCCAGCCGGTCATCTGGAAGGCGCCGTCGCCGGCCAGGATCAGCGGACGCCGGCCGCTGGCTGCCTGCAATCCCAGGCCGGCCGGCACGCCGTAGCCCATGGTGGCGTAATAGCCGGGCGCCAGCAAGCCTTCGCCCTGCATGTCGAGCGCGGTGAAGAAACAGTCGCCGATGTCGGACACCACCGGCATTGGGCCGAACATGGCCAGCGCATCGTTGACGGCGCGCGCGACGTCGTCCGGCGCCAGCGCTTCGCCATCTTCCGGCATCCCGGTAGGGGCCGGCTGCAATGCGGGAACGGCGGCAGGCGCGCCCGAAGCAGCACCGGCGCGCGCAAATCCCTCGTCCTTCGCCACCGCCAGCAGCGCATCGAGCAGCGCGCCGATCGGGATGCCGGGATAGACGTGATGGCCGAGCGCCACCTGGCCGTCGAGCGCCAGGATACTGCCGCGCAAATCGATCTTGCGGGCGGAAACGCCGAAATTCGTGTCCGACAGCAGCACGCCCAGCATCAGCAGCGCATCGGCGTCTTCCACCGCGCGCGTGACCGCCGGGTCACCCGCCACGCCGAGGTACGTGCCGAGCAGCGGCGCGTCCTGGCCTGCCAGCAGGCCGCGCCCCATCAGCGTGGTGGCGACCGGGATGCCCAACTGGCGGGCCAGTTGCGCCACCTTTTGCTCGACGCCGGCGCGGCGGATCTCGATCCCGACCAGCAGCAGCGGGCGGCTGGCAGCCGCCAGCCGTCGCACCACTTCGCGCGCGCAAGCCTGTACCGCGTCCGGATCCCAGGCCGGCTGCGGCAAGGGCGTGACCGGCGCGCAAGGCGCGTCGACCATATCGCGCGGCAATTCGATGTACACGGGGCGCGACTGCGACAGGCAATTGCGCAGCGCGCGCGCAATCAGCGCGGGGGCTTCCCGCGCATCGTCCAGCACCACCTGGTCGCAAGTGATTTCGCGGAAGATCGCCAATTGCGACTCCAGGCTGCGCGACTGGTGGTGCAGCAGCAAACCCTTGCCACGCTCCAGCGCGCCCGGCGCGCCGGAAATCACCACCAGCGGCACTTTTTCCGCATAGGCGCCGGCCACCGCGTTGACCAGGTTCAGGGCGCCGGCGCCATAGGTCACCACGGCCACGCCGGGACCGCCCCGGTAGCGCGCAGCGCCATCGGCGGCGAATCCGACGCCGGGTTCATGGCTCAGCGTATGCAGCGGCAAGATGCCCGATTGCTCGGCGTGCCGGAAAAACGGCAAGACGAAGTCGCCCGGCAAGCCAAACAGCGCATCGGCGCCATGCTGTTTCAGCGCCTCCAGCAATACCAATGACAAATTTTTCATGGTGATTCCTTTTCAGTCACGGCGGGCTGCGCCAGCAGCGCCGCCACGGTGTCCGCGATGGCCGGCACTTGCCGGGCATCGGGTTCGGTATGGAATTTCTTTTTCACGCCCAGGGCGGGCAACAGGACATGGTGGGTCGGCGTCACGCCTTGCGTGGCCAGGCAGGCGCGCGCGCAAGCCAGCGCGCAGCCGTCGATGGCCACGATGACGCGGCCGGAACGGGCCAGCTTGACCAGCGGCGCCACGCCCCCGCCGACGCCGGCAATGCACGACATTTCCGCGACGCCGTCGCGGTCCAGCCGCAGCGCCACGTCATTGGCGGTCTGCGCCGCGCTGGAACAGCCGGAACACGAATACACCAGCGGCAACATGATTTTCCCATCCATGGTTTCCTCCTCAGCGAGGGCCCGGCCGCACCCGGTTCAGCCAATCCGCCAGCGCCGCGCGCAGCGCCTGCGGCAGCGGCGTTTCCATGGCGTCCAGTGTGTTTTTCACCAACAGTCCGAGTTCCGTGTCGCCGGACATGGCCAGGCGGCGGCTGAAAAACAGCGTGTCGGGATCTTCCTCGCGCCGCGCCAGCGCCACGAAGTCGCGCGCGCTGGCGGCAATCTGCAGGTCGGGTTGCGATCCGCGCGGCAGCGCGTGGAAATGTCCCTGCCGCGCTCCGCGCCCCTGGCGCCATGCGAAATCAAACGCCACGCCGGCATCCGTGACGGCTATACGCAGGGAACGCCCTTCCAGGCTGGCGCGCACGTCGTCGGGCAAATGCGGCCGCAGCGCGAGATTGAGCCCGGCGGCAAACAGCAGCGAGCCGGGATATGGCGGCAGGCGGCCCAGCAGCGAAGCGAGCGGCGCCGGCAGGCCACCCAGCGCAGGCGATGCGGCACGGTGCCCGCCAGGCCGGGGACCGGGACCGGCACCGCCACTCCGGTGATCATCCATCGCCGTCGCGTGGGCCGGCCGGCTCCATTGGGCGCCTCCTGCTGCGGGCGCGTCCGCCGCGCCGATGGGAGAATGCGCGCTCATGCCGCAGCTCCCGCCAGTTCCGCGCCGGCGAAGGCCGGTTCCAGCCTGCTGCGCTGGCCGCCGCCTACCTGCTCCAGCCCCGGCCTGCCGTGCCAGTAACCATTGCAGGACAAGCCTTCGGCCAGCGGCGGCAGGCTGCCTGCGGCGGCCGTGTCGCCGCGCCGCAAGCCGTCGAACGCGGCCAGCACCGCCATGGTGCCGTGCGCCTGGGGACTGATGCGCAGGACGTCAACTCCCATGGCAGCCAATTCCCCGACTTCCCCGGCCAGGTTGCAGATTTGCGCCGACTGGGTCTGGATCCCGTTGAGCACAAGGAATGGCTGGCGCTCGCGCGTTTCCAGCAGCAGGCCGTCCGGATGGTCGATGCAGCTGAAGCGGCAATCGTCTTTGGGCAGGTTGCGGTTGCGCGCCGTGAAGCAGCGGGCCGAGAACGCCAGCGGCATGCGTCCATACGCAAACACTTCGGTTTCCATGCCGGCCGGGCGCTTGCGCAGGATGGTCGCCAACCCGTCGCGCCCCATTTCCAGCGGCATGACCCAGCGCCGCGCGCCCAGCTCGTGCATCAGGTGCAGGGTGCACGGGTTATAGATGTTCAGGTGCGGGCCGGCGATGAAGCCGCCCGGCAGCGCATCGTCGCCGCTCAGCAGGTGCACCGCGCCCATGTCGCCGGCCTCCACCTGGTAGTGGCCATTGCGCACGATGCGCCGCAGCGCGGCCGCATCGGCGGTCGATTCCTGCAGCACGAGCGTGGACAGCACCACGCGCTTGCCGGCCGCCTGCAAGCGTTCCGCCACGGCCAGCCAGTCCGCCAGGCGCAGTTCGTGGCGGCGCGAACAGACGGTTTCGCCGAGGTAGACGATGTCCACCGGGCTGGCCGCCACTTCCTCGTAAAACGCCAGCGTGATGTTGCGCGGCCAGTAATACAGCAAGGGTCCAAGCGCCAGTTTCAACATAGGGTTCCTTTCATTTCCATGCACGGTGGTAGGCGCCCAGCGTGTGCTGCTGGCCTTCCGCGACCTTGTTCATTTCCGCCATCCACGCCGGACGCACGCTGTAGCGCGCCGCGTTGGCGCGGCACTGGTCGATGGCTTCGCGCCAGACCCGCGTCACCTGCGCGACGTAGGCCGGGCTGCGCTGGCGCCCCTCGATCTTCACGGCGCGCACGCCCATGGCCATCAGGCGCGGCAACAGTTCGAGCGTATTCAGGCTGGCCGGTTCCTCCACCGCGTAATAGGTTTCTCCGGCCACGTCGAAGCGGCCCTTGCACAAGGTCGGATAGCTGGCGTTTTCGCCATCGGCGTAGCGGTCGATCAGCACGCCGTTCAGGCGCGCTTCCAGCCCGCCCGGGGTCTGGTCCCAGCGCACCGCCTTGGCCGGCGAGCACACGCCATGCGTATTGGGCGACTCGCCGGTGCAATACGAGGACAGCGCGCAGCGGCCTTCCGCCATCACGCACAGGCTGCCGAAGCCGAATACCTCGATTTCCACCGTGGTGTGTTCCAGCACCTGGCCGACCTGCGCCAGCGACAGCACGCGCGGCAGCACCGCGCGCGCCACGTTGAAGTGGCGCTGGTAAAAGTTGATCGCGTCGGCGCTGGTGGCCGAGCCCTGTACCGACAGGTGCAGGCGCAGGTCGGGATAGCGTTCGGAGGCATAGCGCATCAGGCCCGGGTCGGCCAGGATCACGGCGTCGATGCCAGCCTGCGCGGCGCGGCCGACGGCGTCGCGCCAGACTTGCACGGCGCCGGGCTGCGGGTACGTGTTCAGCGCGAGCAGCACCTTGCGGCCGCGCCGGTGCGCATAGTCGATGCCTTGCGCGATGGCGGCGTCGTCGAAATTCAAACCCGCGAAATTGCGTGCATTGGTGGCGTCGCGGAAGCCAAGGTAGACGCAGTCGGCGCCGTGGTCGACGGCGGCCTTCAGCGCCGGCAAACTGCCCGCCGGGCACACCAGTTCGATGGGCGGGGCGGATTCAGGGACAGCGTTAGGGGTCATGGTAGGCAGTCAAAAAAAACCGGCCGCGAACGGCCGGCAAACAAGCGGGGGGTTGGGGTTCCCGCCAGGCACGACGCACTGTACCGCGTCCCTATCACGCCTTTCCTTGACTTTGATCAAGGAAGCAACAATTGACTGAATGTGACAATGGATATAAATCAATACCCGAGAAAGCGCAACATGACTGTCACTACGTTTCCCTCCGCGACCCGCGAACTCGACGTCACCGGCATGGAACCGCCGGAACCCATGCTGGCGATCCTCGAAGCCCTGGAACAGATGCCGGACCACGGCGCGCTGCTGGTGCGGCTGGACCGCGAACCGCACCCGCTGTTCCGCGTGCTCGAGCAAAACCAGTATTGCCGCAGCGGCGGCTGGCAGGAAGATCGCAGCTACGAGTTGCTGATCTGGCGCGGCAATGTCGACCGCGCCGGACATGCCGCCAGCTCTGCCGCTTAGGCTGCCGCCTGGATCGCCGAACACGCCGGCCCTACCGCCTGAACCGTGGGGCCGGCTGCAAAGCAGCCGCCGCCCATGCCCAACCGCTGACAGCCGGCCACCCATGCCGCAACGCTGGCAGCACGCCGTTTAACGTTTTCCCTTTACCGCCATGCAGCGCGCCCTGACATTTGCCCACCATCCACCGCTGGCGCTGCCACTGCGGTTCCTGCTGTGCGCGCCGGTATTTGCCCTGCTGGCCGGCCTGCTGCTGTTGTGGGCCGGTCCCGCCGCGTTCGCAAGCCGCTGGACGCCGGCCATGCTGGCGGCCACCCACCTGATGACCATCGGTTGCCTGTGCATGGCCATGCTGGGGTCGCTCCTGCAAATCCTGCCGTCCGTGGCCGGCGTACCGTTGCCGCACCACCGGGCGGCAGCCGCAGCCCATGCCGCGCTGTGCGCCGGGGCCCTGGCGCTGGCCGGCGCCTTCGCGCTGGCATGGCCGGCGCTGTTCGTGGCGGCGCTGGCGTTGCTGGCGCCCGGCCTGCTGGGATTATTATGCCTGTACGCCACCGGCTTGTGGCAGCGCCACGCCGACGGCGCGACCGCCACGGTGGCCGCCGTGCGCACTGCGCTTGCGGCGCTGGCTGTCACGGCGGTGCTGGGGACGCTGCTGGCCAGCCAGTTCGCGTGGCCGGGAACATTGCCGCTGACGCTGCTGCACTGGACCGACGTGCACGCCGCGTGGGGCTTGCTGGGCTGGACGGGACTCCTGATCATCGGCGTGGCATACCAGGTGGTGCCGATGTTCCAGGTGACGGAACTTTATCCGCCATGGATGACGCGCGGGCTGACCACCTGGCTGTTCATCCTGCTGGCCGTGGTGTCGGTGGCCGGCGGCCTGGCCGACCAGGCCGCGCTGGGGTTTGCCCGCAGTGGAATGGTGGCCGGCGCGGCCGGCTACGCCACGTTCGGCGTCGTCACAGGCATCCTGCTGGTGCGCCGCAAGCGCCCCAAACCCGACGCCACCACCTTGTTCTGGTACGCCTCGATCGCCAGCCTGCTGGCCGCTTGCGTGCTCGGCGCGCTGCCGGCGGCGCCGTCCGCCACGCGCACGCCGCTGGCGCTCGGAGTATTGCTGATCGTAGGGTTCGCACTGTCGGCCATCAGCGGCATGCTGTACAAGATCGTGCCGTTCCTGGTGTGGTACCAGTTGCAGGACACCGTCCCCGGCGGATGCCGCAGCGTGCCCGGCGTGACCGCCATGATTCCCGCCGCATGGACGCTGCGCCAGTTCTATGCACACGCGGCGTCGCTGGCGCTGCTGCTGGCGGCCTGCATGCGCCCCGGCCTGCTGGCGCGCCCGGCCGCCGTCGTGTTTTGCCTGTCCGTTTTCTTATTGTGCCTGAACCTGGCGCGTGTGCTGCGCCTGTACCTGCAGTTGCGCGCGCGCGCCGCCGCGCAGCCTGTTCTGCGCTCCGCCTGAATTTCTGACTGGAGAATGAAGATGACTACCTCGAACTATCCCCGCTACCGTGGCCCCGCCATGAGCGTGACCGTCACCACGGACGGCCACCGCGTCCACCGCCTGGCCGACGACCGTCCCTATTACGGCCGCGTGCAGACTTGCGTGATCCGGCGCGACCCGATGGTGGCCGCGCTGTTCGGCGCGCCGGGCCAGGCGTCGCCGCGCGGCAAGCGGACGGCCTGAGCGGAAAACAGCTGGCTTGCGGACGAACTGCCTGGACGCAGCCGGCGTGGCCAGCTGGCCACCCGGGCAAGTCAATGGCCACGGACCTCAGGGCCAGCGGGCAGCGGCCTAACGGATCAGCGGCCGAACAGCTTGCCCATGCGCGCGACCGCCTGTTCGATGCGGTCGTACGCGGTTGCATACGAAAAGCGCACGTGGCGCCGTGGCGCGGCAACGCCGAAGTCGTCGCCCGGCACGAAGGCCACGCCGGCTTCGCGCAGCACGGCCATCACGAACGCGGTGCTGTCGCCCGCCGCCGTGTGGGGCACATTGCTGCAATCGGCATACACGTAAAATGCGCCATCCGGCATCACCGGCACGCCAAACCCCAGTTCCCGCAGCGCCGGCACGAAGAAATCGCGGCGCCGCTGGAATTCGTGGCGGCGCTGTTCGTACACCGCGATCGAGTCCGGGTGGAAGCACGCCAGCGCGGCATGCTGCGCCACCGTGGATGGGCAGATGAACAGGTTTTGCGCCAGCTTTTCAATCACCTCTACCAGCGCGTCGGGCACGACCAGCCAGCCCAGGCGCCATCCCGTCATGTTGAAGTACTTGGAAAAACTGTTGACCGTGATGACATTGTCGTCGAGCGCCAGCGCGCTGTGCGGCGCCTGGCCATATGACAGGCCCTGGTAAATCTCGTCGACGATGGCAAAGCCCAGGCGCGCCCGCACAGCGGCAAGCAGCTCCGTCATTTGCGCGGTGGTCAGCGAGGTGCCGGTCGGGTTCGAGGGCGAGGCCACGATCACGCCACGCGTGCGCGGTCCCCAGTGCTCCTGCACGTGCTGCGCGGTCAGCTGGTAGCGCTGGTCCGGGCTCGATGGCAGCAGCACGGCCTTGCCGCCAAAGGCCGAGACAAAATGGCGGTTGCACGGGTAGCTGGGGTCCGGCATCAGGATTTCATCGCCATCGCACACCAGCGCGGCGCACGCCAGCAACAGGCCGGCCGACGCGCCCGCCGTCACGATCACACGGCGCACGGGAATCTCGAGCCCATACGCGCTGCGGTAATGCGCGGCAATGGCTTCGCGCAGCGCCGGCAGGCCCAGCGCATCGGTATATTGCGTGGCGCCGCCACGGATGGCGCGCACCGCGGCTTCGGCCACCAGTTCGGGCGCGGTGAAATCGGGTTCGCCCACGCTCATGCTGATCACGTCCACACCGGACTTCGCCGCTTCACTGGCCGCCTTCATGATTTCCATGACACGGAATGGCTCGATCGACTGCACGCGGGCGGCGGCCTGCAGGGCGCGCGGGATATCAGGCTGGCTGGACGACATGGATGACTTTCTGCAATCGGTAAATGACGGTGAACGCGGATTATAGCGGCAAGCCCGTTCCGGCGCTGCGGGCGGCAGGCACGATATGCTTGCAGTTTGGACGATCGTCCTGATATCATTTACGCAACTTCCACCACCAGGACCGCCATGCCAAGCACGGACACCACCGCCATTCCCAACCGGGAGCGCATCATCGCCGCCGCCATGCAATTGTTTGCCAGCCGCGGCTATAGCGCCACATCGATAGCCGATATTGCAACGGCCGCAGGCATGTTGAAGGGAAACCTTGCGTATTACTTTAAAAACAAGCCTGATCTGCTCTCCGCCGTCATGCAGGCACGCTTTGAAACGCTGTTCAGCCAGTTGCAGGCCGGCGCCACGCCGGACGAGGCGCCGCGCGCCGCGCTGGAACGCCTGCTGGCCCAGATCGAGGCCACGCGCGACGACCTGGCCCGGCACGGCTGCCCGGTCGGCGCCATGTGCGGGGAACTGGCGCGCGTGGAACCGGGCCTGCAGCCGCAGGCGTTTGCCGTGATGGCGGCGCTGCAGCGCTGGGTGCATGGGCAATTTGCACGCGTCCTGCCTGCGCCGGCCGCGCAGGCGTGCACCGAACAGTTGCTGTGCATGATACAGGGCGCCTCGGCCATGGCGCACGCCTCCGGCGATGCGCAGCTGGTGTCGCGCCAGATGACGCTGGCGCGGCAATGGGTGGCCGCGCTGCTGCCGGCATGCGCGGCGCCGCCTGCGGCAGGTCCGGGGCCAGCCCCGGCAGCGGATCCGGCGCGAACGCCCCCGCGCGTCCCCGCGCCCGGGGTGGCGCCATGAGCGGCAGCCATCATCCTGGCCTGGACGTCGTGCAGGTGGTGCGCATTCCCATCCTGCCATTCGGCATGGTCAATTGCCACGCGCTGATTGCAGGGCGCGCCTGCATCCTGGTCGATGCCGGGCTGCCGGGATCGGAACGCAAGGTGGCGCGCGCGCTGCGGCGGCATGGCCTGAGCCTTGCGGACATCAAACTCATCGTGATTACCCACGCACACGTCGACCATGCGGGCGCCGCGGCCCGGCTGTGCGCGCTGTCCGGCGCCCCCATCGCCGCACACGCCGGCGATTTGCCGCATTACCAGCAGCGCGCGGCAATGTCGTTTTGCGAAACCGGGTGGTTCGCACGCCTGTTCATGCGCACCGGGCTGATCCTGCAACCGTATGAACCGTTCACGCCGGACATCCTGCTCGACAACGATGACATGCTGGACCTGGCGCCCTATGGCATTGACGGCGTGGCCCACGGCACGCCCGGCCATACGGCGGGATCGTTGTCGGTCACGCTGGCGCAGGGCGATGCGCTGGTGGGCGACCTGGTCGCGTCCGGCGTTTTATTGGGCGGCCTGGTGCGCACAGGCCGCGCCAAGCGCCCGCCGTTCGAAGACGATCCGGTCCAGGTGGCGCGGCAACTGCAATCGATTGCCGAATGCGGCGCGCACTGCTTCCACATGGGCCACGGCGGGCCGCTGCCGGTCCATGAAGTGCGCCGCCATGCGGAAAGCTTGCTGACCGCACGGCGGGGACGCTGGTATCGCGGGCCGGGGCCGGCGTAGGCGCCGCCGGGAAATCCAGCCCGGTTTGGCGCCGCTCAGCGCGCAGGCGTGGACGGTGTGCCGCACCGGCATTGCGGGCCGCAGCCGCAGTTGGGCCCGCAGCTGCAGCGGGCCTGGGCCGGCTGTGACGCGCAGCCGCACTGGCAGCCGGCGCCCGGGCAAACGCGGCAGGTGCAGGCGGTGGCCGACGTTGGTTGGGCATAGCGATTGGTGAAATTCATGTTGTTCTCCTGGAGGTTGGTTGCCGTTCACGTTGACGACATGATCAGCGTAATCCTTGCCACGATTGGAAGGTCAAGCACCGATTGCGCTTTTTTCCGTGACCGGAAAATCCGCCGGCCATCGCGCGCGCCGCTTCGGCGGCGGCCCGCATACACTGTCGCTCGTGTGTTTTTTACTAACGAAAGGAATATTCCATGACCGACTTCGTCCATCCAACTTCCTCGACCTTCCCATGGCCCGGCGCTGGCGAGGCTGACAATATGTGGCGCAAACTCGGCGCGCTGTACAGCGACGTGCTGCAGCACAGCTGGCAGGAATGGCTGAACACGTCCACGCAGATCGTCCAGCAACAGGCGGTGCGCGCGCTGCTCGACACGTCGCAGGCGCTGTTTGAGAATGCCGCGCAACTGCAGCAGAAAACCTGGGGCCAACTGTGGAATACCAACCAGCAGGCCGCCACCATCATGGCCGACGGCATGGCGCGCGCCGCCACCGAAGCCGTCAACAAGGTCACGTCGCAGGTGACCAGGGCCGCCAGCCAGGCGGTGGACCAGGCTACCTCGAGCCCTACGGCCGCGGCCGGCGCTGCCACCGGCGCCGTCGACACATCCATGACGCACTAAGCAACCAGGGCACCGCCACGATGGCGCGGGCGGGCTATCGGGCTGGCGGGCGGCCGGCATGATCGCCGCTGCCGGCTGCGGCCCTTCCCTCTTCCGTCTTCCCCGGCCCGGCTGCGTAACCGACGGTAAGCGTGTATTGACCGGCCTGCTTGCCAGGCCTACAATCGCGCCATCATTATTTTTGGGAATTCCTTTCATGGGCACTTGTAACAGTGACAGTTGTCGCCGGCTCGACACCGGCCCCGCCCAGGCGCATTAATGCACGTTCCCGCAGGAATTCCTTCCCCTGCCATGCATCCCGCCTGACGCGGATGATGGCATCCCGCCGCGCTGAGCCTTCAGCCGGCGCGGTTCCCTGACACAATCACACCGGCTTGCCGCTCCCGCGGCCGGCCCGATGGCGCGCAGCGGTTTCACGCCGCCGCGCGCCACAAGCGTGCATCAAAGGGACGCCCGTCCTTGCTGACGGAGGTCTCATGTTGTCCTTGCAATCGTTCCGCGCACGGGCCGCGCAGCCCAACCGCTATGACCTGGCGCTGCTGCCGCTGCTGGCCGCGCTGGCTTGCGCCGTGGCGTATGGCGTACTGCAACTGTCGGCGCCGCTGGACGGCGCTGCGCAGCCGCATGCGCTGGATCCGCGACTGCTGCCGTACTACCTGCTGCGCACCCTGTTGCGCATGTTCGCAGCGATGGGGTGTTCGCTGTTGTTCACGGTCGCCTTCGCGCTGGCGGCCAGCCGGTCGCCGCGCCTCGGCAAAATCCTGCTGCCGCTGCTGGACATCCTGCAATCGGTGCCGGTGCTGGGATTCCAGGCGATCTCCGTCGCACCTTTCATCGCCCTGTTCCCCGGGAGCCTGCTGGGGGCCGAGTGCGCCGCCGTGTTCGCGATCTTCAGTTCGCAGGCCTGGAACATGGCGCTCAGCCTGTACCAGTCGGTGCGCACGGTGCCGCCGGTCGGGCTGCGTGTGGCGCGCCTGCGCGGCATGAACGGCTGGCAGCGTTTCTGGCGCATCGAATTGCCCCATGGCGCGCAACCGCTGGTGTGGAACATGATGGTGTCGATGTCGGGCGGCTGGTTTTTCCTGGTGGCGTCGGAAGTGATTTCCGTGGCGGGGCGCGACATCCGGCTGCCCGGCATCGGGGCCTGGATCGCCGCCGCGGTCGAGCAGCGCGACAGCGCGGCGCTGGCCTGGGCCATCACGGCCATGGGGTGTGGCATCGTGCTGTACAACCAGTTGCTGTTCCGCCCGCTGATGGCGTGGGCGGCGCGCCACCGGCGCGACGGCGCCGCCAATGGCAACGGCACGCCGCAACACGCCTGGGTGGTGGACTGGGTACGGCGCGGCGCCTGGACCCGCGCCATGGCGCAGCCGCTGCGGGCGGCCGCCGCATCGGTGCCGGACTGGTTCGCGGCGGGACCAGGCGGCGCCGGCCACGCCGCGTCCGCGTGGCTGCCGCGTACGCGCCTGCCGCTGGCCGCCCCCCGCGCCATGCGCGGCGCGGCCCGCGCCGGGGGGCGGGCCGGGGGGGCCGGGGGCCCGGGGGGCGGCGCCGGGGGGGGGCCCCCCGACAGCGGCGGGGGCGGACTGGGGCCGCCGGCCAGGCCGCCGCATGGCCGCCGCTGACCGCTCCCCGCGTGGTGCGCGGCGCGGGGAGCGCTGCCGCGCTGGCGGGCTGCGCCTGGGCCGCGTGGGCCGGCGCCGTGTTCGTGCACACCGAATGCGGCTGGCGCGAACTGGCGCATGTCACGTGGCTCGGATGCCTGACGCTGTTGCGCGTGCTGGTGCCGGTGGCGCTGGTGTCGCTGTTCTGGGTGCCGTTCGCGATCTGGGCCGGCCAGCGTCCGCGCGTGGCGCGCGTGGTGCAGGATGGCGCGCAGTGGCTGGCGGCGCTGCCGCTGAACCTGCTGTTCCCGCTGGCGGCCGCCGTGCTGTTGAAATACCGGCTCGATCCCGACATCTGGCTGGCCGTGCTGCTGGTCGCGGGCACGCAGTGGTATGTGCTGTTCAACGTGATGGCGGGGGCCGCCTCGCTGCGCGCGCCGGCCGGCCTGCACGGCTGGGAAAAATGGCGCCGCGCCTACCTGCCCGCCGTGGCGCCGCACTGCGTGACGGGGGCGCTGACTGCGTGCGGCGGTTCATGGAACGCCAGCGTGGTGGCGGAAACCATCAATTGGGGCGACACCACCCTGGCCGCGCAGGGCCTGGGCAGCTATATCCGCCAGATGACGGAAGCCGGCGACATGCCCAGGCTGGCGCTGGGCATCGCCGTCATGTGCGCATTCGTCGTGCTGCTGAACCATACGCTGTGGCGCTGGCTGTACCGGGTGGCGGAGCGGCGCGCCTGATTATCCGCGCACTATCCGCGCACTACGCGCTGAACGTCCGCCGCGGCCGACGCTCAGTCGTGCGCCCGGCGGTAATGCATGGCCACGGCCCCGTTACGCAACGGCAGCGCCGAGACCAGCTCGAGCCGCCGCGTTTGCATCAGGGCGTCCTGGTACAGGGTTGGGCCATGCCCGGCGATGCGGGGATGGACCAGGAAGCGGTATTCATCGATCAGGTCCAGCCGGTCCAGCGCGGCCGCGAGCTTGCCGCTGCCGAGCAGCACGCCGTCCGGGGTCGCCGCCTTGAGCGCGTTTACGCCTGCGCGCAAGTCGCCGGCCACGTGGTGGCTGTTGTTCCATGGGAAATCCGTCCGTGCCGACGACACCACGTACTTGGTCTTGGCCTCCAGCTTGACCGCCCATTCGCGCAAGGCCGGCGGCGCCTGGACTTCGCCACGGGCCACGGCCGGCCAATAGGCTTCCATCATTTCATAGGTCGAACGGCCCCACAGCATAGCTCCGGCCTCATCCATGAGGCGTGTGAAGAAAGCATGGGTTTCGTCGTCGGCTATGCCTTCCTCGTGGTCGATGCAGCCGTCCAGCGTGACGTTGAGGCTGAAGGTCAACAGTCCCATCGGGATCTCCTCGGCCGGGGCGCGCGGCTGCCCCCGGCGGTTTATTTCTGAGAGCGGAACGGGAACAGCAACTGGTTGATGAACCCATCGGGCATGTAGTCGCCCTGCACACCGTATTTTTCCGGGAACCCTTGCTGGCCCTTGATGGCGGTGCCGAACAGGTGGTCGAGGAAAGCATAATGGGCGGCGTAATTGCGGTCGATCGCCACGTCGTCAGACGAATGGTGCCAGTGGTGGAAATCCGGCGTGACGATCACGTATTTCAGCGGCCCCCACGGCAGGTGCACGTTGGCGTGGTTGAACACGGCCTGGAAGCCGACCACGATGATGTACACGTCCATGACTTCCTTCTCGAAGCCCAATACATACAGCGCGCCCAGCACGCCGACACGGGTGCACAGCAGTTCCAGGATGTGCTGGCGCGAGCCGGCCAGCCAGTCCATGGTCTTGGCGGAATGGTGCACGGCGTGGAAACGCCACAGGAACGGGATTTCATGGTAGCCGCGGTGGGTCCAGTACTGCACCAGGTCCGCCACCAGGATGCACAGCAGCAGTTGCGGGATGAACGGGATGCTTTTCACCAGGGCGTGCACGGCGTCGTTGACCATCCACCCAAACAGGCGGTGGATCGCGAAGTTCACCGTCAGCAGCGCCAGCCCGACGATGAAATGGTTGACGGCGAAGTGCACCATGTCGGTCTGCCATTCGCGGCGGAACAGCAACTGGCCCTTATACAGGGGAAAGATTTTTTCGATCGCCGCGAAAATCACGGTGGAGCCCAGCAAATCCAGGATGAACCAGTCCAGGCCGATGTAGGGCGTATGGTCGGGAAAATCGTTGACCGGCACGTGCGAACCGCCCGCGGCGACGGCGGCAATCACCATGGCGCCGGCCACCGCGTTGAGCGCGCGCTCGCGCTTGAACAAGACATTCAGCAGGCTGATGGAGCCGGCCAGCACCAGCGCGGCAAACATGATGTGGCGGATGATGTCCGGGTCATATTCGCGCCGCAGTTCCGGCGTGGTCAGGTATTGGGGAAAGTGGAAGGCCGCCACGCCCAGCAGGCTCAACAACGCCAGCGTAAACGCCAGCACGCCGCTGGCCAGGCCGCTGCCCGGCGTCAGCGGGCCGCTTTGCCCCAGCAGGTCGGCGGTTTCATTGACCGCGCCGCTGACCTGCTTGACCACGATTTTGGCCGGCTCTGTGATCCGTTTATCGACCATGATGCGCTCCCCAGACTGCAAAGTTGCAATTAAAACATGATGATAACCGGATTCGCGGCTGAAACAAAGGCGCCCGATGCGCTGGCGGCGGGCGCGCCAAGGGAGCGGGAGGGATTCCTGTACTTTCCTGCGCTGATGTCGTGTGGCTGGTTTTACACGGTGTTTCAGGCCAGGCCGCGCAATTCCTCTTCGGTAAATCCGGCCTGGCGCCGCGCATCGAGGTTGTATGGCCCTTTGACCGACGCCTTGTACGCCACCACCAGCTCGCCGTAGGTGGCGACGGGATCCACGCCGCGCTGGCGGCACAGGTGAGCGTACCACCGGTTGCCGATTTCCACGTGGCCGATTTCATCGCGCAGGATAATGTCGAGGATCGCCGCGGCGCGCGTATCGCCGGCCTGCGCGAGCTTGGCGCGCAGCGGCGGAATCGCATCGAGCCCCCGCGCCTCCAGCGTGCGCGGCACCAGCGCCATGCGCGCCAGCACGTCGCCTTTGGTCTTTTCCACCATTTCCCACAGGCTGCCGTGCGCCGTGAAATCGCCGTACCGGAAGCCCTGCGCGTCCAGGTGCGCCGCCAGCAGCGTGTAGTGATATGCCTCCTCGCGCGCCACGCGCAACCAGTCGTGGTAATACTGTTCCGGCATGCCGGCAAAGCGCCACAGCGCATCCAGCGCCAGGTTCACGGCATTGAATTCGATGTGCGCCAGCGCATGCACCAGCATGGCCCGGCCTTCCACGGTCACCATGGACCGGCGGCCAACGAGTTTCGGCGCGACCAGTTCGGGGCGCGCCGGACGGCCGGGAATGTCACCATCGGAATGCAGCGCGGCGCCGGCATCCAGCCTGGACATGCCGGACTGCACGGATTCGTTCATGGCCGCGATGGCCGCCACTTTCTCGACAGGCCCGTTAATCAGCAGGCATTCCAGCGCCATGGCGCGCAGTTCAGGCAACTCTGCCATTGGGTACGTCCTTGCAGCAAAAACCACGGAGTGTACCAAACCCATGGTGCCAGGCGTGCATTGATGCATTCGCCGCCACCTCGCGCGCCCCAGCCGAAGCCCGGCGCAGCGAAGCCCCCGTCGCATCAAGCTTTGCGCCCTCCGGGAAGGCGGCGGGCGGGGGAAACAGCGTGAAACGGGATCCGTGGCGTGGTGCGCGGCATGGGGAGCGGTTGCGAACGCACGAATGCACGCCTGGCCCCGTGGTTATTTTCCGCTGAAAACCGGGGGGCGTTTTTCGAGGAAGGCGGCGATGCCTTCCTTGCGGTCTTCGCTGGCTGCCAGCAGCGAGAACGATTTGCGTTCGAATTGCAGGCCGGCGTCCAGGTGCATTTCAAAGGAGCGCAGCACGGCTTCCTTGGCCAGCGCCACGGCCAGCGGCGACTTTTGCGCGATGCGCTGCGCCTGGGCGATGGCCGTGGCCAGCACCTCGCTATCGGGCACCACGTCGCTGACCAGGCCTGCCGCCAGCGCCCTTTCTGCGGAAATCATTTCCCCGCCCAGCACCATCTTCATCGCCAGCGGCTTGCCGACCGTGCGCACCAGGCGCTGCGTGCCGCCCGCGCCGGGGATCACGCCCAGGTTGATTTCCGGCTGGCCGATACGGGCCGATTCCCCCGCCACCACGATATCGGCGTGCATCAGCATTTCACATCCGGCGCCCAGCGCATAGCCGTTTACTGCCGCGATCAGCGGCTTGCCGAAACCGGCAATCGCCCGCCAGTATTGGGGCCGCACGTCGCGTGCCGCGGAAATCGCGTCCAGCGCCGCCATTTCGTGGATGTCCGCGCCTGCCGCGAAAATGTCTTCGCCGCCAGTGACCACCACGGCGCGCACGTCGGCGTCATCGGCGGCAGCCGCCAGTGCCGCCACCACGTCGCGCAAGGTCGCGTTGCGCAGCGCATTTTTCGACTGTGGCCGGTTGAAGCGGATCACTTGCACACCGGAGGCGGCAGGTTCCACCACGATATCCTGATATTCGTTCATGATGCTGGTTCCATTCTGGTTCAATTATTGATACAGTTTTTCTTAAACCCCAATCTTTGGCGAATCATATTTGATTTCCGGGCGGAGGGGAACTGCACAGGTCCCGGAAATATCAGGAGGCGCGGCATGGCGACACGGATCGTGGTGGCAGGACGGGTACAAGGCGTGGGCTATCGCTACGCGTTCGCGCAGCGGGCCACTGCGCTGGGGCTGGCAGGCTGGGTGCGCAACCGGCGCGATGGTACGGTGGAGGCATGTGTCGATGGCGCGGCGCCCGCCGTGGACCAGGTGGTCGCCTGGGCGCGCCAGGGGCCGCCCGCGGCCAGGGTCGACGACGTGCAAGTCGGCCCCGCCGACATAGAATTGTCGATCAACACATTCGAGATCACGCCCACCGCCTAGTCAGCACGGCGGCCGGGCGAGCGCTGCAATTAATGCGCACCCCGCAACAATTCCGCGGTGGCGGCCCCGCTGGCCGAGCGCACCATGCGCCGGCATTCGTCGGCGCAGCGGCGGCACGCAATGGCGCAGTCGCGGCAGTGCGCCATGTCATGCTGTTCGCATTCGTCCGCGCACAAGTCGCATGCCGCCGCGCACAGCGCGCATATCTCATCGATGAATACGCTGTTGCGCCCCATGGCGCCGGCCGCCAGCGAACACAGGGCGGAACAATCGATGTCGAGCTTGATGCAGTGCGCCATCCGGGCGGCATCCGGTTCGGCCAGGCACGCCTGGGCGCAATGGTCGCAGGCCTGCATGCAGTCATGGCAGGCTTCGATGCACGATGCATATTTCTGGTGGTGCATGGCGGACTCCTTCACAGTAAGGCAAAACAGCAAGGCAAACCACTGTACGCCGCATGCGGATGCCCCGGCGTCCAATACCACCCGGCAAGCGGTCCTACAGCGACATGCGCCGCAGGCCGACAGACGTGTCGTTTGTGCCTGCATAGTATGACGTTGCCGGCCTGAAGGCCATGCATACCAGGCTGCACGCGCAGCGCCAACCATCACACCGGGAGACCATCATGCCCAAGCAAAATACGCAAAACCGCCAGGCCGCCGACAGCGGCAACCGCGCATCGGCCGAGCAGGAACCGAAGAAGTCCGGCAAGGACGCCACCAGCCATACCAAGGCCAAGAAAGGCGAAGGCGCCGGCGGCGGCAAGAAACAAGCCCGCCACCATTGATCCGCCTCCGGGCTGCCGCGTGAGCCGTGAGTGAGTGGTAGGTCAGCGATAAATGCCGCAGCCCAGGATCACGTCGTCGACCCGCTCGACGTAGGTGCGCTTCGCGTCGAGCGTGCCGCTGGCGGGATTCGGCCATTTATAGTCCAGCCAGCCCTTGCCTTCCTTGCTCATGCCGATTTTCAAGATATCCTTGATGAGGAACTTGCCATCGGCATCTTTCATTTCCAGCACATTTTTCCCGACCAGCTTGGGATTGGCGCCATTGGCCAATTCCACCCCATCGCCATTGGCGCCAAAGGCAAAGATATACAAGTCCTTTTCAATGAAGGCGCCCTTGGGGTTATTGAACTCGGCAAACGCCTTGTCCTTGCCGTTTTTCTTCAAGTACTCCGCGGCGCGCTTGACCATCGCCACGGCTTCGTCCGCTGTCCCTTTTTCCGCCGCCCACGCGGTGCCGCTGCCTGCCATCAGCAGCACTCCGGCCGCCAGGAATTGCCTGCGCTGTAACATGACGTCTCCCCGTTAAAAGTTATGGCGTACACCGAGGTTGACGGCCCGGTTGCCAGTCCCGCCCTCGATGGCGCTGCCGACAGTATAGGCCGCGCCATGGCGGTTGCGGATATGCGCGGCTGCCGCATACAAATCCGTGCGTTTTGACAACAGATAACGGTAGCCCAGCGCCCACTGGCTGGCGTCCTGGTCGCGCGCCGTGCGATCATCCTTGTGGATCCACGACGCCAGCAACACGTGCCGGCCCACCGGCACCGTCACGCCCAGCAGCAGCACGCGGCTGTCCGTCGATGGGGTGACGGCGACGCCGTACGGACTGGCGCTGTTGCGGGGCAGCGCGCTGTTGACGCCCTGGTCGACGCCATACGCAAGGTGCGCTTTCGCCACCCCGGCGTCATACACCGCCGTGGCCACGGTATTGCGCGCGCTGCCGGCGGTTTTCACGGTGGCGCTGTTGTTGTCGCGGTGGTGGTGCGCGAGTTTGACCGTCAGCGGGCCGCTGCCGTATGCCAGCGACGCCCCCAGCTGGCGGCCCGCACCGCTGTCGCCGGCCACTTCCCCGGCGCCCACCACGGCTTCGGCGCTGAAGCCGCCCCATTGCGGCGACTGGTATTTGATCGAATTGTCCATGCGGCTGGCGCTGTTGCCGGTGGCGGTCATCAGGTTTTTCGTGTCGCCCGCCATGCCGGAGCCAAACGGATCGGCTGCCGCCACGGCCAGGTATTGCGGCGTGTACTGGCGGCCCAGGGTCACCGTTCCCGCGTTGCCGCGCAAGCCGGCATACGCCTGTCGGCCGAACAGCAAACCGCCCTGTCCCATGGCGCCGGTATCGGCCTGGAAGCCGCTTTCCAGCAGGAAGATGGCGGACAGGCCGCCGCCCAGTTCTTCGCTGCCTTTAAAACCCAGGCGCGAGCCGGACGCCACGCCGCTCGTGAGCTTGGTGGCGGAACCGGCAACGCCGCCGGATTCATGGACGATCGCCATGTCGACCACGCCGTACACGGTCACGTTGGTTTGTGCGGCAGCCATCCCTGCCGATGCGCCCAGCAAGAGCGCAAGCATCGATTTTTTCATTTTTTTAGGTATCAGAATTTGTTGGATGGCGGGGCGCCAAGCCCCGCCGGTTGTATTGCGTGACGCCTTACGCTTCGCCGTAACCGCCGCCACCGGGCGTCTCGATGGCGAACACGTCCCCCGCCTCCATGTCGGCGGTGTGGGTGGCGCCAAAGTGTTCGACGGCGCCATTGCCCCGTTCCACCCAGTTGCGCCCCACCGCCCCCGGCTGCGCCCCGCGCAGCCCGAACGGGGCAATGCGGCGGTGGCCGGCCAGGATATTGGCCGTCATTTTTTCCAGGAAGCGGATGCGGCGCACGGCCCCGTCGCCCCCTTTATGCTTGCCCGCGCCGCCGCTGCCACGGCGGATCGCATGGGTTTCCACCAGCACGGGGAAACGCCACTCCAGCACTTCCGGGTCCGTCATGCGCGAATTCGTCATATGCGTCTGCACGGCGGCCGTGCCGTCAAAGCCCGGTCCCGCGCCGGAACCGCCGGCAATGGTCTCGTAATACTGGTGCTCGCTGTTGCCGAACGTGAAATTGTTCATCGTGCCTTGCGACGCCGCCATCACGCCCAGCGCGCCATACAGCGCATCGGTCACGTATTGCGACACTTCCACGTTGCCCGCCACCACGGCCGCCGGGTAGCACGGGTTGAGCATCGAGCCTTCGGGCACGATCAGGTTCAGCGGTTTCAGGACGCCTTCGTTCATCGGGATATCCGTGTCGAGCAAGGTGCGGAACACATACAGCACGGCGGCCTTGCACACCGACAGCGGCGCGTTGAAGTTGGTGGGACGCTGCGCGCTGGTGCCGGTGAAGTCCACCGTCGCGCTGCGGCTCGCATGGTCGATGGCCAGGCGCACCTGCAGCACGGCGCCGTCATCCATTTCGTAGGCGAATTGCGCGTCGCGCAGCCTGGAAATCGCCTTTCGCACGGCGGCTTCCGCGTTGTCCTGCACGTGCTGCATATACGCCAGCACCACATCCTCGCCATATTGGCCGACGGCTTTCAGCAATTCATTGGCGCCGGTTTCGCACGCGCCCAGCTGGGCAATCAGGTCGGCGATGTTCTGGTCGACGTTACGTGCAGGCCACGGCCCGGCGCCAAACAGGCTGCGCACCAGCGGTTCCAGGAACACGCCGCCATCGACGATCTTCACGTTGTCGAGCAATATGCCTTCTTCCTCGATGGTGGTGCTGTTGGGCGGCATGGACCCGGGCGAAATCCCCCCTACGTCGCCGTGGTGGCCGCGCGCGGCCACGTAGAACACCGGCTGCGCGCCAGGCCCGCGGTTCGCGCCAAAGACCGGGCTGACCACGGTAATGTCGGGCAAGTGCGTGCCGCCGTTGTATGGCACATTCAACGCATACGCATCGCCCGGCGCCATCTTGCCCGCGTGCTGGCGGATCACGCATTGCACGCTGTCGCTCATGGACCCCAGGTGCACGGGGATGTGCGGCGCATTGGCGATCAGGTTGCCATGGCGGTCGAACACGGCGCAGGAAAAGTCCAGGCGCTCCTTCATGTTGACGGAGTACGCCGTGTTTTCCAGCGTAGTGCCCATCTGGCGGGCAATCGCCATGAACAGGTTGTTGAAGATTTCCAGGTGAATCGGATGCGCGGCCGTCGTAATGCGGTGCGCGCTGCCGGCTTCGCCGGTGCGCTCGATCGACAGCGTATAGTCGTCCAGTACGGTGGCGGTCCATCCCGGGTCCACCACCGTGGTGGCGATCTGTTCGCGGATCAGGGCCGGTCCCACCACCTGGTCGCCGACCGCCAGTGCGGAACGCACGTGCAGCGGAATCGCGCGCGTCTCGCCGTCGACGTAGCTTGGCACCATGTCCGACGCGTCGCCGCCGAGGCTGGCCACGTCGTTCGCCGGCACGTCGATGGCAAAGCTGGCGCCATCGCCCGCGCCGATGGCTTCGGCCGAGACGGATTCGATCACCAGCGGCTGTTCATCCATGACGAAGCCGAAGCGCGCCTTATACTGGCGCGCAAAGGCTGCGCGCATGTCGGCATCCTGGCCGAACGGGATCACGAACGCGGCGTCGCTGTCTTCGTATTTGACGCGGGCGCACAATTCGACCCGGACCTGCTCCTGCGGCACATGCTGGGCCGCCAATTCCGCCGTGGCGTCGCGCACCAGGCCGGCCATGGTGGGGGCCAGCGCGGCCAGCGCCGCATCGGACAGCACCTGTTCCACGGCCGCTTCGCGCATGGTCCGGATATCGGCCAGGCCCATGCCGAAGGCCGACAGCACCCCGGCGAACGGGTGAATCACGATGCGCGTCATGCCCAGCACGTCGGCCACGCGGCACGCATGCTGGCCGCCGGCGCCGCCAAAGCAGCACATGGCGTAGCGGCTGACGTCATAGCCGCGCTCCACGGAAATCGACTTGATGGCTTGCGCCATGTTGTCGACCGCCACGGCCAGGAAACCGTCGGCCACGGCGGACGGCGTCAGCACGGTGCCGGTTTCGTGGGCAATGCGCTCGGCCAGGTCCGCGAAGCGCCGGCGCACCACGTCCACGTCGAGCGGCTGGTTGCCGTTCGGCCCGAACACGTGCGGGAAGTGTTCGGGCTGGATACGGCCCAGCATCACGTTGCAGTCGGTGACCGTCAGCGGCCCGCCCTTGCGGTAGCTGGCCGGTCCCGGATTGGCGCCGGCCGATTCCGGCCCCACCTTGAAGCGGCCGTTCTCGAAACTGCAAATGGAGCCGCCGCCCGCCGCCACCGTATGGATGTGCATCATCGGCGCCCGTACCCGCACGCCGGCCACCACGGTTTCGAATACCCGCTCATAGGCGCCGTCGTAGTGCGCCACGTCAGTCGAGGTGCCGCCCATGTCGAACCCGATCACCTGCTTCAGGCCGATCGCTTCGCAGCTTTTCACGGCGCCGACGATGCCGCCCGCGGGCCCGGACAGGATCGCATCCTTGCCCTGGAAGCACGACGCTTCCGTCAAGCCGCCATTGGACTGCATGAACATGATGCGCACGTCGCCGGTTTCCGACTGCACGCGCGATACATAGTCGCGCAGCACCGGCGACAGATAGGCGTCGACCACGGTGGTGTCGCCGCGGCCGACGATCTTCATCAGGGGGCTGACCTGGTGGCTGACGGAAATCTGCGTGAAGCCGGCTTCCTCGGCCAGCGCCTGCAGGCGCCGTTCGTGCTGCGGGTAGCGGTACGCATGCATCAGCACGATCGCAATCGCATCGATGCCGCGTTCGCGCAGGCTGCGGAACTGGCGCCGCAGCATCTCTTCGTCCGGCTTGGCCAGCACTTCGCCACGGGCGCCGATGCGTTCATCGATCTCGATCACGTCCTCATAGATCAGGTCCGGCAGCGCGATGCGCATGGCAAAGATGTCAGGCCGGTCCTGGTAGCCGATGCGCAGCTGGTCGGCAAAGCCGCGGGTGATGGCCAGCGCGGTGCGGGCGCCCTTGCGCTCGAGCAGCGCATTGGTGGCGACCGTCGTGCCCATCTTGATGACGTCGATCTGGTCGGCCGGCAGCGCATCGCCGGGTTTCAATCCGAGCAGGTCGCGCATGCCCTGGGTGACGGCGTCGCTGTAGCGTTCAGGGCATTCCGACAGCAGCTTGTGGGTCACCAGCTTGCCGTCCGGACGGCGCGCCACGATGTCGGTAAAGGTGCCGCCACGGTCCACCCAGAATTGCCAGCGCAGTTGTTGTGCAGGGATATCGTTCTTCATGATAAGTCTCTCTTTCATTTGCGCGGCGCGCAACCGGCCCTGCCGTCGCCAAGGTGGCGCTGGCATCACCGGATGGCGCCGCCGCGGGGCTAATCCAGGTTAGTGCCTAGTTCTCGAGTTTCTTGCCGGCGGTTTCCGGCAGGGTCAGCGCGGCCAGCATCATCACGCCGTACGCGATGCCGGCGAAGATGCCGATGGTTTCGCCGAGCGCCATGTCCTTGGACGCCAGGCCGATCATGAGGGGGAACAGGGAGCCGACCGCGCGGCCCATGTTGTAGCTGAAGCCCTGGCCGGAGCCGCGGATACGGGTCGGGAACAGTTCCGTCAGAAAGGCGCCCATCCCGCTGAACACGCCGGACACGAAGAAGCCCAGCGGGAAACCGAGGAACAGCATGACGCTGTCGTTGACCGGCAGGCGGGTGTAGGCCACGGCAATGCACATCGAGCCGGCGGCAAACAGGATGAAGTTCTTTTTACGGCCCAGCAAGTCGGTCAGGAAGGCGCTGACGATATAGCCGACGTACGAACCCACGATCACCATGGCCAGGTAACCGCCCGTGCCCAGCACCGTCAGGTGGCGCTCGGTTTTCAGGAAGGTCGGCAGCCAGGTGGTGATGGCGTAGTAGCCGCCCTGGGCGCCGGTGGTCAGCAGCACGGCGCGCAGGGTCGTGCTCAGCATCGAGGGCGAAAAGATTTCCCAGAACGACGCCTGCTGCGCCGAGTTTTCCTCCTGTTTCTTTTGTGCGACGTACAGTTCCGGTTCATCGACGAAGCGGCGGATAAAGATCACGAACAGCGCCGGCAGGATCCCCAGCAGGAATAGCGAACGCCATGCCCAATCCGCCGGCAGCAGCGAAAACATCAGCGCATACAGCAAGGCCGACGTGCCCCAACCGAGCGCCCACCCGGCCTGCACCATGCCGACCGCCTTGCCGCGGTCCTTGGCGCGGATGACTTCACCGATCAGGATGGCGCCTGCGGTCCACTCGCCGCCCATGCCAAAGCCCATCAGGCCCCGGGCCAGCAGCAATTGCGTGAAGTTCTGCGCCAGGCCGCACAGCACCGTGAAGAAGGCAAACCACAGGATCGTGATCTGCAAGGTGCGCACCCTGCCGATGCGGTCCGACATGATGCCGGCAATCCAGCCGCCGGCGGCAGACGTCAGCAGGGTCACGGTGCCGATCAGGCCCGCGTCGCCCTTCGACAGGCCCCACGTGGCGATCAGGGTGGGAATCACGAAGCTGAGGAATTGCGTATCCATTGCGTCGAGCGCATAGCCGACCTTGCAGCTCCAGAAGGTGCGGCGTTCCTTGCTCGTGAGGGCGTGGAACCAGGCGAAATAGCCGCCTGATTCCGTGGTGCTGATGGTTTGTGTGTTCATATTGTCTCCGTATTTAGGTTTAGTTAGAACGACGCCAGGTCGGCGTTGCGGACATCGGTGACCAGCATGTAGCCCGGCTGGTGGGTGATGACCAGCGGCAGGCGCGCATGGCGGATGGCTTCCTGCGGCGTGACGCCGCACGCCCAGAACACCGGCACTTCGTCCGGCAGGATGGCAACGGCGTCGCCGTAGTCCGGCTGCGCCACGTCGGCAATGCCGATCAGTTCCGGGTCCCCCAGGTGCACCGGCGCGCCGTGCACGGCGGGATAGCGGCTGGTGATCTGGATCGCGCGGATCGCGTCGGTGGCTTTCATGGGCCGCATCGACACCACCAGGTTGCCGCCGAACGGTCCCGCAGGCTGGTTCACGATGTCGGTGCGGTACATGGCGACGTTGCGGCCCTGCTGCACGTGGCGCAGCGGGATGCCGGCGTCGATCAGCATCTGCTCGAACGAGAACGAACAGCCGATCGCGAACACCACGAAGTCGTCTCGCCACAAGTCGTGCAGGGTGGCGGGCTGCGCGGCGAGGTCGCCGTTGCGGTACACGTTATAGCCGGGCACGTCAGTGCGGATGTCGAGGTCGGCGCCGAGCTTCGGCAAGGTCCACTGGCCCGGCTCGCCGACCGCCAGCAATGGGCAGGCGCGCGGGTTACGCTGGCAAAACAGTAAAAAGTCGGCCGCGTGCGCCTGCGGCAGGATCACCAGGTTGGCCTGGGCGTAATCGCCGCAATAGCCGGAGGTTGGCTGCCGAAACGCGCCGTTGCGGACAGCCTGGCGGAATTGTGCTGGGGTATTCATGGGTCTCCTCTTGTTGCAATGTGTTCTCCAATGCAACCAGCATAGAGGTGAACAAAGCAGCAATCCATCTAGTAATTTTTGCTGTTGTTGTTTAGATTTTCTTAACGGCAGTACCTTTGTACAGGTGGACGGTTAAGGTATTCTTGTTTCCACCATGAATACGCGCTTCCTTGAGACCTTCGTCATCCTTGCGCAGTTGCGTAGCTTCCGCGCCACAGCCCAGGCGCTGCACGCGACCCCGGCGGCCATTTCGCTGCGTATCAAGACGCTGGAAGATGAATTGGAAACCGAGCTGATCGACCGGACCGCCAAGGACTTCCGGTTGACGGCGCATGCGGAATTCCTGCTCGGCCACGCAAAGGCCGTGGTGGACGCCACGCGCCGCCTGCAAGGCGCGGCGCGGCGCGACAATGCCGTGCGCGGACGGCTGCGGCTGGGGGTGATTGAATCCGTCGTGCACAGCTGGCTGGCGCAATACATCCGGGAACTGAACGCGGACTACCCGGAACTGGAAATCGACCTGGCGGTCGACATGAGCAATGTGCTGGAACGCCGGCTGCGGGCGCGCGAACTGGACCTGGTGGTGCAGGTCGAGGGGGTGGACAGCAGCGACATCGTGTCGGAAGCGCTGGCGATGTATCCGCTGCACTGGATTGCCAAACGGGGCTTGCTCGATACGCGCAAGGAAGGACTGAACCAGCGGCTGCTGCAGCGCCCGATCCTCACGTTCGGCCGCGGCACCGCGCCGCACCGCATGCTGGAAGACATCGTCAGCAAGATGGCGAACCTGGCCACCGTGCCGCTGGAAACCACGCGCATCACGTGTTCCCCATCGGTGGCGGCGATCGTGCAACTGGTCAAGGATGGCTATGGCGTGGCCGCGATTCCCAGCCTGTTCGTCACCGGTTTCCTCGACAGCGGCGATTTCATCGAATTGCCCGTGCAGCCGGAGCCGCCGCCCATCATCGTGTCGATGTGCTTCCACGCCAACGCGGAAATGATGGTGCACGCGGCAGCCACGGTGGCGCGACTGGCGTGCGCCCGGTATTGCGCCGAGCATGAGGAGCGGTATATACGGGCGCTGTGCTGAAACGGGCCATGCACGGCCTTGCCGCCCCGCCGCGGCTCAGTCGAGCGGCAGCAGCAGCGTATGCTGGGTGGCCGTATGAAAGTCGCGCCACACCCGGTTGATGTCGCTGTCTTCGCGCGCCGCATGCAGCCCGCAATACGGGTACAGCCCGTCGACCGCGCCGCGCGCCGCGGACACCAGCGCCAGCGACACGTGTTTCAGCGTTTCCATGGCCGTGTCATCGAGCACGCCGCCGCCCGCCACGCGCGCCCACGCGGCGTCGAGCGCGCCGTAGAACGCGCCGCGGGCGGCGCGGAACGAAGCGTCCAGCGCCGCCGACAGCCGCGCCACCGCCGGCGCCTGCGCGATGGTCAAATCGCTGCCGGGCTGGCGCCGGTGCGCCATGCAGGCGGCCGCCTGGTCCAGGAAATGCGCCGCCATGCCGGCCACGTTGGCCGCCAGGGTCACATAAGCCAATGAGTAAAACGGGAAACGGTAAAGGGGGCCGCCGGCCGTGGCGGCTTCCGGGAAGATCGCAAAACTGTAGCCGGCCGCCACCCATTGGCCATCGATGCGGTAACTGTGCGAGGCCGTGGCGCGCAATCCCGTCATGTTCCACGTCGGTTCGACCTGGACGTGGCGCGCCGGGACCAGGAAGGCGCGGATGCGCGGCCTGCCATGCGCGTCCAGCACCGGCTGGCCGCCGCTGCGCACGATGGCGTTGAGCGTGAAATGCGTGGCCATCGGCGCGCCGCTGGCGTAGTCCCAGCGTCCGGCCAGCCGGTAGCCCTCGCCTTCCACGTCCGCGTAACCGGTCGGGGCCCCGCTGCCTGCCGGGCATACCCGGCGGGTCCGGATCACTTCGCGGGCAATGGACGGCGGCAGGAAGCCGGCAAACCAGCCGGCGCCCGCGCACAAGGTCACGATCCAGCCGGCGCTGCCATCGGCACGCGCCACGGCTTCCTCCAGCCGCACCACGTCCGGCAGCGGCCGCTCCATGCCGCCTGCGGAGGCCGGCGCCAGCATGCGCAGCCAGCCGCGCCGGTGCACCAGCGCCTGCTGCACCGGGTGCAGGAAACCGGCCCGGTCGGCCGTGGCGGCATGGCGGCGCAGGCGTTGCGCATCGCGCGCGGACAGCGCGGCAAATTCGTGGTCAGGCGTGTCGGGCGTCATCGGCATGCGGCGGCAAGGCAAGTTCGTAAAGGGCCGCAGCATAGCATGGGATGCCATGAGAACTGAATGCTACACAGAAGCAACAACTTTCCTGACATTATTGCAACTTGCATGATAGCATGTACATCATTGAAACGATGCCTGACGCCACGGTCCTTCCCGCCATGGCATGGCCTATCCTGGCAGGAGCTTCCCGGCGTGACGCGTTCCGACCTTCCCCCACATGCGGCGCCACGCCATGCGGCACGGGTATTTGCCCTGGGGGCGGCGCTGGCATCGGCGCTGGCTGCGGCGGGGTCGGATGCGCCGGCCGAGCGCGCCCGGCATGCCGCGGCCGCTCCCGCGGTCACGCCGCCGCCCGCCACTGCGCTTCCCGACAACGTGCAGCGCTGGGCGCTGTATGCGACGCCGCAGTTTTCCCATCTCGGCCTGGAACACGGCTTGCCGCACCCTGTCGGCGTGGTGATGGCGCAAGACAGCGACGGCTACCTCTGGATCGGCACGCAACAGGGCCTGGCGCGCTGGGATGGCTACCGCATGCGCAATTTCACGTTCGACGCGGCCGACCCGCAATCGCTGCCGGGCGACCTTGTGCAGGCGCTGCACGTCGACCACCAGGGCCGCCTGTGGGTCGGCACGGCCACCGGCGGCATGGCGGTTTACGACAAGGTGCATGAACGCTTCCAGCGCCACGGCGCCGGGCCGGGGGGCTTGCGCCACGCCGCCGTCAACGCCATCGCCAGTGATCCCGATGGCGGCATCTGGGCCGGCACCGCGGGCGGGCTCGATTACCTGCCGCCGGACCGCGGCGCCGTACGCCACGCCGCCCGGGCGCCGGGACGGCCCGACAGCCAGGTGCGCGCGCTGTTGCGCGACCGCGCCGGCAGCCTGTGGATCGGTTCCGCCACGGGCCTTGAGCGGCGCGACGCCGACAGCGGCGCGGTGGAAGCGGTCGACATCGAGGGCCCGGACGGCGCCACGTGGCGCGACGCCGTGCTGGCGCTGGCCGAAGACCGGCGCGGCCGGATCCTGTTCGGCACGCACAAGAGCGGCATCGGCAGCGCCACCCGCCATGGCGGCACGGCGGCCCGCCTGCTGGCGCTGCCCGATGTCGCGGATGCCAGCGCGCACATGGTGCTGGGGCTGGCGGAAATCACCCCGGACCGGTGGTGGGCCGCCACCTATGGCGGCGGCGTGGTGGAATACGATGCGCGCACCGGCGGCAGCCGCCGCCTGCGGCACCAGCCGTCCGTGGCGTCGAGCCTGGGCGCGGACCGCACCGCCGCCGTGCTGCGCGACCGCAGCGGGCTGGCCTGGGTCGCCACCGAGCGCAGCGTGGATTTCCACGACCCGCAGGCCGAAGCCATCCACAACATCCACGGCGCCGAAGGCCTGGCGGACACCGGCGTGTCGGCGCTCATGGCGGACGGCGCCGGCCGGATGTGGGTCGCGCTGGCCGACCAGGGCATCGATCTGTACCTGCGCGGCGGCCAGCGCGTCGCGGCGCTGCGGCCGGACCCGCACCGGCCGGACGATGCCCTGCCCGCGCGCTTCGTGCTCTCGCTGGCGCCCGCCCCCGGCGACGCCGCGTGGATCGGTACCCAGCTGGGACTGTACCGCGCCAGCGCCGACGGGCGCGGCGTGAAACGGGTCCGCCTGCCGCATGCCGATCCCTATCCGCGCGTGAACGCCATGCTGGCCGATGGGCCGGTGTTGTGGATCGGCACCTTTGACGGCCTGCTGCGCTATGAACCGGGCAGCGGCGCCCAGCGCGCCTATTCGCCGGGCGCCGCGCCGGGCGGGCTGTGCGACAACCGCATCCACCCGCTGGCCGGCGATGGCCCGGGCGGGCTGTGGATCGGCACCCGCAATGGCTTGAACCACCTGTCGCCGGACGGCCGCACGGTGGAGCAGATCCCGGCCCGCCCCACCGTGGCCGGCGCCTTGCGCTATCCGCTGGTAACGTCGCTGTTGACCGACCGGCAGGGCCGCCTGTGGGCCGGCACCAATGGCGGAGGCCTGTTCGTGCTTGATGCGCCACTGCGGCGCGGCGCCGGCGGCGCGCCGGTGTTCCGCCAGGTCGGCATTGCGGAAGGCGTGCCGTCGGCCGCGGTCACGGCGCTGCAACTGGCGCCGGACGGCATGGTGTGGGCCGCCACCGCCAATGGGCTGGCCGTGATCGATCCGGACAGCGCCAGGGTCAAGGCCATCGGACGCCAGGACGGGCTGGGATTCAGCACGTTTTTCGCCGGCGCGGCCGCACGCACGCCGGAAGGCGGCATGGCGTTCGGCGCCACGGGCGGGCTGGCCGTGGTCGACCCGCGCACGCTGGCCGCCTGGGCCTACGCGCCGCCCCTGGTGGTCAGCGCCGTGCGCATCGGCGGCAAGCCGGCGCCGGCCGGGGAATTCATGGCGCGCATGGCGGGGCCCGACCCGGCGGTGACACTGCCGCCCGGCGCCGGCAGCCTGGAAGTCCAGCTGGCCGCGCTGGATTATTCCGCGCCCCACCTGAACCGCTACGCCGCGCGCCTGGACGGCGTCGACCGCGACTGGGTCGCGCTGGACGGCGCCGCGCGGCTGGCCGGCTACCACGATTTGGCGCCGGGCACCTACCGGCTGCAACTGCGCGGCAGCAACCGCGCGGGCGCATGGAGCCCGCAAACACTGTCGCTGCAGGTGGTGGTGCCGCCGCTGTGGCACCAGACCTGGTGGGCCCGGATATTGGCGGCGCTGGCCGGCGGCGCGGCCGTCTGGAGCCTGTACCGCTGGCGCATGCGCAGCGTGCTGCGCGCGCAGGCCGGCCTGCAGGCGCGCATTGCCGACGCCCGCGCCGAGGCCGAAGCCGCATCGCGCGCCAAGAGCGAATTCCTGGCCAACATGAGCCATGAAATCCGTACGCCGATGAATGCGCTGATCGGCCTGTCGCGCCTGCTCCAGCGCACGGCGTTGACGCCGCAGCAGCGCGACTACCTGGACAAGATCCTGTGGTCCGGCGAAAACCTGCTGGGCATCATCAACGGCATCCTCGACCTGTCGAAAGTCGAAGCGGGCCGCCTGGAGCTGGAACACGTCCCGTTCGCGCTGGACGCGCTGCTGGACAACCTGGCCGCCATGGTGGCGCAACAGGTGAACAGCGCGCAGGTCGCCGTGGCGTGCCACGTGGCGGCCAGCGTCCCGCGCAGCCTGCTGGGCGACCCTTTGCGGCTGGGGCAGGTGCTGCTGAACCTGGCCGGGAACGCCGCGAAATTCACCGAGCGCGGTGAAATCGTGGTGTCGGTGGACATGGTGGAGCGGCATCCGGCTTCCGCCCTGCTGCGCTTCAGCGTGCGCGATACCGGCATCGGCATGACGCCGCACCAGGTCGGCAGCCTGTTCACGCCATTCACCCAGGCCGATACCTCGATCACGCGCAAATATGGCGGCACCGGCCTGGGACTGGCGATCTCGCGCCAGCTGGTCGAACTGATGGGCGGGGACATCGCCGTGCAAAGCCGGCCCGGGGTCGGCAGCTGCTTCACGTTCGACATCGAACTCGGTGTCGATACGCTGGACGCGCACGAAGCCGGCGCGGTATTTGCGCCGCCCGGCGCGCACTGCCCGCTTCCCGGCAGGGACACCCCGCCCGACCTGGCTTGCCTGGCCGGCGCCCGCGTCCTGCTGGCGGAAGACAATCCCATCAACCGCGACGTCGCGCTGGGATTCCTGGCCGACGCGCCGGTCACGGTGGACGTGGCGGCCGATGGCGCGCAGGCCGTCGACATGGTGCGCCGCATACGGTACGACCTGGTGTTGATGGACGTGCAAATGCCGGGCATGGATGGCTTGACCGCGGCGCGCGCGATCCGCGCGCAGGCGTCCGGCGCCACGACGCCGATCGTCGCGATGACAGCCCATGCGCTCGACAGCGACCGCGCCGCGAGCCTGGAAGCCGGCATGGACGACCACTTGACGAAGCCGTTCAACCCGGCCGCGCTGCACGCGGTGCTGCTGCGCTGGATCGCGCGGCGTCCGCCGGCAGCCGCGGACGGCGGCGCGACAGCGGCAATGTCCTTGCAGCCCTTGCTGCCCGCGCAACCTGCGCAGCCTGCCCGGTACGCAACCGCGGATGGCAATGTATCCGCCGCCGCGCCGCCGCTGCCGGCCATCGAAGGCGTCGACTGGCAGAGCGCGCTGGAAGGCATGGGATACCGCCACGATCTGCTGCACCACGTGCTGGCCTGTTTCCGCCACGAATACGGCGCCGCGGCCCAGGCCCTGCTGCAGGACGGCGCCACGCCGCCCGACGTGCTGCTGCGCTTCGCGCATTCGCTGAAGTCCGCGGCGGCCACCATCGGCGCGCACGCCGTGGCCGGCCTGGCCGGGGAACTCGAGCGCGCCATGCGCGACGGCCGCACCGCCGATGCCGGAGCGCGGCGCGCGCCATTGGCGGCGGTGCTGGCGCGGCTGGCCGGCGCGCTCGGCGCGGCGCTTGGCCCGGCATCGGGCGCGTTATTGGACGCCGCCCCGGACGCTGCGTCCGGCCCGGAATCGGGCGGCGGCCCGACGGCAGCCCCGGACGGGCGCAGCCCTCACATCCTGGTCGTTGACGACCACGAATTGAACCGCGAAGTGCTGGCCGCTCTGCTGCAGGATGACTACACACTCTCCACCACGGCCGACGGCGCCGGCGCGGTGGCCTGGGCAGCCGCGCACCAGCCGGACCTGATCCTGCTCGACGTGATGATGGACGGCCTCGATGGCCACGCTGTGCTGCGCCGACTGAAGGACCATGCCGCCACCGCCCACATCCCTGTCATCTTCATTACGGGCCTGGATGGCGCGGACGACAGGGCCCATGGCCTGGAGCTCGGCGCGGCCGACTATATTTCCAAGCCGTTCATCCCCGCCGTGGTGCTGGCGCGCGTCGCGCTGCACCTGCAACTGGCGCAGGCGCGCCGGTTGCAGGTGGAGGCCTGATCACGGCCGCAGTTCCACGTAGTCGCCCGGCGCGGCCGGCCCGCAGCCGCACACCGCCACCACCATGTCGGCCAGCGGATCGAGCCCCAGCGCCTGTTCCAGCTCGGCTTCATTGATGGCGGCCGTCACGAACCCGGCCAGGCCGGCTTCCGTGGACAGCAAATAAAAGGTCTGCGACAGGTGCCCCGCGTCCAGCAGGACCGCGCGGTGGGCCTTGGCATGGTTGCGGTACTTCCAGAAATTGCGCGCCACGCGCGCCGCCACCACCACCATGAACGGCGCGTCGGCAAACCAGTGCTGGTCCGCCACGGCGGTCGTGGCCAGCGCCTTCGCGGCGTCCGGGCTCAAAGGCTGGACCGGTTCCAGCTGGTGGCGCACCGCGTGGTAGTGGTACAGCCCGGGCGCGACGCCCTCGATGCGCTGGGCCAGCACATAGGCTTCGCACGGATGCAGGCCGCCGGCCGATGGGCTGGTTTTTTTCAATACCCAGGCATCGGGGGCCATCATGCGTTGTCCCTGGGCGCCGAACGCGCGCTGCAGCAGGCGCGCCGCCAGCGCCAGCGGCACCTGGGCGCGCGTATCGAAATTACGGCCGGTATAGCGGCGCAGCAGCACGTCGTCGAGCGCATCGCCGGCCGGCGCCGGCAACGGGACCGGTACGCCGCCGCCCGTCCGGCTGGGCGCCGGTTCCGGCGGCTGGCCGTGCGCCTGCACCACCTCGTCGAAGGTCGGGAATTGCATGCCCGATTCGCTGCGCATCCCGCGCCAGCGGCTGTACATGTGCGCCACCGCCGACAGTGGCCGCCAGTGCTGGGCGCGCAGCACCTCATCACGCGCGCGCCAGTGCGCAAGCGGCGGCGGCAACGCCGCGGCATCGGGCCCGTCCGGCGTGACGGCGGCCGGCGCCTCGGCCGCAACATCGCGCGCAGCATGCCAGCCGGCAGGATCAGCATGCCCGTCTTGCCGGTGCTCCCCTTCCGCCACCAGCAGGCCGCATTCCAGCAGCCGCGCCACCACCGCCTGGCCGAACCGCTCTTCCAGCGCCGCGCGTTGCTGCCATACGGTCTGGCCGACCTGTCCCAGCACGGCGGCTTCCTGCGCCGACACCTCGACTTCGCGGTCCACGTGCGGCGCCAGCGCGACCCAGCGCAGCGACGCCGTCAGCGCGCCGCCGCCGGAAAACATGGCTTGCACATCGAGCCCCAGTTCTTCCCTGGGCTCGAGCATCAGCACTGCACAGCGCCTGATCAACATGGGTCTGCTCCGGTAACGGGGAAAGCCGATTGTATCCCGTTGGCGCCGCCAACCGTCAGCGGATCACGTTCGCCGTGGGCGCGGCCGCCGTGCCGCACGGTGTCAGCGCCGCCATGGTTTCATATGTGCTGGCGGCGCCGCCGGTATGGATGAAGTCCGTGTACAGGCTGCGCGAGGCCACCTGCATCACGCCCGGCAGGTACAGTCCCACTTTCGGGTAATTGCCCAGCCATGTGTCGTACGCGTTGTAGGCGTTGGCCGCTTCATAGGCCAGGTTGCCGTTCATCCAGACCTGCAGCGAACCGATGCCCGGCTTGAACGACCAGTCGGCGCGCATCACGAAGCAATACCATTTGTTGGTCTCGATCTTTCCGGCCCGCACCAGCAAGTCGCCGGTATTGGCCCGGGTGGCGGGATCGGTCCCGCTGCCATCCATCTTGCGGTAATTCGAGTGCAGTTCGATGTTCAAGTCCTGGCCGCTGGCGACGATGGCGACGGGCGGCGGCACCGCCGTGGTTTTCTGGCTGGTGTTCACCTGCGCCACCACGGTGGGACTGGGATGGAATTGCCAGTCGGCCGGGAACAGCACGGAAAACGCATACCAGCGTACCCCTTCGATCACATAGTCGTACTTGAGCGAGACTTCGGTGCGCGAACCGCCGGACACCAGCGGGTCGGTGGAATACACCGAGTGGTAAAACACCTTGCGGCCGCTGCCCAGCGGGTCGGCCACCAGCGACAGGCGGGCCGGCGACGACGAACCCAGGCTGTACACGTCGTCGAGGTAGCGGTACGTCGCGGTCATGTTGCGCGACAGGTTCTGGCTCACGTACATCAGCGGATTGGGATTGCTGCTGACCGTGTCCACCGGGCCGCTGCGGGCCAGGTCGTATTGTGCGCACGCGGCGCCGCAGGTGGCCGCCAGCACGACGGCGGCGGAGAGTTTCACGAACGATTGCATGGGGAAGCCTTTACCACTGGATGTTGGAACCGTTGACGAACGATGAGCACGGGCTGTTCTGGTACATCTGCAGCGCCGTGGTGGTGGCGCCGCCGACGCGGATGAAGTCCGACACCAGCGTGCGTTCGGCCACGCCCATCAGCCCGGGGAACAGCAGGCCGGCGCGCGGACGCTGCAGCGCGCCATAGTAGGAATTGGTGGCGTTGGCCGCGTAATACACTTTTTCGCCATTGATCCACATGGTGGTGGCGCCGGTGGCCAGCGCCGGCTGCCAGTCCGAACGCACCACCAGGCAATACCAGCGCCCGACGTTGGCCGGCCCCAGCTTGATGACCTGGCGCACGGAATTGGACGCGGTGGCGCTGGCGGCGTCGAGGTAGTTGGCGTTGACGTTCAATTCCAGCGCGCCGCCGCGCACCAGCAGCGACAGCGGCGCGGCCAGCGCGGCCGTACCGGGACTGCTGCTGTCGATCTGCGCGATCACTGTGGGATTCGGGTGTACGACCCAGCCGGCCGGCAGGTACACGCTGATGCCATACCAGCGCACGCCGGTGGCCTGCGCCTCATTGAGCGGATAGTAATCGGTGCGCATCAGGCCATCGACGGCGGCGTCGGCGCCGCGCACCACGCTGCTGAGCACGGTGCGGCCGCTGCCTGCCGGATCCGGAACGAAGGACAGGTTGGCGCTGCTGGCCGAGCTGAGCGCGTAGCGCGACGCAAAGGTGGCCGGCGTGGTGACGCCGCCCACCAGCGTGTCGATCTGGGCGCTGGCCGCGCCGCAAAACAGAAGGCCGGAAAAAAGGCCGGACAACATCCAGGTAAACCGTAGTGCATGCATATGCGACTCCAAACGTGCAAGGAACGAATGGACGCACAATAGCATGCTCATGGCAAATTTATGTTGCCACCGGCCAACGTTATGAAATTAAATTTCGATAAAAATAAAACATTTCGAATATCGTTAGGTCAACTTAGATTTCAACCTGATATTCAAAAGATGCAAGAGAGTTGATGGCAAGACCACGGCGGCCAGGCGCGGGGCCCGGCCGCCACAGCGGCGACAACCCGCGGCTCGCCGCTCAGGCGCGCAGGCGCAATACGCGCGCCATCGCTTCGGCGGTCGGCGCAATCGTCGCGTCGGTCAGGGCCGCGATGCACAGGCGGCCGGAGCCGACCAGGTAGACCGCGGAATCCACGCGCATCGCTTCGACTTCCTGCGGTGTCAGACCGGTGTAGCTGAACATGCCGGTCTGGCGCACCAGGTATTCGAAGTCGCCCTGCGGCAGGCGTTCGCGCAGTGCCGCGTACAGTTTCCCGCGCATCGACGCCACGCGCACGCGCATCCCGTCCAGTTCCGCGCGCCAGTCGGCGCGCAGCGCCTCATCGCCCAGCACGCGCGCAATGATGCGGGCGCCATGCGTCGGCGGGTTCGAATAATTGCGGCGGATGGTGGCTTTCAACTGGCCCAGCACGTTGTCGGCCTGTTGCGCGTCGGCGCACACCACGGACAGCGAGCCGCAGCGCTCGCCGTACAGCGAAAAGTTCTTCGAGAACGACGTGGCGGCAAACAGGGGAATGCCTTCGGCGGCGAAGTGGCGGATCGGATACGCGTCTTCATCGACGCCGGCGCCAAAGCCCTGGTACGCCATGTCGAAGAATGGCAGCAGGCCGCGGCGTTTCACCAGCGCCGCGACTTCGCGCCACTGTTGCGCGTCGAGGTCGGCGCCGGTCGGGTTGTGGCAGCACGCGTGCAGCAGCACCACGTCGCCGGCCGGCAGCGCTTCCAGCGCCGCCAGCATGCCCATGAAGTCGACCAGGCCGGTGGCCGCGTCGAAGTAGCGGTACTTTTTCACCTTCAGGCCGGACCCGGTGAAGATACTGTGGTGGTTATCCCAGGTCGGATCGCTGACCCAGACGGTGGCGTTCGGGAAATAGCGGGCAATGAAGTCGCCGCCGACTTTCAGCGCCCCCGAACCGCCCAGCGTCTGCGCCACGGCGATCCGCCCGGCCGGCACCGCGTCGCCGAACGTCAACGCCGCCACCGCCTTGCGGTAGGCGGCGTTGCCTTCCATCGGCAGGTAGGGCCGCGTGCCCAGGTCGGCCGCCAGCGCGCTTTCCGCCGCCAGCACCGCGCGCATGGCCGGCATCTTGCCGGCTTCATTCAGGTACACGCCGATACTGAGGTTGACCTTGTTGGGGCGCGGGTCGGCGCCGAATTGTTCGTTGAGCGTCAGGATCGGATCGCCCGGGAATGGTTCCACATGCTTGAACATCGTTGTTCCTTATTCTGCCTTCTCGGTTTTCAATACGCCGCGCTGGATCTGGTCGCGTTCGATGGATTCGAACAGCGCCTTGAAGTTGCCCTCGCCAAAACCTTCGTCGCCCTTGCGCTGGATGAACTCGAAGAATACAGGACCAAGCTGGGTTTTCGAGAAAATTTGCAGCAGCAGGCGGCGTTTTCCGCCCGAGGTGTCGCCGTCGAGCAGGATGCCGCGCGTCTTGAGCGCGTCGACCGGCTCGCCATGGTTCGGCAGGCGGCCTTCCAGCATGTCATAGTAGGTGGCGGGCGGCGCGTCCATCAGCGGCACGCCCGCTTCCTTCAGGCGGTCCAGCGTCTCGATCAGGTTCGGGGTGAACAGTGCGATGTGCTGGATGCCTTCGCCATTGAACTGCATCAGGTATTCCTCGATCTGGCCGGAACCCTTGGACGATTCCTCGTTGAGCGGAATGCGGATCTTGCCGTCCGGTGCGCTCATGGCTTTCGACGTCAGGCCGGTATACTCGCCCTTGATGTCGAAGTAGCGCAATTCGCGGAAGTTGAACAGTTTTTCATAGAAATTGGCCCAGTACGCCATGCGGCCACGGTAGACGTTGTGGGTCAGGTGGTCGATTTCCGTCATGCCGAAACCAACCGGGTTGCGGTCGACGCCGTCGATGTATTCGAAGTCGATGTCGTAAATGGACTTGCCTTCCTCGAAGCGGTCGATCAGGTACAGCGGCGCGCCGCCGATGCCCTTGATGGCCGGCAGGCGCAATTCCATCGGGCCGACCGGCATGTCGACGGCCTGGGCGCCCAGTTCCAGTGCGCGGCGGTAGGCGTGCTGCGAATTTTTCACGCGGAAGGCCATGCCGCACGCGGACGGGCCGTGCTCGGCGGCGAAATACGCGGCGGCGCTGCCGGGTTCGTTATTGATGATGAAATTGATGCCGCCCTGGCGGTACAGCGTGACTTGCTTGGAGCGGTGGCGCGCGACCTTGGTGAACCCCATGGCTTCGAAGACGGGTTCCAGTACGCCCGGCTGCGGCGAGGCGAACTCGACGAATTCAAAGCCCATCAAGCCCATCGGGTTGTCAAACAGGTCGGCCATTTCATGCTCCTCATGTGGTGTAAGTATGCATGAAAGTGTATTGCGCGGCTGACGCAATTTGCGCGCAATATTGCGCCAGCTTACGATCTTAAACGCACAAAATATTCGCCTGGATCAGTAGTTGTGCACGTTTTAACCAGGCAAACACTTGGGCGCCGCCGCTGCTACTGGTCCGCGCCGGGCGGGCGCCTGGTGGGAGCGTCGGCCAGCATGCGCGACAGCGTCTGTTGCAGGATGAAGCGCATGCGCCCTTCCTTTTCCATGGCTTGCAGGCTGGCGGTAATTTTCGGCACGAGGTCGCGCCGGCTCACGTGCAGGTAGTGGTACAGCACGACCTTGGCCAGCGGCGGTTCCAGGACCGTGACTTTTTTTGTGCGCAATTCACGCATCATGAGGACGCCTTCGATGCGGGTCGAGACGGCAAAGTCGATTTCCTCGCTTTCCAGCCGCGCGAACAGGTGCGCGTTGTCGGAAAAGGCTTCGACCTGCATGCCCTGCGTGCCTTCGGCCGCATATTGCACGCCCTTCAGGATGCCGATGCGGTACGGCCGCAAACTTTCCCAGCCGGACGGCGCCAGCGGCACCTTGTTGCCGAACACCACGGCGTCCACCGCGACCACCGGCACCGGCACGCGGATCAGGTTCGGATACCGCGATTCCAGGCCGGCCACGCGGGCCGGCACTCCGTCGAGCTCACCCCGGTTGGCTTCCCTGATCGCCAGGTCCGCTTTGGTCGATGCTTCCGAGACCGTGACGCCGATCCGGCGGTACCCTTCACGCAAGACCGACAGCGCGGCCTGGGAAATCGCGCCGTGGCCGGTGGCGATATGGATTTCAGTGACGGCGCGCGCCGGCGCGGCCACAGCCGCCGCCAGCAGGCACACACACGAGAGTTTCTTCAAAAACATGCTGTGGGCGCTGAGTGCATAGGAATGCCAGGCGTGAACGGCACTGGCCAGAAATGCAACTATAGCATTGAAACTATCGTCCGTGGCGGGCTGCGCCCGCCTCGTCCGGCAAAGCGGACTCTCCGCCGCGCTCGCTGCTGCGCGCCTGCTCCTCGCGCAATTCCTTGTTGAGGAAATAGTTCAGCGCCGTGCGGATGACGGCAATCGCGCCCAACTTGCCGATCCGGTCCCAGGTCGGCGCCACCGACGTCGACAGGATGTCGGCCGCCAGCTGCAATTCGAGCGCCAGGGTCAGGTAGCGCGCAAACGCCAGCCGGATCGGAATGAAACTGCCGCCGCGTTCGAACAACGCATGCCTGACCAGCGCCACGATGACCAGCAACACGCCGGCGGCGATGACCAGCGCGCCCAGCGCTTCCACCAGCAGCCGCAGCCACTCGACATAGGCGCGCACCTGTTCTTCAACTTGGCTGAACAATCGATCCCCCCGTGTATTTCCTGCCCGGGATTGATGATCGCCCTGCCGGGCCAGCCCCGCTGTACGGCAGCGCACATGCGCGGCGCCGTACAGCGCCACGTGGTCAATACGCCACGGTGAAGCGGCTGCGTTCGTGGCGCGGCTGTTCCACTTCGTCCAGCATGGCCACCGCGTAATCTTGCACGGAAATGCGGCTGTCGCCGTGTGCGTCGGTCAGCAACTGGTCCTTGCCGAGGCGGAAGCGGCCGGTGCGCTCGCCGGGCTCGATGTGGGCGGCCGGGCTCAGCATGGTCCAGTTCAACGTGGCTTCGCCGCGCAGCAAGTTCAGCGCTTCGCGTGCGCCCAGTGCGCTTTGTTTCCACTGTTCCGGGAAGTCCGGCGTATCGACCACCTGCACGCCGGGTGCGACTTCCAGGCTGCCCGCGCCGCCCACCACCAGCAGGCGCGGCACACGGGCACGCTTGGCGGCGGCAATGATGGACTGCATGCCTTGCACGTAATAGTCATACGTGCTGTCGCCATGCGCATGGCCGCTGAACGCCGTGATGACGGCGTCAGCACCTTCGAGCAGGGCCGCCAGCGCGCCGGTGGCCAGCACGTCGGCCTGCTGCGCCGTCACCAGCGGATGGGCCGGCACCCGTTCCGGGCGCGACACCAGCGCGGTGACATGATGCTGGCGGTTTACTGCTTCTGCCAGCAATGCCGATCCAATATAGCCGGTGGCGCCAATGATTGCGATGTTCATGATGGTTTCCTTTTAAATGCGGTTGAAGTGGAACTGAGGTCATCATGCCGCAGGCTGTTGATACGATAAACAACAAGGTTCATAATTGATTGATTCGATTTTCTAAATAATCATGCCGCTGCCCGGACACGCCAACCTCAATGATTTGCTGGTCTTCAGCGCAGTCGCGCAAGCCGGCGGTTTTACCGCCGCGGCCGAGCGCCTGAACGTGGCGCCGGCCAAGGTCAGCCTGGAAATCGCCCGCCTCGAGGCCCAACTCGGTGTGGCGCTGTTCACGCGCACCACGCGCAAGGTGATGTTGACCGAGGCAGGACAAGCCCTGCACCTGGAGTGCACGCCGCTGCTGGCGCAACTGCAGCAGGCGCTCGATGGCCTGCATGCGACGCAGGACCGGCTGTCCGGCCAGTTGCGCATTGCCGCGCCGGTCGACCATGGCGCCCAGACGCTGGCGCTGGCGCTGGCCCGCTTTGCCGCCCTGCATCCGGACTTGCAGGTCGACTTGCGCACCAGCGACCGCATCACCGACATGGTGGCCGAAGGCATCGACGTGGCGATCCGCATGGGCTGGCTGCGCGATTCGTCGCAGCGCGCGGTCCGGCTGGGCGGGTTCGGGCAGGAAGTCGTGGCGTCGCCGGCTTACCTGGCGCGCGCCGGAATCCCGCAGTCGCCGGCCGACCTGGCCCGCCACGACTGGGTCGCGCTGACGCTGTTGCCGACCCCGCTGACGTGGACGTTCACCTCGGCCAACGGTGGCGAGCAGACCGTACAGGTGCGGGCACGCCTCAAGACCGATTCCGCCGCCGCCCTGCGCTCGCTGGTGCGCCACGGCGCGGGTATCACCGTGCTGGACCAGTTCAGCGCGGCGCCGGAGCTGGCGTCCGGCCAGCTGGTGCGCGTGCTGAAAGGCTGGCAGCCGCCGCATGGCGGCCTGTACGCGGTCTATCCCCCGGGCCGGCACGTGCCGGCCAAGGCGCAGGCGTTTACCCGGTTTTACCAGCAATACCTGGAGCGGCAGGCGCAAGCGGCGGCAGGGCATGGGCAGGCCGACCGGTGAGCGCGCACGAGGCGTGTACCATGGCGCACGGCACGGCGTCGGCCAGAGAACACAAACTCGCACCAACTGTCGCCGGGCTGCCTCCAGCGAAAGCTTGCCATGGCGGCACAGCGGGAGTGTGCCGGTTCAAGGTGACACGCTGGCGGCTTGCACGGCGATCACGACACGATTGCGCCCTGTTTCCTTGGCCTGATACAGCGCAGCGTCGGCCGCGCGCACCAATTCGCCTTCGTTTTCACCATGCTCGGGAAACATGGCAACGCCGAGCGACACCGTTACCCGCCCTACGGGCTGGTCGCAATTCCGGAAGCTCAGGGCCGCGACGGCCTGTCGCATCTGCTCCGCACGCTCGATGACCGACTCCTGGCTGATGTCAGGCAGAATAACGATAAATTCCTCGCCGCCGTACCGGCATACGATGTCGCCTTGCCGCACCTGCGTTTCGATGGTGTGAGCTACCTGGACCAGCACGTGATCGCCCGCATCATGGCCGTGCGTATCGTTTATCCGCTTGAAGTGATCGATATCGACCAGTGCCACCGCTACCTGGCGATCCTCTCGCCGGGCGCGGGCGAATTCCCGCCCGATCACGTCGTTCATGTGCCGCCGGTTGAACAGCCCGGTCAGCGGATCGCGTATCGATTGCTGACGCAACGTGTCGCGCAAGCGGAGGTTGGCAAGCGCCAGCCCAATGTCTTCGGCCCACGCCAGTGCAAGCCGGTAGCGCAGATCGGTCCCGCCAATCGTGTCCGCGTTGTGGTCATCGAGGTAGACCAGGCCGAAGGCGCTGGCCTGCGCCGTCAGCGGCAGGCAGACCGAGTCCTCCGGCTGGGCGCGCCCCGTGCACAAGTGCGGGCACGGCAAAGCATTCCGGCCGGTTCCCGTACGGTTGGGCTGGCCACGCCGCATCGCCCAGCATTCGCTGGGCGGGAATTGCGACAGCTCGTGGGGCAACTGTCCCCACCGGACGCGCTGCACCAGGTGCTGCCGGGTTTCGTCGAGCAGATAGATCGCACCGGCACTCCCCGCGAACAGTTGCACCGCAAAGCCTGCGATGCAATCCAGGGCCGCTTCCAGGTCCGGGCAGGCTTGAAGGTAGCTCGAGAACTCGCTCAACCGGGTAAAGTCAGCATGGGTCCTCTCAATCTGCTCCAAGCTCTGCTCCAGGCCCTTGTTTGCTTCGATCAGCGCGGCGTCCGCGCGTTTTTGCGCGGTAATGTCGTACGAGACCCAAATCGAACCATTTTCAGGCTGCCCAGGCTCGACGCTCTTGCCGTGCAACCGGCACCATATATGTTCGCCATCCTTGCGTACCCATTCGACGTCCCCTATCCAGCTCTTGCCCGCCTGAAGCGCAGCATAGGCGCCGGCGCCGAGTTCCGCGTACGCGGCATCGGAAACGTACTTGATGCGGGTGGGGGCGCCGCACAGTTCACTGACGCTGTAGCCAAGCATTTCCGCCATGCCCAGGTTGCAGCTTTCGATGCGGCGGTTCCGGATCATTTCGATCCCGACCGTGGCATTGTCCACGATGGCCGTCTGCTGCTGGAGAGCCCGGTCCAGGCGGGCGGCCAGTGTGCGATGGCGGGCCAGGCCCACCAGCAGCGCGGTGATCAATGCGCTGATGACGGTTCCGCTCAGGATGATCCCGACAATCGCCGAGTAGGTGCTCCCATAGCGCGCTCCCTCCACGGCCGTGAACTCCAGCTCCCACCGCCTTTGGCCTACGGTCAACACCCGCAGCGACCGTAACGTGCTCAGTTCCTGTCCCGCAAGCTCGCCGCCATATGCTTCCTTGCTGTCGAACATGATCGTGCCGGGGCGTGGACCGCGGCTGTCGTCCGCATACCCCTTGTCGAGTATGCGCACACGCATATGCGGCACCAACTGCGCGTCGATGACTTCTTTCATCAAGTCATTCACGCGGTACACGGTCGCCGCGAAACCGTACAGAGCGGCGCGGCGCTGGTCCACGGTATCGGTCGGCATGCCGAAGCGGTAGATCGGCACGCGGGCGACAAAAGCAGGTTGCCCAAGCGGGTCCTGAACCAGCTTGACCCGCTCGGTGGCAACCGGCTTGCCGGTATCCCTCCCAAGCTCCAGCGCGGTCAGGTGGGAGGGCATCGACGCCAGGTCCAGGCCAAACGCGTTCTCATTGCCTTCCAGCGGCTCGGTATATTCGATCACGTAGTGGTCGGGACGGGCCACATTGGGCCTGATATTGAAATGCGGATAGCCGTGCGGCACGCTGCTGCGGTCGTCGCGAACCGCTCGCACGTAAGCCTCCGCCTGGTCACCCCGCACATGGCGGACGAACTGGATTGCCTGGAACCCGGGATGCGTGCGGCGCAACTCCAATTGGTCGAGAAAGCTGCGGAACTGCGTGCGGTCCACATTTTCATTGGCGGCAAACAGCCCTTTGATGCTGAGCAAGGTCTCAAAGTGGGCGCGCAAGCGGGTTTCGGTTTGCGCGCTGACGCGCGCCGTGTCGCGGGTAAATTCGTTGAGAATCTGGGCTTGCTGGTAGCGGGCGACAAGCAACGCAACCAGGATCGTCGCAGCCAATCCCATGCCGAATGCCGGCAGCGCGATCAGGGACAATTTCCACTTGCCGATCATGGTACCTGCGGACTGGAACAGCTTTTTCACAGCGAAGACTCCAGGACACGACACAAGCTATCTTGGCATAGAACATCGTTAACTGAATACAACAAATTAATGTCAGTAGCGTTTACCAGACACCGACTGTCGGTCATCACCACAGCGGGCCGGCATGACCTCCACTGCGGGCGCAGGGATGCATGGATATGCAGAGCCAGTCCAATCCGATGCCAGTCGCCCCCTGGATGTGGTACAGTGACGTGACTATTTGACAATTAACAAAAAGTCCCATGAGCAAAGTCGCACTCGTCGTCACCCTTCAATTCCAGCCCGAAGCCAAAGCCGCCTTCATGGAAGCGCTGTTTGCGCATCAACAGCGCTGCCTGGCCACGGAACCCGGCACCCTGCAATTCGACATCATGGCGCCGCAAGAACCGGCCAACGCGGTGGTGCTGTTTGAACTGTATGCCGGCGCCGATGCGCTCGACGCCCACAACGAAGGGCGCAGCCTGGCCCTGTTCAGGGAACAGGCCGGCGCCCTGATTACCCAGGCCGACCTCCGGCAGTGCGACCTGTTGACGCCATGAACGTCCATGCGCCGGTCGCGGCATGGATACTGGCCATACTGGGCATGCATGCGGCCACGGCGGCCCCGGCCCAGGCGCCCTACGTTTTCATCGAGGGCAGCATCCCTGCCGACAGGCAGCCGGACGGCAATTCGATTGTGTTCGAAGGCCCGGAAGGCATGGTGGTCATCGATACGGGCCGCCATCCCGCGCATACCGATCAAATCATCGCGGCGGCCAGGACGCGCAACAAGCCCATCACCGCCATCATCAACACGCACTGGCATCTCGACCACGCGACCGGCAACGCGCGCATCCGCGCCGCATACCCGGGCGCGAAGCTGTACGCCAGCACGGCGGTCGAAGGAGCGCTGAAAGGCTTCCTGGTGAAAAATGTCGACCAGGCCCGGGCGCGGCTCGAGGATCCCGCCGTGCCGGAACCGGCCAAGACCGATACGCGGCTGTACCTGGACGCCATCGGCGACCCGGCCAACCTGGTTCCCGACCAGCCGGTGGCAGGGCCGGTGGCGCTGCCATTGGGTACGCGCACGCTGCGGCTGCACCTGGCAAAATATGCGGCCACCGAGGGCGACGTCTGGGTGCACGATCCCGCCAGCAAGACCGTGGTTGCCGGCGACCTGGTGGTGGCGCCCCTGCCGTTCTTCGATACCGGCTGCGCCGACGGCTGGCGCCACGCGCTGGCCGAAATCGACCGGCTGGACTTCCAGACCCTGGTGCCGGGCCACGGCAAGCCGATGGACCATGCGGCGTTTTCCACGTACCGCCAGGCGTTCGACTCGTTCACCGCGTGCGCCGAATCGGACCAGCCCACATCGGCCTGCGTCGCCACCTGGATGCAGCGTGGCGCTTCGTTTGTCGCCATGCATCCGGACCCGACATACACCGAAGCCGCGCTGGCGTATTACGTGGACCAGGTACTGCGTTCACCCGCGAAGCGCGCGGAATTATGCGGTAAGTGACGGCGGCGGGCGGATTGCATGCAATCGGCCGTCACAGTCCCAGCTGCGCCAGGATGTCATCCTTCAACCGCAGCAAGTCCGGGTGCGACAGCTTGCGCGGATGTGCGTGCGTCACCTGGAAACTTGCCTGTATCCGCGTCGGGCGCGGCGACAGCACCAGGATGCGGTCCGCCAGGTACAGCGCCTCTTCCACATCGTGCGTAATCAGCAGCACGGTATGGCGCTCTTCCTGCAGCACGCGCAGCAATTCGTTGCGCATCTTTAAGTTCATCAGCGCATCGAGGGCGGAAAACGGTTCGTCCATGTACAGGATTTCAGGCTTCACCACCAGCGCCCGGGCGATTTCCGCGCGCTTGAGCATACCGCCCGACAATTCATGCGGATACGCGTTTTCAAACCCTTTCAGCCCCACCATGTCGGCATAGTGGTCGGCCAGCGCGGCTTTTTCACTGTCGCTGCCGCTGTTCAGGCCGAACATCAGGTTTTGCTGCACGGTCAGCCACGGGAATACCGAGCCATGCTGCGAAATCACGATGCCTTTCGGACCGGGCTTGAGCAGCGGCGCGCCATCGATCAGCACCGCGCCCTGGTCCGGCTTCTCGAAGCCGGCCACGATTTTCATCAGCGTGGATTTGCCGCAGCCGGACGGGCCGACGATGGCCACGAATTCGCCATCGGCCACCGTGAAGTCGACGCCATCGACCACCGGCAAGGCATTGAAGTGCTTACGCACCTGGTTGACGGAAATTTTCACGTCAGCGTCCATAGCGCCACCTTACGATTTTCAATTGTTCCAGCAGGCGCATCAGGCCATCGAGCGCCAGCCCGATCAGGCCGATGATGATCATGCCCGCGATCACGAGGTCATAGCGGTTGCCGGCGTTGCGCGAATCGATGATCAGGTAGCCGAGCCCCGAGCGCAGCGCGATCATTTCCGCCGCCACCACCACCAGCCACGCCACGCCCAGCGCAATGCGCATGCCGACGATCATTTCCGGCAGCACGGCCGGCACGATGACCTGGCGGAACAGCTTGGCGCGTGGGACGCCGAAGTTTTCCGCCGCGCGCAGGTAGCGTTTTTCAATGGTGTGCACGCCGGCCGCGGTCTGCACGATCATCGGGAACACCGATGCGATAAAGATCAGGAACACAGGCGACGCGTTGCCCACGCCAAACCACAAAATCGCCACCGGTATCCACGCGATCGGCGATATCGGGCGCAGGATCTGGATGATGGGATTGAATGTCACGAAGGCCCCGTCGACCCGGCCCATCCACAGGCCCATGGGAATAGCCACCAGCACGGCCAGCCCGAACCCGGCGCCGACCCGCCCGAGCGAAGCGCTGATGTGTTCCACCAGGGTGCCGTCTTCCACCAGTTCCAGCGCCCCCGTCACCACCTGCGCCGGGGTCGGGAAAATCAGGCTCTCGGTCGCCAGTACCGCCCACCACCAGACCGCCACCACCACGCCCAGGACCGCCAGCGGCGGCCATATCTTGTTCAGTTTCATTACGCTCGCTTCAACAGGGATTGCACCCGCCATTGCAGGCGCCGCCAGCCGGCCTGCGGGGTGGGTCGCACCACCACCGTCATCTGGCCGCTGGCATGCGCCGTGCAGGCAAACGGGTATTCGGCCGCCTGCTCGAACGGCAGGCGGAAATCCTGGCCCGGCATGATCAGCACCGGGCCAAAAATCTGCGGTACGGTATCGCTGTTGCGCAGCAACAGCACGTCGTTCACGCCCAGCACCAGCGTGATGGTGTCGGGTAAAATCTCGGTCTTGTCGCCCGCCATGCGGCGCTGCCACGTGCCTTTCGGTATTTCAAACAGCGCGTCGCGCGACACCGGCACGATCGGCGCATAAGCGGCCCACGCGGCGCAGCCGGCGGCGGCCAGCAGCAGCACGGATGCCGCGGTTGCCCATGCGCGGCGCGTCATTGGCCCTGCACCAGCAGCGTCACGTCGTGCACGATATCGTCGGCGGGCCGTCCAAACGGCATCAGCGCCCGCAGCCTGCCTTGCGGGTCGATGAAATACAGGTACGACGAATGGCCCATCGTATAGTCATCCTTGCTGCCGTCCACCATTTTTTTCGTGGCGGCGATGCCATAAGCCTTGCGGATCGCCGCCATCTGGTCCGTGCCCCCGGTCAGGCCGATGAAGGTCGGGTCGAACTGCGCCAGGTAAGCCTTGAGCCGGGAAGGCGTATCGCGCTCGGGGTCGACCGTCACGAACACCACCTGCAATTTGTCGCGCAACGGTCCCAGGCGTTCGCGCGCCTGCTTCAGCAGCGCCAGCGATACCGGGCACACGTCGGCGCAACTGGTGTAGCCGAATTCCAGCACCACCACTTTGCCGCGCAGTTTTTCCAGTGAAAACGCCTTGCCGTCGGCTGCCTGCTGCACGATGGCAGGCGCCATGCGCGGCGGTTCGAAGGTGCCGGATTTGAGCTTGCCGGCGGCGTGCGCCAGGCTGCCGCCGGCCAGCAGCGGCAACAGTAGCAGCTGCGGCAACAGCGGCAGTGCGCGCAACATGGCGGACTTCATACCGTGATCGGCACCGGCTTGATGGACTTGACGAAGCTCTCGTCCACGTACTGTTCAAACGGCACTGGGCGTTTCAAGGTGCCCGCCTCGATCGACAAATTCATCAATTCGTCGAATTCCGCGCGGATCATGCGCAAGTCGCCATAGGTGACGCGGTCGGCCGGGTTTTCCATGACGAACTGGATGACTTTCGGGTCCTGGTTGAAGAACTTGCGGCCGGCCGCGATGGTCGCGGCGCGGGCGCGGTTGGCGGGCGCGGCGTCGAGCCAGTTGCCGGCCGCCTGCACGTGGTTGACCAGGTCCTGGACCAGCGGCCGGTCCGACTTGATCAATTCCTCGCGCACGGTAAGCACGCAGCATATGTAATTACGCCATTCATCGCGCGTCATCGACAGCGGCCGCGCATAGCCGGCGCGCTGCGCGGCGGCGCCGAACGGCTCGCCGGTGCAATATGCATCGACCGCGTTGGCGTACAGCGCGGCCGGCATGTCGGGCGGCGCCATTTCAATGATCTGCACGTCCTTGG